>CAMAQF010000080.1 GCA_945860265.1 Emticicia agri | reverse complement strand
GCTATCTAATTGAATAACCATCGTAGTTCCTTTTTTATAATCTGGAGAATATTTATAAATCCAACGGTAAACAATGTGTGTCCTAATTCCCCACAATTTACTAAAATTGGCGATAGAAACTTTACCAGATGTAAGTTCGGCAACTTTTTTGGCGTTTGAACTCAGTGCTAAATATTCTCCTCGGACGAATATTTAGATTTGTACTTTTCTTAGATTTTAAATCATCTTTGCTCATGTGATTGTCCCGTTTTGAGGGCAACCTATTTTAGGCAATGACATTTTTCCTCTCAAATCTTTTGTCTCTTGTCTTATGTCAAAAAACTTTAAACTCAATTCTCAAAGTTAGCCTCACGTTTTTGCATTTTAGCGGCAAAGGCTTCTTGAAGGTCGTTTGAGAGCAGCATAGCGGCATTCCAAGTGGCCATGTAATTGAGTCCGTCGTCAACTGAGTGGTCACGGGTGTGAAGCAAAATATGTTTTGTGCCACGAATCGACAAAGGCGATTTTGAGGCAATCGTAGCCGCTATTTTCATTACTTCTTCCATCATAGTATTTTTATCAGCAAACGAACGATTGACGATGCCGATTTTCTCGGCTTCTTTTCCTTCCACATTGCGGCCAGTATAAGCCATTTCTCGCACCAGTCCATCACCAATGAGTTTGGGTAAACGCTGTAAAGTGCCTAAATCGGCCACCATTCCCATATCTATTTCTTTGATGGTGAAATAAGCATCATCGGTACAATAACGCATATCACAGCCACAAACCAAGTCGATTCCGCCTCCGATACAACCACCATGAATGGCCGCCAAAACAGGTTTTGAGCAATTTTCGATGGCATTGATTGGAGCTTGTAAACGAAAGACATCTTTACGCACACGCTCACGTCGGCGAGCATCACACACAACGTTGGTCTGTGAAACCGACATCAACAAACTCAAATCAATTCCTGCACAAAAATGCTTGCTTTCGCCACCTTCGAGTACTACAACTCTTACTTCGAGGTTTTCGTCGAGGTATTCAAAAACTTCGGTGATTTCGTCCCAAGCGGTTTGATTCAAAGCATTGGCTTTTTCGGGGCGATTGATTATCACATGAGCAATATGGTCTTCGATTGATAGTTTGAGCGTTTGCATGATGGTTTTGTTGTTGATATTTATTTTACCAAAGATATAGACTTACCTATAAAAATTCGTTTTTTCTCAGCATTTTTACATAAATTGCTTTGTTTTTAAAAACAAGTTGTGTATATGATAAAAGAAGTAAAAATACAAAATTACAAATCAGTGCAAGACCTAACGCTTGAATTAGGGCGAGTAAATGTACTGATTGGAGCCAATGGTTGTGGGAAAAGCAATATTTTAGAAGCCATTGCAATGGGTTCGGCTGCCGCAGATAATAAATTAAGTAATGAATTTTTATCTTCGAGAGGAATTAGAGTCGCCGACTCAATAGCTATGAGAAGTGGGTTTGAGAAAGGCAAACTATCTAAAGTTATAAGTATTTCATTTCTTGAAAGAAATAATAATCCTTATAATTTAGAACTCCATAATGACAATCTTCCATTCAGCGAGTGGAAGGTTAAAAATATTGATGAAATCTCAGCACAAATGGCAGGTCCACTAATTAATAATTTATTTGAAAAACATTTTAATATAAAAAAAAGAGATACGCATGACTCATTAAAAGATAAAGAATGGGACCCACTGGAAATTGATGATGAAAATGGAGAGATACTAAAAAAACTAAAAAACCTCTTTGTTAATAGCCTATTAGCAAAGTTTACAGATATTTCTTCATTTCTAATTTATGCTCCAGAAGAAACATTTCTTAGAAAGTTTGAAGATGAATCAAGTATCTTGGGAAAAAGAGGTGAAGGCTTATTCAAACTACTCTCAGTAATGAGTTCCGAAACTCCCGAAGAATTTCAAGAATTGATTGAAAATTTAGAATTAATTGATTGGTTTGAAGGCTTCGAGATTCCGAAAGATTTGGTTTTTACTGAGCGTAGAATCAGAATAAAAGACCGCTTTCTAGATGAAGGTTTAAAATATTTTGACCAACGAAGTTCTAATGAAGGTTTCCTTTATATGATGTTTTATTTCGCTCTTTTTATATCAAAATATACACCTAAGTTTTTTGCAATAGACAATATTGATGCTTCTCTGAATCCAAAACTTTGCAGCGAGTTGATTAAGATTCTAACAAAATTGGCAAAAAAGCACGATAAACAAGTGATTTTTACTACGCACAATCCTGCGATTTTAGATGGTCTGAATTTGAATAATGATGAACAGCGACTGATGGTTGTTTATCGAAATGTTCACGGACATACAAAAACTAAAAGAATTACAAAAAAAGAAACGCCCGAAGGAAGTGAACCTGTGCGATTATCTGAGCAATTTTTAAGAGGTTATCTTGGCGGTTTACCAAAGAATTTTTAATCAGTGGCTACATTTGGACTTATTTCAGAAGGTATCACCGACCAAATTGTCATTGAGAATATTCTCATTGGTTTGTTAAATGATGATGATTTTTCGGTTGACCCATTGCAACCCGCACGAGATGCAACGGATGAAGACTTGGCAACAAGTCATGGTAATTGGCATAAAGTATTCGAGTATTGTCAAACACAACGTTTCAAAGATGCCGTTTTGAATATGGATTTTGTCATTATTCAGATGGACGCTGATATTTTCAAAACTCAACAGCTTCCACCCAATTACCAAGTTGCACTTGCTCCAAATATTTCTTCTGATGAAGCAGTAATATCCATCAAAGAAAAAATTATTGATTTGATTGACAGAGATTTTTATTTAAGCAACCATCAGAAAATCATTTTCGCTATTGCTGTTGATGCAATCGAATGTTGGCTTTTACCAATTTATTATCAAAATCAAGTAGCAAAAGCATCAAAAACCACAGGTTGCTTAAAATCTTTGAATGAGAAGTTAAGTAAAGATGAAGGATTTACTATCGACAAAAAAGCCCCAAAATATTATAGAATTGCCTCTAAAAAGTATCAAAAGCACAAGGATAGTAAGAATTTATATGATTTAAACCCAAGTTTGAGAATTTTTATTGAAGATGTTCAGCAGATTATTCCATAAAAAAGGGTGAAAATATTGCTACTTTCACCCAATTCTAATTTCTCTTATTTCTTATCTCCACTCGTCTGAGTTCCTGCTGGTTTGTTTTTCAATGCTTCTTGCATTGGGTTAGAAGCCGCACCGCCACCACCACGACCAGTTTGTTTAAATGCCTGAAAACGAGTTGGTTGCTCGGGTTCTTTCGGGAACGCATTATCTGAAGTATCGATATCTGGAATTTCGTGATAAGGATCAAGTTTGAATTTGGCTACTTTTTTAGTCGTCACCAAAGTTTTCTTTACTTCTTTATCATTCAAACGCCAAATTTCTGCTGGAATACGTACATCTTCTGTGGTTCCATCTTCAAATTCCATTCTGATAATTATTGGCATTATAAGACCGCCTTTATTTTTCACGTTTACCACATAAAAGTTTTTACCTGCTTCGATGAGTTTTCTGTCGTCTTCGCCCAAAGTTGATAAGTACTGCTCGTATTTCTTTTTGTCAGCATCGGTTACAGCATATCTATCATACGAATTATAGAAATCTTTCATCGTAGAATCTGCTTCAACAACTGTTTCTTTAATATCCGTTTTGTTTCTGATATTGCTCAAAGTCTGTGCTTTTGCATCGGCATCGGCTTTAGCAGCTGCTTTTAGTTTTGTTGGGTCTTGGCTGTCAACACTATACCATTCCACATTGGCAATGGCTTGGTCAGCAGGCTCAACTCCGTAGAACCAACCTTTCCAGAACCAATCCAAATCAACACCCGAAGCATCTTCCATTGTACGGAAGAAATCGGCTGGTGTTGGGTGCTTAAATGCCCAACGACGTGAATATTCTTTGAAAGCATAGTCGAATAACTCACGACCCATGATTGTTTCACGCAAAATATTCAAGCCAGTTGCTGGTTTTGAATAAGCATTTGGCCCGAATGTTCCTGGTAAAATATTATCAGAACTACTCATAATTGAGTTTTGTTTGTTCTGGTCAATTTTCATGTAGCCCGTAATATATTGAGGTTCAATGCCCGTTGCAGGGAAATTTCTATCCCATTCCAAACAAGATAATCCTTCCAAGAAAGAGTTTAAACCTTCATCCATCCACGACCACTGACGCTCGTCAGAATTTACAATCATCGGGAAGAAATTATGTCCTACTTCGTGAATAACCACCAAAATCAAGAAGTTTTTTGTGCCTTCTGAGTATGTTCCGTCAGCTTCTGGTCTTGCACCGTTAAAACTCATCATTGGGTATTCCATGCCGCCGACCGAACCGTGTACTGAGTAAGCAACAGGATAAGGGTAAGCAACACTACGTTTCGAGTAGCTCGTAAGCGTGTGTGCTACAACTCTCGTAGAATATTGTCCCCAAAGTGGATTGGCTTCTTTTGGGTAAAGCGACATCGCCCAAACTTTTTTACCTTCTACATCAACTTGCATGGCATCCCAAATAAATTTACGAGAAGCCGCAAAAGCGAAGTCACGCACATTTTTAGCAGCATAAATCCAAGTTTTTTTGCCAGTTGGCTTGCCTTTTTCGGCAGCCTCAGCATCTTCTTGTGTTACGATTGCAATGGGAGTTTTAGTATTTTTTGCTTGTTCCCAACGCTTAATTTGCGTAGCTGTCAATACATCTTTTGTATTTTGAAGTTCGCCAGTTGCACCAACAACCATGTCGTTTGGTACGGTCAAAGCTACTTTATAGTCTCCAAATGGCAAAGTAAATTCGCCTTGTCCTAAAAACTGCTTGTGTTGCCAGCCGTTTACATCATCATAAACCGCCATGCGTGGAAACCACTGAGCAATTTCGTACAAGACATTTCCATCTTTCGGGAAAAGTTCATAACCACTTCTTGCTCCACTTCCTTTCAAATCCACGATATTAAATTTCCAATCAACTTGTAGCGTAAACGACATTCCTTTAGCCAAAGGCGTTGGTAAATCTATACGCATCATTGTTTCGTTGATGGTATATTTCAAGTCTTTTCCGAGAGCATCTTTTACGGCTGAAATCTTATAGCCATAATCTTTGGCATTTGCTCCTGTCATACTACCAAGCGTATTAAAACTTGCTCCATTGGCTGGATTAATAGCAGATTGACCAATATTTGAACCCATCGAACCTTTTGCAAAGAGATTTTGGTCGAGTTGTAGCCACAAATATCTTAATTCTTCGGGGGCATTATTGGTATAAGTAATTTTTTCAGTTGCCGAAATCGACTGTTTTGAATCGTCCAATTCAGCCTTGATGTCGTAGTCGGCTTTTTGTTGCCAATAGTCTCGCCCAGGGCTACCTGCTGCCGTGCGGAAAGTGTTTGGCGTAGGCAATGCGGATCCCATTTGCTCGAATCGGGTATTAGAATTGTATTCGGTAGTAGCCGCAGGACGTTGAGCCTGAACCACCAAACTACAACTGATAGTAATTAGGGTAAAGATGGATAGTTTTTTCATATAAAATAGATGAAGTTTGATTTTATGCGAAGATAGAAAGAAAAAATTATTTTTGATGAAGCATAAAGAAAAAGCTGCTTGAAAAATGAATTTTCGAGCAGCTTTCTTAAAATTATTGGCTATAATATTATGCCTCAACTTCAATAACATTGATTTTTTGGATTTTATCTCCTTGACGAATCTCATCAACGATGTCAAGTCCTTCAACAACTTTACCGAAACACGTATGATTACGGTCTAGGTGTTGTGTATTTGAGCGATTATGGCAGATGAAAAACTGAGAACCACCAGTGTTACGTCCACGGTGAGCCATTGAAAGAACGCCTTTGTCGTGGTATTGATTATTTCCTGTCAATTCGCAAGGGATTGTGTATCCTGGGCCACCACCACCTGTACCCTCAGGGTCGCCACCTTGAACCATAAAATTTGGAATCACACGGTGGAAAATTAAACCATCGTAGAAACCTTTTTTTGCTAAAGTAACAAAGTTATTTACTGCAATCGGAGCATCTTGCTCATAGAATTCGATTGTCATTGTACCTTTGTCGGTAATCATTTCTGCTTTAAACATACTTTTTTTGAATTTGGTAATTTGTATTTTTTGAAATAAATAAAATTCTGTTTTGGTGTCTGAGCGAAGCCGAAGACCTGCATCGCAAACAGTGTCTTCGACCGCTTCGGCGGCCTGATACGCTCAGACACCATTTGCGAGTATGTAAAATTATACATTCACCCGCCAATCGTTGTCATTGATTCTGAAACTACGCTTGTGCGACGATTTTCAGCTTCAAAACCATCTTTTGCTCGATTTTGTAAGGCATCATAAATGCGTTGTTTGATTTCTTCATCAGATAATTTCTGACGCATGAAATCTCTTACGTTGAAAACACCGTCATCATATAAGCAAGTTCGGAAACTGCCCGTAGGCGTTACACGAATGCGATTACAAGTGCCGCAAAAAGTTCGACTAAATGCTGCAATTACGCCGACTGTTCCTTTAAAATTTGGAATATGATAATTATATGATGTAGAATTGGGTTCGTCTTGTAATTTATAGAGTTCAGGATAAGCCGAGCGTATTAAATCCATGATGCGTTTATAACTCCAAAATTCCATTTGTTCGGGACGAAGACCTTCGCCATTAAAAGGCATTTCTTCAATAAATCTCAATGAAACATTTTGATTGCGAGCCAATTCGACCATTGATAAAATATCTTCGTCGTTTTTACCCGCCATCACGACGGTATTGATTTTTACTGGAATATCGTGTTCGAGAAGGGCTTCGAGTGTTGCCCAAACTTTCGGAAATTCATCTCGGCGAGTAATTTCAAAAAATCGTTGGCGGTCGAGCGAATCAAGGCTAAGATTAACTGAGCTTACACCAATTTTCTTTAATTCAGGCACTAAAGGAGCTGTAAGTACGCCATTGGTAGTAATATTTATTTTGTTGATGCCTTCAATTTCGGATAATTTCCACAGAAAAGGAATAATATCTCGGCGAACGAAAGGTTCTCCACCCGTAATTCTGACCTTGCTAATGCCCATTTCGGCCAAAATCGTACAAAGTCGAATCATTTCTTCGTAGCTCAGTAAATGCGGTTTCGGCAGATATTGGATTCCTTCTTCGGGCATACAATAAAAGCAACGCAAATTACAGCGATCGGTAACAGCCAATCTCAAATAATTAATGGGTCTTCCGTGATTATCTATGAGCATTGAGGGGCGTAAATCTTTAAAATTATGCTGCAATCATTGAGTGAACCTCAATTTTATATATACTTAATGCTTCTTGAAGTTCGGAAATAGCTCTTTCTTTCAAAAATTCATACTGCTCTTTTGACAGGCTATCATTCGTAACTGTTTTATGATAATCTATCATCTGATTGAGTTTTTCGATTTGTTTCAATACTTCTAAAACCTTCAAGTCATAGTCGGCTATGATTTCTTTTTCCATGTTTTAGCTAATTTTTATTTGAATAAAACCTTTTGAGAAAGACTTGCCTTCTTTATTCATTTTTGAGTTAAAAAATTTATCAACCCAATAATATTTATCAAACGTTGTTGCTTTAAACATTTGATGGTCTTCGGGAAATAATTTCAAGATATATGCGTCAACCTGTGTTGTTTTCTAAGTTTTAATAGCCGTAAATTTACTTCTAATTAAGCCTTCAAACTGCTCTTGAATTTTGTAATCAAGCAAAAAAACAACATCAATATCATTTGGATTGATTTTTCGAGAAACAAAACTATCATTTACCCACAAAGTAAATGATTTACAGATTTCTGTTTGAAATTCAGCAATATATGCTTCAAATTTCTCAAAAGTCTTGTGTCGAGTAGAAGTGTCTTCAAAGCTTTCAACAAAAACTTGCTTAAAATCGTCCCAAGAAATATCAATTATTTGATTAGGCGTTAGATTTCCTCGAATATCAAACTGTAATTCCATCAAGTAAATATACTCTCATTTCGCATAAAAAACCAAAAGAGGCACAGAATTCTCTATGTCTCTTTTGAGTATTGTTTATTAAGAAAAGTTTTTAAGCTACTGACTCAGCTAAAACCAAAACTTTATTTTTGGCTGCTTCAACTACGCCACCATCCACAACGAAAGTTTCCTTTTTGCCGTTGGCTTCGATAACTAAGTTTCCTTTAGCGAGTGTGCTAACGATGGGTGCGTGGTCTTTCAAGATTTGAAATCCACCATTGTTTCCTGGTAAAATTACCGAATCAACAAAACCAACATAAACTTTCTTATCAGGAGTAATTATTTCTAAGTTCATAATCTAGCCCCCTAACCCCCAGAGGGGGAACGCAGGGGATACGCTTTTTTAGTTAATTACTCCCCCACTGGGGGCAGGGGGGCTTTTTATTTTGACGCTTCTGCAATTAATTTTTCTCCTTTTACTACGGCATCTTCGATAGTTCCTACCAAGTTGAATGCAGATTCTGGAAGGTGGTCATAATCGCCATCCATGATTTGGTTAAAGCCTTTGATTGTATCGTTGATGTCAACCAAGACCCCTTTCAAACCTGTAAATTGCTCAGCAACGAAGAACGGTTGAGATAAGAAACGTTGTACACGTCTTGCACGTGATACAGTCAATCTATCTTCTTCTGAAAGTTCTTCCAAACCAAGAATCGCAATAATATCTTGTAATTCTTTATAACGTTGTAAAATCAACTTCACACGTTGAGCCGTATTATAGTGAGCATCGCCCAATACATCTGCTGACAAAATACGTGAAGATGAATCAAGAGGGTCAACCGCAGGATAGATACCTAACTCAGCAATTTTACGACTCAATACAGTTGTTGCGTCAAGGTGAGTAAATGTTGTTGCTGGAGCAGGGTCAGTCAAGTCATCGGCAGGAACGTAAACGGCCTGTACTGATGTAATTGAACCACGCTTTGTTGAAGCGATACGCTCTTGCATCGTACCCATTTCAGTTGCCAATGTTGGTTGATAACCTACCGCTGATGGCATACGACCTAAAAGTGCCGATACTTCAGAACCCGCTTGTGTAAAACGGAAGATATTATCAATAAAGAAAAGAATATCACGACCTTTACCTTCGCCATCACCATCACGGAAGTGTTCGGCAATTGTCAAACCCGAAAGAGCTACACGAGCACGAGCTCCTGGAGGCTCATTCATTTGACCGAAGATAAATGTTGCTTGTGATTCTTTCAAAGCTTCTCTATCTACTACGCTCAAATCCCAGCCACCTTCTTCCATTGAATGTTGGAATTTTTCACCGTACTTCACGATTCCAGACTCAATCATTTCACGGAGTAGGTCATTACCTTCACGAGTACGCTCACCTACACCCGCAAATACTGAAAGACCAGCATAAGCTTTGGCAATATTATTAATCAACTCTTGAATCAATACGGTTTTACCTACACCCGCACCACCGAACAAACCAATTTTACCACCTTTTACATAAGGAGCCAAAAGGTCAATTACTTTGATACCAGTGAAAAGTACTTCGGTAGCCGTTGCTAAGTCTTCAAATTTAGGAGCGGCACGGTGAATAGACATACCTTTTGTCTTTACCTCACCCAAACCATCAATTGCGTCGCCAACAACGTTGAACAAACGGCCTTTGATTTCTTCGCCAGTTGGCATCATGATGGGCGTACCCAAGTGAAGAACTTCCATTCCACGTTGTAAACCTTCAGTTCCTTCCATCGCAATGGCACGAACTCGGTCTTCACCAAGGTGTTGTTGAACTTCAAGAATTACTTTCTGACCGTTTGCCTTAAATACTGACAACGCATCGAGAATTGGAGGAATTTGAGAGTTTTCACCTTCAAAACTCACGTCCACTACTGGTCCGATAATCTGTGAGATTTTACCGATATTTGCCATTTATTGAGAATTTTAAATTAAAATCTGAAACGTTGATTTTAGTGTACTCACATTTCAGCGTGCAAAATTAGATAATCAAGTTCTGAAAAGCAAAACTTGTGACATAGTTTTTGTATTTTTTTTAGAGAAAAGTTCTTTTTCTGCCTTATTTGTTGGAGTAAAAGAGGAAAAGGGGGAGATTATGGATTTGGAAGGTTTGATTTAGGAAGCAAAATCTATTGATTATTATTCAAAGTATTGAGTAAATGTTTGAAATCTTCGGCTTTGATGAAAGGAATGTTAGGGAACTTGATTTTTTGTAAAGCTTTAAAATGCTTATCATCTGTTACAATATAATGGGCATTTGCAGAAAAAGCACAATCAACAAATTTGTTATCATCAATGTCGGAAACAATAAGGTTTAGCCGAAAATAGGGTTCTATTCTTCTGGTGTTTGGTAGAATTATCAAGAAGTCGAGAAAGGTTTTAGCTGTGAGAAAACCATAAAATTGCGTAATTTTCTCTTTATATTCAGATAAAATCTCATTACTCACAACGATTTCGTATGCTTCTTGATAAAGTTTATCAAGCAAATCAGCTAAATTTGATTTACTCGAAATTGCTCTCAAAACTACATTCGTATCTAATACAACCCTCAAATTAGCCATTATTTGGAAGATTCAAAAAACGCATCAGAATATTCTTTTTCTACCCAAACGGCATCGGCTTGTTGGCGAAGTCGTTTTAAAAAAAACTGAGCCATTTCTTTTTTTAAATCATTCAGTGTTTGGTCGTCAATGCCTACCGAATAAAGTTTGAGCAATTCTAACTGAACATTTGATAAAGGTGCTTTTAATTCTGTTAACATTATATTTGTAAATTTAATAATGCAATTTAATGGTTTTTTAGAGAAAAGTTCTTTTTCTGCCTTATTTGTTGGAGTAAAAGAGGAAAATGAGTTTAGTTGCAGATTTTGTAGGTGGCTGATGCGTCTTTTTGCCAGTCATGTTTAACTTGATTGAGGCTGTTTACACAGATAGTTTGGATTTTGTTAGAACCACAGCTTAAATATCCAAGATTTATATCTTTACTAATATTTAAACTCATTAGTTGATTGTTGCTACAATCTAAATATTTTAAATTTTTATTGTCAGATACATCTAAAGTTGCTAAATCATTAATTGTAGAATATTATCCTTCCAAGGCTATGTTATTGCTTATATCTAAGTGTGTAATACTATTGCTCCAACAATCTATTTCTTTCAATTCTATATTATTACTATGTCTAAATTTATTAATTTGTCATGACTGCACCCAAGTATTACCAATATCTTGTTTTTAGTTACATCTAAACTTGTTAATTGGTTATCTGAACAATTCAAATACACTAAACTAATATTTTTAGTAATATCAAAGTTGGTTAGTCTATTACTTTCACAATAAAAATAAACCAAATTTTTGTTTTTAGAAAGGTTAACACTAATTAATTGGTTATTTGAACAATATAATTCTCTTAAATTAATATTATTTCTCAAATCTAAAACACTTAGTAGGTGGTATGAGCAGTTTAAAAATGTTAAATTTTTGAATGCCTCTATCCCACTTAAACTTTTAATTTTACGATTTTCTGACCAGCCCCACCCAATTAATGATAATACCGTAACTTTTTCTGCATTATGTCTTAAAATTTGTCCATCTTGAAAGCTATCTATACCTCTGACAATTAATTCTTTCTCAAAATTCACGTCAGGAATTTTCACATAAAGAGTTGGGTCTAAAACAACTTCTTTTGTCTTACAAGAAAAACAAACACTCAGAATAAAGAAAGCAGCAAGAAAACGTAGATAATTCATAAAATCAGCAGGTGTTTTGTGTGAAAACAATAAAAATCTCGTAAATATATAGGCTTTGTTTATTTCTTGAAAATCCTAAATTCAGATACTTTGTCGGCTTGCTTATATTTGTATATGTAGAAAAAGCCTAAATTGCAGTCGAAATATAATTTTAATGAAAATAATCGTCATCATTCCTGCTTTCAACGAAGCAAAATCTATTGATAAAGTAATTGCCGAAATTCCACAAGATATTGTTGATGAGGTAGTTGTGGTAAATAATAATTCGAGTGATGAAACCTCAAAAGTGGCACAACGAGCAGGAGCAACGGTATTAGATGAACTCCAGCAAGGCTATGGTTTTGCGTGTCTGAAGGGAATTGAGTACGCAAAAAAACAAAAGCCCGATATTGTGGTTTTCTTAGATGCCGATTACTCCGATTATCCGGAAGAAATGCGAGAATTGATAAAACCCATCACTGATCAAAACTATGACATGGTGATTGGTTCACGAGCCTTAGGTAAACGTCAATCTGGTTCAATGACTATTCCGCAGATTTTTGGTAATTGGCTGGCTACCAATCTAATGCGTTTGTTTTATGGTGTGCGTTATACCGATTTAGGACCTTTTCGAGCAATTAAGTTTGATTCACTTTTGGCACTCAATATGAGAGATACAACTTACGGCTGGACGGTAGAAATGCAGCTAAAAGCCGCCAAGATGAAAATGAAGACTACCGAAATGGCCGTGAATTACCGTCGTAGAGTTGGAAAATCAAAGATTTCGGGAACAGTGAAAGGAACCGTTTTGGCTGGTTATAAGATTATTACTACTATTTTTAAATATTTGTAAAAGTCAATGGAGCTATTTATTCTTGTCATTTATGCCATTCCGTTGGTTTTTATTTTTTCTTATAGCTTGGTGCAGTTGAGTCTGATTATTAATTATTTAGGTAGTCGGCAGTCTGCAATCGGCAGTCGACAGTTGGCACTTGATGAGGAATATCCTTTCGTAACAATTCAACTACCAATTTATAATGAATTGTATGTAGTTGAGCGATTAATTGATGCCGCGGCGGCATTTGATTATCCAAAAGACCGTTTTGAGATACAAGTTTTAGACGATTCGACAGATGAAACTGTGGAGATTATTACTTCGAAATCAACAGAGCTACAGTTATTAGGCATTGATATTCAACACATTAGGCGAAAAGATAGAAAAGGTTTTAAAGCTGGTGCTTTGGCGTATGGAATGAAAATCTGTAAAGGCGAATTTATCGCTATTTTTGATGCTGATTTTGTTCCTTCAAAAGATTTTCTACAAAAAACAATCCCTCATTTTGTAGAATCGAATGTGGGTGTAGTACAAACTCGCTGGCAACACCTTAACGAAAACTATTCTTTGCTAACTCAGCTTCAAGCCTTTGGATTAGATGCTCATTTTACGATTGAACAAGGTGGACGAAATGCCAAAAATCATTTCATAAACTTTAATGGTACGGCAGGAATTTGGCGAAAAAGTACTATTGAAGATGCAGGCGGCTGGGAAGCAGACACGCTAACCGAAGATTTAGATTTAAGCTATCGGGCTCAAATGCGAGATTGGAAATTTGTGTATTTGGAAAACGTTGGTTGCCCTGCCGAGTTGCCCGTAACTATGAGTGCAGTGAAATCGCAACAATATCGCTGGACAAAAGGTGCGGCAGAATGCGTTGTGAAAAATCTGCGTAAGTTATTGTCTGATAGTCATTTAAGTGTTTTTACGAGACTACACGGTTTTTATCATTTAATGAATAGTGCGGTTTTTGTGGCAGTATTTTTCTTATCTATTTTGAGTTTGCCAGTCATGCTTATTACCTCAAGTTCGGATAGATTTGATGTGTTTTTTCGATATACTGCTTTATTTCAAGTGAGTTGGGTTATTTTGGGTTGTTTTTATTGGATTTCTTTCCGAAAAACTGGACTTGGTTTTTTTGAATTTGTGAAGCGTTTTGTGATGTTTTTATTATTTATGATGGGACTTTCGTTTCATAATTCTATTGCAGTTGTTGAAGGCTGGCTGGGGAGAAAAACTCCTTTCGTTCGTACGCCCAAGTTCAATGTAAATAAACAATCAGATTCGTGGCAAGGAAACAAATATTTGACTAAAAAACTTGGTAAAAGCACATGGATTGAACTGTTGCTGATGCTGTATTTTATTATGGCTTTGGCGATTGAAATTCAAATAAAAAACTTCGGCTTGGTGCCTTTCCATTTGATGCTAATTGTAGGTTATGGAAGTGTGCTATTTTATACCTTTAAGCAAGCTAAAAATCAACTTTAAAATTCAAAATTGGTACGATTGGAAGGGCGTAATTATAATAAATCTGTTTGGTTGTGTTATTATAACGTTGTTGGATTTCGTTTTTTCGGTTTGTAACGTTTTGTAAATCAGCACTTAGGGTCCATGTGGCACCCATTTTATTGATTTTGTAAGCAATTCCTAAATCAATTCTCCAATAATCGGTAAGGCGAGGTATGTACGCTTGCGTAACGTCGGTAATGGTAGTGTTTTTCTTGATTGATTCTGATAAATTTATTGGAATGTATCGATTCCCTCCTCGCCACATTAATCGGCTATTTATTACAAAAAAATGCTGTTTTTGATTACCCAACGGAAATTCCTTTCCTGCCAAAGCATTTCCAGCATACGTATTATTGAAAACCGTATTTCGCCACTGATTGTCTCTTGCTTTAAACTTCGACTCAAATAATGAGCCTGTGAGTAAAAAATAATATCCTTTGGCAAAATACCGCTCTAAAGTTAGCTCTAAACCTCGGTTTTCGCCTAAACCATCATTTGTGAGTACGGTTGTTGTCAGACCCGATGAAGAATTAAGCATCGAAAAGAAGTTTTTGCGGTTTGAATCTACAGGTACTTCAAATAATTTCTGATAATAACCATCGATTTTCAGGCGTGTGTTTTCTCCTAGACTTCGGTCGTAGCTAATTACATAATGGGCGGCACGAGTCATACCCAAATTACGATTTGGTTGCACAAAGGTTTCTCCAGTTTTACGGCGTTTGTATAAATAAAGTGAAATCGGTTCAAGCCGACTGTGAAGTCCAAAACCCGCACTCAAGGATTGTTTTTCGTCAATTTGATAATGCAAGCCAAAACGTGGCTCGATGGTCTGATTATCATTCAATAAAAATCTGTTGAAATGTACGCCGCCCGTAATACTCAGTTTTTGAGAAAGATTAAATTTTGCTTGACTATATATTTGAACAAAATGCGTGGCATCATTTTCGGTGAGATAATTTACCAAAGCATTTCGGGTATTATCTCGACGGTCTTCATTTAGTTTGTAGCCTAATCGACTGATGATAAGACCCGTACGAATTGTGCCACGAGAGTTTATCTTATAATTATAGAGTGTCGAAAAACGAAAATTATTATAGGTATAAAGACGCTGATTGGTAGTTACCCAAGTTTTATTATTGATAAAATTCTCTTGAAAAGACTTGTTAGATTCGTTTGATGCCGATAAAACAGAATAAAAATATCCTTTACTTCCCGTCGAAAGCTTATGGTTTAGGCCACTCACACCCATTTGACTGCGTTCGTTTGCTCTGAAAGTTGTGCCATTATCGTCCGAAAAATTTAAGCCACCAACACCCCAAATCGAAAATGTTCCTGCCTTCTTTGTGGGTAGATTTAGGGTAAAATTCATGTCTCGGTAAGCAGGTTTAAAGCCACCTGTTTCGATGGCAAGCAGTCCCGATTTTAGTAAAAGTTCGAGTGTAGAATAGCGAAAATTGAAGCGATAAGAAGCACCATTTTTAGGAAGAGGTCCTTCGGCAGCTGCTTCTAAACCAATGACGCTTATTTGCCCCATAAATTCATGTTTTTGGTCGTTTCCTCTTCTTAGTTTTAAATCAAAAACGCCTGAAGTAGCATTGCCATATTCGGCAGGAAAAGCTCCTGTCAAGAAATCAGAATTTGCCAGACTTCCACTATTAATCATGCTAATAATACCACTCGTTGAGCCTTGTCCATCGCCAAAATGGTTGGGGTTTGGTATTTCTACGCCTTCCAAACGCCAAAGTAAACCTTTGGGCGAGTTTCCTCGAATGACGATTTCGTTATTTTGGTCATTTCCAGCCGATGTTACACCCGCAAACGCCATTGCCATTCGTGCAGGGTCGGCGTATCCGCCTGCGTAGCGGTTGCTTTCTTGCACAGTAAATTGCCTGCCACTTACCATAGCGAGTTCGTTCAAGGTTTTTTCTTTGCTTTGTTCGGCCTTTACGACAACTTCTTTCAAAAATTGTGGACTTTCGGTCATTTCTATGGTAAGAATCAACTCTTTTCCGCTACCAATTTCAAGTGTTGGTAAAGTGCGTTTATCATAACCAATCATTGAAAAAGTAAGTGAATAACGCCCAATAGGCAACTTTTCAAAGCGAAAATTACCTTCGTTGTCAGTAATTATACCTTTGTTTGATGGCGAGATGAGAATCGAAACTCCAGGGAGTGCTTGTTGGGTTTCTTTATCTAAAACTTTTCCTCGAAGATTTTGTGTAGGGGTTTGGGCAGTTACAAAATTGAAACAAGCAATAAAAAAATATATAATAAGGTATAGGTTTTTCATCAAAATTTCAATTTTCAACAAGGTTTTTTGGATTTCAAAGATAGTATATTGCATTGGAATTAAAAATAATTATAGCAAAAGTTCCACATATTGGAACTTTTGCTATCTTAGCTTCATTATGAGAATTATAGCGAGAAATACACTAAAAGAATTTTGGGAAAAACATCCAGATTCGAGAGTGGGCTTACTTACTTGGTATGACAAATTGAGCAAGACCAAGTATGATAATCCACAAATTGTTATGGTAGATTTCAAAGATGCAGATTATGTTGGCACCGAAAAAATCGTTTTTAACATTGCTCGTAACAAATTTCGTCTGATAACTTCATTCAACTTTCAGTTTAATGCTTTTTGGATAAAATTTATTGGTACTCATAAAGAATACAGTAAGATTGATGCTAAAACTGTTGAATTTTATTGAAATCTGAGAAATGGAAAATTTTGAAATAAAAACTATCAAAACGGAAGTAGAGCATAAAACGGCTTTGGTAAGACTTAATGAGGTTTGGGGGGCAAAACCCAATACTAAGGATGGTGATATATTAGAATTGCTTCTATTGGTAATAGAAGATTTTGAAACTAAGCATTATCGTATGCCGACTCTTAACCCTATAGAGGCAATAAAATATAAAATGGAAGAAAATGACCTAAGCCAAAAAGATTTGGTGAAGTATTTTGGCACAAAGTCGAGGGTGTCAGAAGTGCTAAATAATAAGAAACCTCTAACCCTAAAGATGATAAAGAGTTTGTATAAGAATTTGGGTATTCCTGCTGAAACTTTGCTGGCATAATAATAGTCATGGTATAGCTATAAATCGATGTAAGCCATACCATGAATAAACCTTTACTCTTCCCAAGCCCAATCAATGCGGTGTTTCATGTCTTTAATTGTCATTCCGGTGGCTTTGAAATAGCTTCTGATTTCGTCAACTTTATCATATTGTTGAGCCGCTTTGTATTCTCGGTAAAGATTCAACATTCCGTTCAGAACAGCATCTGAATTTTCGGCTTTTTCTTCTTTCAAACCTAAAATCCCTTCAATGAAAAGTACAAATTTGTTTTTTAGTTCATTGAAAATTTCTGTTCCAATTGCTGCTGATTGCAATTGGTTCATGTAAATCATGTTTACATATTTAAGCAAATTGAAGAGTTGAGCAATCGCTACGGCTGTATTCAAATCATCGTTCATGGCATCGTAAAATGCTTCGATTGATTTTTCGATGTCTTGTTTTTTCTTTTCGTCAGTGGCAACTTCGGTTGGCTCGAAAGTAATCGTTTTTGCTATTCTGAGGCCATTCGTAAGGCGACGAAAACCTTTTTGTGCTGCTTTTAGTGCATCGTTAGAGAAATCAAGCGTACTTCTATATTGTGATTGCAACATGAAGAAACGTACTGTCATTGGGCTATATGCTTGCTCAAGTAAAGGGTGACTTCCTGCAAAAAGTTCGGCTGGAAGAAACGAATTTCCTAAAGACTTTGACATCTTTTGACCATTTACAGTGAGCATATTAGAGTGCATCCAATATTTTACTGGTTCTTTGCCCGTGATACCTATACCTTGTGCAATTTCACATTCGTGGTGCGGGAATTTTAAATCCATTCCGCCGCCGTGAATATCAAAAGTCGCTCCTAAATACTTGCTACTCATACAAGTACATTCCAAATGCCAACCTGGGAAACCCATTCCCCATGGACTTTGCCATTGCATAATGTGTTCTGGACTGGCTTTTTTCCAGATTGCAAAATCGAGTGGATTATGTTTTTCGGCTTGACCGTCCAACTCTCGAGTTTCGTTTAAAAGGTCATCTAAAATTCTACCCGAAAGTTTGCCGTATTCATTTCCTTCGGTATTGTATTTATTTATATCAAAATAAACCGAACCGTTTGATTCGTAAGCTAAACCTTTTTCTATCAAGGTTTTAACCGCCTCAATTTGTTCGATTAAGTGCCCTGTTGCTGTTGGTTCAATGCTTGGTGTTAAGAAATTAAATTGCTCCAAAACTGTATGAAAATCGTTGGTATAGCGTTGTACGATTTCCATTGGTTCGAGTTTTTCGAGCTTTGCCATTTTGCCGATTTTATCTTCTCCTTCGTCGCCATCGCCAACTAAGTGACCTACATCAGTGATATTGCGTACATAACGCACCTTGTAACCAATGTGTGTGAGATAACGATATAGCACATCGAAAGTCATAAACGTGCGGACATTGCCCAAGTGAACATTATTATAAACCGTGGGTCCACAAACGTACATTCCTACGTGATTGGGTGTGATGGACTGAAATTCTTCTTTTTGACGGGAAAGTGTATTATAAATTTTCAGATTTTGCATAGAGTTTTAATGAGTGAATGAGTGCCGCAATGGATATTGAATGAACGAATGAGTGAATATTTTTTCACTGAACGATTCTATCAAAACTCTTTGTTTTCAAGAGAAAATAAAAGGAGTTACTAATTTTTGAAGAATTAGATTAAAGCAATTACCGACAACAACAACATCGAAAAGCAGACGTGTAAGACATTTACCAAGGTGTTTTTTGCAAAATTACAGAACATAAACCAAAACATAGCAGAATTTATAGGATTTTTAGATTAGTTAAGTTTATCATTTGATTTTTTGCGATTAAAAACCTTTCTTTAAGGATATTTATCTAATACTAAAACCTTGCTATGTTATCTGACCTTGAACCTTCTAACGAACAAAAACTTCAAAAAAGTCTTACACCAACGCTTCTATGGGGCTTGGGAGTCGGATATGTTATTTCAGGAATGTATTTCGGATGGAATCTTGGCCTTGAAAAAGGTGGTACGCTTGGAATGGCCATCGCAACTTTCTTTGTTATTATTCTATACTTTACATTTTCGTTGAGTTATGCCGAATTGGCTTGTGCAATTCCGAAGGCTGGTGGTGCTTTTGATTATGCCAATCGAGCTTTGGGAAAAAAGTGGGGTTTTTTGGCAGGAATGGCTCAAAATATTGAATTTTTGTTTGCTCCGCCCGCCATTGCGGTCGGAATCGGGGCTTATTTTAATGCGGTTTTTCCGCAACTTCCTATCTTAGGAGTTGCCATTGGAGCATATTTTGTTTTTACTTTCCTCAATATTCTCGGTACAAAATTGGCTTCAGCTTTTGAGTTGATAATTACGATTTTTGCGGTTTTGGGCTTGATAACCTTTTGGTATTTTACTTTTCCAAATTTTGAAACAAAAAACTTAATTACAAATAACTTACCCAACGGTTGGAGTGGAGCTTTTGCGGCTTTGCCGTTTGCGATTTGGTTCTTTCTAGGAATAGAAGGTTTAGCAAATGTGGCCGAAGAATCGAATAATCCACAAAAAGATATTACGTGGGGATTTGGCTCAGCGATGGCTACTTTGGTTATTTTATGTGTGCTAACTTTTATAACTGCAGTCGGAATAAACGGTTGGGAATCAATTGTTTATAAAGTCGATGGAAGCGTGACAGACTCACCTTTGCCGATGGCGATGAGCAAAATTATGAGTGATACTAGTGGTGTTTATCAGTTAATAGTAGGCATTGGTACTTGCGGACTCATTGCGTCGTTTCATGGTTTAGTTTTGGCGGCAGGGCGTGCCACTTTTGAGTTTGGTAGGGTAGGAAATGCTCCCAAATTTATGGGAAATGTTCACCCAAAATTAAAAACTCCAGCCAATGCCTTGATTTTAAATATGGTTTTCGGAATTGTGGCACTTTTAAGCAATTCAACGGCCGATATTATCATTCTCTCGGCTTTTGGGGCTTTGACGATGTATATTTTTTCGATGGTTTCGTTATTGGTTTTACGTCAAAATGAACCGAATCTTAAACGCCCTTTTCTTGTGCCATTTTATCCCTTTTCGCCAATTATTGCTTTAGTTATTGCTACGGTGGCTTTGATAGCTATGATTATT
>CAMAQF010000079.1 GCA_945860265.1 Emticicia agri | reverse complement strand
GTACAGAAAAATGACAGGTTGAAAACCTGTCCTACAAAAAGTTTACTTCCGCTCAATCAAGGCCATGTAAAAACCATCGAAGCCATCTTTGGCGGGCGAAGTGCGTTTTTCTTCAATTAGTTGATAATCAGGGTTTTGAGCGATGAATTTTTGTACTTGTTCTTCACTTTCTGATGGTAAAATACTGCATGTGGCATAAACCATTTTACCGCCATGTTTGAGCATTTTTGAATAATTTGTAATGATTTCGGCTTGGGTTTGTTTGATTTTTTCCAAGAAATCTTTCTTCAACTTCCATTTTGCGTCGGGGTTTCGGCGTAAAATTCCTAAGCCCGAACACGGAACATCGAGCAAAAGGCGGTCGGCACTTTCTTTTAATCTTTTTATGGTTTTCGCTTCAATGAGTTTGGTTTCAATATTGCCAATTCCGTTACGTTTGGCTCGGCGTTGAAGTTCTTGCAATTTATACTCTTCTATGTCCATTGCTATCACTCGCCCTTTGTTTTCCATCAAAGTTGCCAGATGAAGCGTTTTTCCACCCGCACCCGCACAGGCATCGATTACTCGCATTCCAGCTTTTACATCCAGAAATGATGCAATCAGTTGACTACCAGCATCTTGTACTTCAAACATTCCTTTTTTGAAAAGTTCGGTAGCAAAGACATTGGCACGTTTTGGCAAAACTAAAGCATCGGTTACATTGGGCAAAGTTTCTGTATCAATACCAATTTCTCGGAATGCTTTTTTCAAATCTAACTTATTAACTTTCAGCGTGTTGGTTCGCAAAATTAAGCTTGCTTGATGATTCATAGCGTGCAATTCTGCCTCCCAATTTTCGCCCAATTCTTGTTCGCCGATGGCATCCATCCAATCGGGAATTGATTCACGCACTTTTCGGATTTCTTTGGCTTCTTCTTTTCGTGCCAGAATATCTTTGGGATTTAGTATCAAAAACTCATTCCATTCAGGTAATTTATCGCCTTGAAGTAGTCGCCAAGAGCCAAAAAGCTGCCAAAACAAGGCTTTTTCCTCCACTTTTACACAATTTATATTTGAAACGAATTTCAGCAAACGCCACCAACGGACAATTTCGTAGGTGTTTTCGGCAATAAATGCTCGGTCTCGGCTTCCCCACTTTTTATTAGATTTTAAAACTTGCTCAATAACCTTATCCGCTTGGCGATTTTCGTTAAAAATCTGTTGAAGAGCAAAAGCTATGGCTTCGACTAAAACTCGGTGATATTTCATAAAAAACTCTTAAAAATTAAAGCAAAATTTTGTTAAAACATTCCATTTTCTTCGGAAAACTTTTCAGTTTTGCTATCCTCATTAGTAAACATTTTATCAAAATTAACCTTCTTTTTGGTAAGCAATGAAAAAAATCTTTTTTTCAAACCTTTTTAATTATTTAGTTTTTAGGGTTTCTGCCCAAGAATTGGTCGATTTTAGCCAAGTTTTTAAAGAAACCGACCTAAATGTTAGTTTTTATTTATACGATTTTAACAACAAAATTTACAAAACAGATAAAGCAGATTTTATGCGAACAACGTCGCCCGCCTCGACTTTCAAGATTCTAAATTCATTGATTGTCTTAGAAATTGAATCGATTAAAGATGAAAACGACGTAATAAGTAGTCCACGGTCAATAGTGTATAGACCACAGTAAGGTAACTAACAGACAGTCTTTTGGCTGTTCTCAATTTTGTCAATTAATCTTATCCCTATTATCTAAAATGTGATGGACAAAAACGTTGGCTATCAGTTTGAAAAAAAGGCCTTACGCTGAACGAAGCCTATAAAAACTTAATGGTATGGTTTTATCAGCAATTGGCACGCCGAATTGGAGAAAAAAATATAATAAATATTTGAAGGCCTACGAATACGGCAACCACAATATCGAGAAAGATTTAACTACTTTTTTGCTATGTGAAAGTTCGGCTTTTCATACTTCGAAAAAAAGTAAGTTAGCTTTTTTGGTAAAACTTCACAAAGAATCACAATCTTTATTTACTTGCCTTACGAGTACATAAACCTTTAAAAAAATAAATACCCGAATTTATTGCGAAACATATCTCCATCACGATTAAAGTCTTGCAATAAATGGGTATTTTATGAATAATTTAGGTTTTTTCGGTTGAGAAATGTCTAATTTATTCTTTTTCTTGACCAATTCTATTCATCAATTTTTACATAACCCCAATTTTCGCCTGAACGGATTCGGTTTAATTGCGTATGCGTAATTCCGAACTGTTTGGCAATCATTTTTAGGCGAGTATTGTCGTGTTGAAGCATTTTTTTTATCATTATAACCTTTGTTTCGGTTAGTTTGTAATTTTTCGTGCGTCTAGGAATCGGCTTATTTATAACCGCAGGATTTAGCTTATTATGAGCCACCATTTCATCTTTTGTAGCCCATTTGAGGTTTTCGTAATGATTACTCTGCTTATCAAAATCAAGATGTATCACAAATTTGTGGTCGATGCTTGGCTTTTCGACGAAAGTTTCGGCGATCAATTTATGAACATATCTATTGAATGATTTACCTTTTGGTAATCTGATATTGAGCGATTTATAACCCTGAATCACAGAACCTTTTATAATTTGGCCTTTTTCGTTACTTTGAAAACTTCTCAACCTACCAAAATTTGAAACTTCATAACGGGGCGGTTTTTCAACACCCTCAACATCAATTACAATTGGAGTCCATTTTTCTGTCCAAAGAATTGCTTTCTCACTATTCATACCATTACTCATCACAGTTCATGATTTAATTAAAAAAACGATATGTATTTTATCTACAGTCAGAATAACTTTTTGTTTAGAAAAATGTTTGTTGATTTATAAATATTTGTAAGTCAGACAATTATCGTATTTTAGACTCCACTTAACTCTTCATAAGCCGCTTGCAAACTACGTACAATACCGTCTCCTCTCATTTCGGTGACACCCGGAACTGCCGTTGTTTTCAAAAACTCTTCCTTGGTTTTGCCTGCTTTTATTTCTTTTTCGGTAAATACGAGAAGTTTAGCAAGATAATCTTGAAAAACCTTAATATCTTCCTTCGTTCCAGTGATTTTTTCGGAGTCGAAGGCATGACCAAATACGAAAAGTGTTTCGTTATCGAAAGTCGAAAGGGCTATATCCAATACAGTAATCCAGCTTTTTATCGAAGCCCCAGCCGCTCTGTCAACAAACGGAAAACGACGATTGAAAACCAAGTCTCCCGCATGTACGATATTGGCATGCTCAAAATGAATAAAACTATCGCCGTTTGTATGTCCCGCTCCGAAATAATGAGCTTTGATGCTTTCTTTTCCTATTTTTTGTTTCCAAGTATCAGAAAACGTTACATCGGGATAAAGTTGTTTATCTTCTGATTTTTGCTTTTGAGCAGTTTCTTTCTGATTTTTCAACGAATTTTCGTGAGCAACTACGTGTTCGACCAAACCTTTGAATGAAATATTTCCGCCTGAGTGGTCGCCGTGATGGTGCGTATTGATTAATAATTGAATCGGTTTTTCAGAAAGTTTTTTCAATTCATCAATCAAATGCTTCGATTGGTCGGGAAATTGTGAATCGACAACCGCAAAAACTTTTTTAGTATTTAAGTAAGCAATTGTGCCCCCTCTTTCGGTAAAAACCCCTACACCACCACGTAGCTCACGCATTTTGTAAGGATTTTCAGCCAGCATAGTTGCCAATAATTCTTTACCCGAGAGAGCAAGCGTGCCGAGTGTAAGCCCCGAAGTTTGAATAAAAGTTCTGCGATTCATAGTTTTGTTTTTTTATTTTAAAGAATAAAAATAATGAATATTTTAGAAGGAAAAAGAAACCAATGCAAAAACTACTTTACTATGTTAATTTGAGTACAAAAATTTAATCCTGTAAATCTAAAAATCTCTTTAATCCTGTCTTAGTGCTGCTTCTATCATATATTCTACTGAAACATCATTAGAGAGTAAAAGTTTTAGCAGGCTGTTTTCACGAAACCTCATGGCTTTCATAATTTCTTTAGTATTCAAGCCTTTTTGCTGAAAATGTTGGGCTTTTCCTGCAAAGTCCTCAAAATATTGGAGTTTCTGAGTAAGCATTTTCTTGCCATCTTTTAGGCGTGGATGATGCCCACAAAATATCACATCAAAATCTAAAGTCAGAATTTTGCGAAAAGCCTCCACTTGGGGCCAAAACTGTTCGCTTTTACGAAAAATCCTGATTTTTACGCCCACGTACAAATCTCCCGAAAAAAGCCATCCATTTTCTTTTTCCAGAAAAACCGTGTGGTCTTCGGCGTGGCCTGGAGTAAAAATGGGTAAAAGTTTATGATTGGATGTTTCAATAATTGCTTCAAAATCAGCTACTTTTCCTACAAATGGATTTATTTTTCCGAAAAGAAATTTTTCGTAGGGAAGAATCTCAAATCCTTGACGGAGTTTTTCTTGTGTGAAAAGATGTGCATAAACTTGGGCGTTATGAAATTTGGCAAGTTTGGCGGTATTTCCCGAATGGTCCTCGTGCCAGTGCGTAAGCAAGATTTTGTCGATAATTTTGTTTTCAAAAGCCTTTAGTACTTTTTCTTGGCAATTGGTTTGAGCGGTGTCAATCAACACATTATCAATGAGATAGCAATAAACACTCAACCGTGGCTTGCCAATGGGCGAATATCCAAAACGAAACATTTCGACATCGGCAAATTTTTGATGTTTTAGGTATTGCATGGGTTTGATTGATAAAGTTTTTTTGCCTTCGATAGTATATTTAATCCAACTCGCTAAAGTAGCGAAAAATAGGGTTTTTATTGTTTTTGTGTAAGCCTATTTTTAGGACGAGACACATTGAACCAAAAATCAGCCGGACAGCGGCTTCGCCCAGACCCCGAAGTTGAAAACGCCGAAACCCTTAACTAATCCGACTCCAATTAGTTTCATTACTTCTTAATGCGTTTACATGCTGCTTAATCGGTTGATTTTCAGTGGCTTCGAGTTCAGGGTCATTGTCCAAAATCTCCAGGACGGCCTCACGAGCATATTTCAGAATCTCGCCATCTTTGGCCAAATCCGCTACTTTTAGGTCGAGCATTCCACTTTGTTGCGTACCAGCCATGTCGCCAGGCCCACGCAACGATAAATCAACTTCCGAAATCTCAAAACCATTATTGGTTCTTACCATCGTATCAATTCTGAGTCGAGTATCTTTGCTCAATTTATGGTCGGTCATCAAAATACAATACGACTGCTCGGCTCCACGCCCCACACGCCCACGCAACTGATGCAGCTGCGAAAGTCCAAATCGATTAGCACTTTCAATCAACATCACCGAAGCGTTTGGTACATCAACTCCAACCTCAATTACAGTAGTTGCCACCAATATTTGCGTTTCTTTATTCTTGAAACGTTGCATTTCATAATCTTTTTCTTTCCAACCCATTTTTCCATGCACAATACTTAAAGGGTATTCTGGAAAAGCCCTTGAAATACTCTCATAGCCATCCATTAGGTTTTTGAAAGATAAAGTTTCCGATTCTTCAATGAGCGGATAAACAATATAAACTTGGCGTTCTTTCTGAATTTCGCTTCTCAAAAACTCAAACACACGCAATCGGTCAGCATCGTATTTATGTAGCGTTTTGATGGGTTTCCGTCCTTTTGGAAGTTCGTCAATGATAGAAATATCCAAATCTCCGTAAAGCGTCATGGCCAAGGTGCGAGGAATCGGCGTGGCGGTCATTACCAAAATGTGCGGTCGGAAATTTTGGTTTTTATCCCATAACCTTGCTCGTTGAGCTACGCCAAAACGGTGTTGTTCGTCAATCACACAGAGGCCAAGATTTTTAAACTGAACGTGGTCTTCGAGCAAAGCGTGCGTACCGACAATGATATTGATGCTACCATCGAGCAAACCCGCATCTATGATTCGGCGTTGTTTTTTTCCGACCGAACCTGTGAGTTCAACAATTTTAAGCCCCATCAAATCGGCAAACTTTTTCAGACCTGTGTAATGTTGGTCTGAAAGAATTTCGGTCGGAGCCATCAAGCAGGCTTGGGCGTCATTATCAAGAGCCAACAACATAGTTATAAACGCCACGATTGTTTTTCCGCTTCCTACGTCGCCTTGCAGCAATCGGTTCATTTGTTTACCCGAACGCATATCTTGGAAAATCTCACGGATTACTTTCTTTTGAGCATTTGTCAATTCAAAAGGCAAGTGATTTTGGTAAAACTCGGTTAGTAACTTTGTTTTATCAAAAACCTGTCCCGCATAATCGTGCTTACGAATGAGTTTTTGTTTAATCAATCGAAACTGATTATAAAACAACTCCTCAAACTTCAATCGTCGTGTGGCTTGCAGAAGTGCTTCTTGGTTGATTGGTAAATGAATATGATAGATTGCATCTTGTTTAGAAATCAGTCGAAATTTCTGTACTAGCGGTGCGGGTAAAGTTTCTCTGATATTCGTAACAGCCGATTCGAGCAAAGTACGCATCCAACGGCTAATTTGCTTACTATCAATATATTTTCTGCGAAGCTTATCGGTCAACGGATATACAGGCTGAAAATATCCTCCTCGTTCGTTCTCAGTCGTAAGCACGTCCATGTCGGGGTGGGTTATTTGCCATTTACTACCAAAAGCACTTGGTTTTCCGTAAACAACATAATCGCCTTGAAGGCGTAGATTTTTCTCAACCCACGTAATACCTTGAAACCATGTTAGTTCTAAAACGCCCGTTCCGTCGGTAAACTGCCCCACTAATCGGGCCTTTACACCCTCACCTACTTTTTCCCACGAACGAAGCCGTCCTTTTATTTGGGCGGCAACCAACGTATCGTTTAAATCGCAGATTCTGTGAAATTGTGTTCGGTCTTCGTGGCGAAAAGGATAATATTCTATCAAGTCACCAAAAGTAAAGATTGTCAACTCTTTGTTGAGAACCTCGCCTTTTGATGGCCCTACCCCTTTTAAATACTCTATTTTGGTGTCAAAAAAAGATGTTCTACGCTCGCTCATGTGTCGAAGTTAGCAGGTTGAATAAATTTGAGCAAGTTTTTTTTGAGAAATTAGAAAAATACTTTTACCTTTGCACTTAGAAATTAGAAATGGAGTTTGTAGCTCAGTCGGTTAGAGCATCGGTTTGTGGTACCGAGGGTCGTGGGTTCGAGCCCCATCTTTCTCCCCAAAGAAAAGGTTTACTTGAGAAAGTAAGCCTTTTTTCATTTTTAACGTGTTTTGTGGTACCGAGGGTCGGGGACGGTGCGACGTTTCGCTTAGAGCCCCATAACAACGTGTCCCGAATAAGGTGTTCCGAACAACGTGTCCCGAACAACGTGTCCCGCTTTCTCCCCTAAATAAAAGGCTTACTTGAAAATTAAGCCTTTTTTCGTTTTTAGTGTGTTTTGTGATTAATCCATGGCAAGGATTTTGGGTGCTTTTTTGAAAGTTATCTTATCTTCGCTTTTTTTTGTTTTATATTTTTCACTAAATTGAACCTTCATAACTTTGTATTCTATGTTTAAAATACTAATATTTCTATTCATATCTACACACATTTTTGCTCAGACTTTCAAACAAAAAATTGTTGATGAATGGGTCAAAGATAATATTTCACTCTATGATGGTAGCCCGATTCTAAAAGAAGACGTTCGTAACATGCAGTTACGCTATACATTCATGGAAAATGATTCGTTTCAAATAACCATAAACGGCAAAACTGGGCGAAGTACGTACCAAGTTAAAAATGACACGTTGTATTTTGCCAAAAATGTTGCCTTCAAGATTGAACGTTTAGATGACGTAAAACTTGTTTTTCGAGCAGTAATTTTAGATTCGGTCGATCAGTCAAAAGCCTTGAGATTATCTTTCATTCCTGGTCGTTTTCATAATATAGGCTTTACACCCCAAACATATCGGACGAAAGGTCAAGACACAATTTATGTTTCTAAACATAATTATCTTGAACCACACTTTATTGATGCCGACAGGTCAGCTTCTCAGTTTATTTCCGATAATTTCTTTTTTCCTGAATATAAAGCTGGTAATTTTTACGCCCGATTCATCATTACCAAGCATGGTGAGATTAAGGGAATTGAGGTCTTAGAAAGTACCCATGAAAATTATAATAAGTATCTGATAAAAGCCATCAAAGCAACCGCTGGGAAATGGAAACCTGCAGTTTGGGAAGGAAAACCCATAAATACTGAAATAAAGATGGGCTTTGATATGGGTTGGACTGAAAAAATGAAGAATAAAAACGGAAATGATGCTGCTCAAAAAGATACTGTTGATTCTAATGAATCGGATTACTTTCTGATGCAAGGTAATTTTTATGTGGAAGAAAAAAAATATAACTTAGCAATCAAAGAACTTACAAAGAGCATTGCTTTAGACCCACTAAATATTGATGCTTATTATGCTCGTGCAGCAGTTTATGCTCTCACAAAAGATGTGCAGAAAATGTGTCTAGATTTGCAACAACTTAAAAATATGCAACAAACCAAAGGAACAGAACTTTGGAATAAATTTTGTCAAGACAAAAAGAAAACCACTTCGCAAAACTAACGAAAGGGTTTTATATATTTTCTAAGTTTACGAAATCCAACTAAACTGATACTCGATGTTTGGTATTTTCGTACGTTCGGCTACTCTTCTTAATCTACTTGGCATGGCCATTAAGTAATCACGAGCTTTTTCGCCAGCATCATTCAAATTTTGAATACCATCAATCTTCCAGTCTTTCAACAACGACTCCATAATTTCGATGTAATCATAGGTTGTATAAACACCCAAACGTTGAGCAGCATCCGAAAAATGAGAGAATGTTTGTCCCAAATTTAATCCCGACTCACGCAAGAAATGAGCTGGCATTGCGATTTTCTTCCTCATCATGTCTTCAAAAGCCAACATCATTTCTGATGGATCAACTTCAAAGATATTACTGATAAATGTTTTGTAGGCACGAGCATGACGCATTTCGTCAGCCGCAATTACACCACAAATTTTTGCTAATGGTGTATTTCCATAATCTTTTGCCAATTTTGCAGTATTTCGGTGCGAAATATTAGTCGCCAATTCTTGAAACGATGTATAAACAAAGTTTTTGTATGGGTCACGACCTGTACCAATATCAAAGCCATCAGCAATAAGATATTGGGTTGATGTTTCCATCGCACGCATGTTCACGCGACCCGATAGATACAAAAACTTATTTAATAAATCTCCGTGACGGTTTTCTTCGGCAGTCCAAGCACGCACCCATTTAGCCCAGCCATTTGGCTCATTTACTTGGTCAACACCTACAACTTCAATCAACCATGATTCATAAGTCGGAAGAGCTTCTTCGGTAATTGTATCACCAACTAAAACCGCAAGGTAATCATAAGGCAAATCTTTGGCAGTTTCTCTCAATTCTTTTACTTGAATCAAAAAGTCTTCACTTTCTGAATTTGGTAAAAAATCTGTTGGCTGCCAGTTTGTATCAATCGGTTTTAGAAATTCGTCAACGAAATAGTCAATTTTTTGACCAACGAATTTCATTACCTCTAATCTCATATTGGATAATTCCATATTAGTTTCTGAAATGTAAAGTTTAGTTTCAACAACGGTGCAAGGTAGTTCTTATTTAGAAAAAAAAGTAGAATATCACACTTTTTCTGCAAACTATGTGCTTTTTACGTATTTTTGTAATATGAAAAAGATGATTGATTATATTTTAAGTTTGGTTTATTTGGTCTATTTTGGACTATTATTAGTCGTGTTTCACATATTTCAGTTAATAGCTTTTACTATTTTCGGAAGAAATGCCCAGCAGAAAGTAGTCTTTGTGCTAAATTTTTTCATAACTTACGGTTGGTATATTACTGGTACAACTGTGAAGTTTACACAATTGTTTGAGCTACCAACCGGCCGATCAATAATTTTTGTTACTAATCACCAAAGCACGTTTGATATTCCAGCTATCTATTGGTTTTTGCGTAAACATCAACCAATTTTTGTATCGAAAATCGAATTGGCGAAGGGAATTCCAAGTATTTCGTATAATCTGCGTAAAAGCAAAGCGGCTCTTATCGACCGTAAAGATGGCAAACAAGCAGTGAGCGAAATCTTGCGTTTGAGTAAATATATTGGTGAAAATAATTATTCTGCAGTAATATTTCCAGAAGGCACTCGTTCTCGCACGGGCGAAATGAAACCTTTTGCCGCAGGTGGAATAAATGCCTTATTAAAAAAAGCACCTAATGCTTTAGTCGTACCGATTGCTATCAAAGGAAACAATAAATTTGACCCAAAAGGCGGACTTTTTCCCTTAGTTTCTTTCTCTAAACTTTCTTGGACAGTCCTTGAGCCAATCGAGCCAAAAGGTAAAACAGGCGAAGAAATTGCCAATTTGGCACATGAAGCTATTCGTTTAGTTATGGAAGTGTAAGTAACATATTCTTGATAAGAATTTTAAAGCCCAACTTAAAAAATCAAGTTGGGCTTCTCTATAGAATGAACAATATTCGCTCATTCAATCATTAAAATTAAACGCCAGCCGTTTCGACTTCTGAAGCGATTTTCTTCACTAAACCTTGCAAAACCTTTCCTGGTCCACATTCTACAAATTTTGTTGCACCATCGGCTACCATATTTTGTACTGACTGTGTCCAACGAACTGGGCCAGTAAGTTGTGCAATCAAATTTGCTTTGATTGTTGCCACATCGGTTGATGGTTGTGCATTTACGTTTTGATAAATCGGACAGCTAGGCGTCGAAAATGATGTATTTTCAATCGCCGCGGCTAATTCTTCCCGAGCTGGCTCCATCAATGGTGAGTGAAATGCTCCACCAACTGGTAAAATTAATGCTCTTTTTGCACCTGCAGCTTTTAATTGTTCGCAAGCCACAGTTACAGCTTCGATTGTTCCTGAAATAACTAATTGGCCTGGACAATTATAGTTAGCGGCAACTACTACGCCGTCGATCCCTGCACAAATATCTTCTACTATATTATCGGCTAAATTTAAAATTGCCGCCATTGTTGATGGATTTATCTCACATGCACGTTGCATCGCATTGGCACGTTGCGAAACAAGTTTCAATCCATCTTCAAACGATAATGCTCCTGCTGTCACTAAGGCCGAAAATTCTCCCAAAGAGTGACCGGCAACCATATCGAGTTTAAAATCTTCGATGGTTGAAGCCAAAATTACTGAATGTAAGAAAATTGCAGGCTGAGTTACATTGGTTTGTTTAAGTTCTTCGTCAGTTCCCACAAACATTATTTTTGTAATTTCAAAGCCTAAGATTTCATTGGCTTTTTCAAACATTTGGCGGGCAGATTCCGAACTTTCGTAAAGATTTTTACCCATTCCACTAAACTGAGCCCCTTGCCCAGGAAAAACATACGCTGTCATATTTTATTTCTGGTTACTGGAAAATTGCGGGGCCGCCCGTGCGGTTATTGGTTTTGAGTTATTCCTCCTCATTCCCTAACTCAAAACACAACATTTATTTTGTCTGCAAACTTTTTTTAATATCAATTCTTTCCGAAACCACCATTGCCATTGAGTATCGATGCTTGATGGATGAGTAATAACGCTCGGCATCTAATCTTGAAGAAAAATCGCCCGCTTTGAGTTTATAGGTTGGTTGGCTGAAAGTAAGATAGGTATTAAGTTCAGGAAAGTTTTGGTAAATAAATACTTTTGCTTCATCCACGTCTCTGCGGTCATTACCTACATATATTTGAATTCGATAACCAGTTGAAAATCGAGCGTTTTTGTTTCTTTCAGCAATAGAGTCAAGAACAATATCAACTTGCGAATTTACTTGCTGTGGAAATTGAACGGCTATTCCGCTGGTCTTTTCTTTAGTAGACACCTTTTCACTCGGTGATGCTGCTACGGGTTTAGAGTCGTATTTTACACGAACATCCGAAAGGTCTTCTTCATAATTACCAATACCAGTATTATTGTTTTTAGAAGGTGTTGACGACCGACTACAAGCACCAACAATTATTGATAGACAAATACAAAGGATTACTTTTGAAAAAATCTTCATTGTATATTCTTTAGATTTTGGGCAGACCTCACTTTTATCTATTATTGACGGTCAAAATTATAAAAATATTCTTTCTTAATGATAAAAACACCAAAAAGATGTTGGTATTGTTTTAAATAATTTACTTCGGTTTCAACAAAGACCCACTCATATCGACTGATAAAGTGGGTCTTATAAGGCTTATTTATGGTTTTTGTTTTGTCTCGAATCTTATATCCAAAGTCTATTTTTTCGCCATTTCTTCTTCTTTTAGGCTTCTACGCAAAATCTTACCAACATTTGTCTTTGGTAATTCGGTGCGGAACTCAATATGCTTCGGACATTTGTAAGCAGTGAGGTTTTCTTTACAATATGCCTTTATTTGTTCGGCTGTAAGGTTCTGGTCTTTTTTCACTACAAAAACTTTCACAGCTTCGGTCGATTTTTCATCTGCGACTCCAATACATGCAACCTCCATAACTCCTGGGCAAGTTGCTACTACATCTTCGATTTCGTTTGGATACACATTAAAGCCTGAAACCAAAATCATATCTTTTTTTCTATCCACAATCTTAAAGTAGCCATCGGCACTCATTATACCCACGTCGCCCGTTTTGAACCAAGATTTTCCTTCACTGTCAATAAATGTAACTTTAGCAGTTTCGTCTTCTCTTTTATAGTAGCCTACCATTACTTGCGGACCGTGAGCCACGATTTCGCCTGCTTCGCCAATCTCTGCCCATGTTTCATCATCTTTCAAGATTTTGACTTCAGTGCTTGGCCACGGAATTCCGATTGTGCCAACACGATTTTCCCCAATAAGTGGATTCGATGTAAGCACAGGTGAAGTTTCTGACAAACCATATCCCTCGGCTGGAAGATTTCCTGTCAAATCTTTCCAACGATTGGCCACAATACCTTGCAAGGCCATTCCACCTGCCGATGTGATAATTAATTTACTAAAATCAACTTCTCCGATTTTTGGATGGTTCAATAAACCGTTATACAAGGTATTCACACCAGTAAATACATGCGGAGGATATTTTTTCAAATCTTTGATGAAAGCTTCCAAATCACGAGGGTTCGTGATGAGCAAATTCATCGTGCCTGTTTTTAAGGCCGTCAGAGCATTTACGGTAAGGGCATAAATATGATAAAGTGGCAATGCCGCTACCACGACGGGTTTTTCATCGGTAATTTTATCAGTCAAAACTCCTTGCCAAACATTATTGGCTTCCAGGTTTGAGACAATATTTCGGTGCGTTAGCATTGCACCTTTAGATACGCCGGTTGTTCCGCCTGTATATTGAATAAAAGCTATTTCCGAATTATTCATCGATGGCTTTTCCCAAGTTTGGCTTGCACCTTTATTTACTGCATCCATAAAAGACTGTGCAGCAGGCAAGCTGAACGCAGGAACCATTTTCTTGACGCTCTTCACCACAAAGTTCACAATTTGCTTTTTAGGAAAACCAAGCATATCACCCAATTCTGTCACGAAAACATGCTTAATAGCAGTATTTCCTATAATTTTTTCAAGGTTTGAGGCGAAATTTGCCACAATCACGATAGCTATTGCACCTGAATCTTTAAACTGGTGTTCCATTTCGCGTGGCGTGTAAAGCGGATTGGTGTTTACGACTGTAAGTCCCGCACGCAATGCACCAAACATTGCTACTGGATATTGTAATAAGTTCGGCATCTGAATGGCTATTCGGTCGCCTTTTTGCATTCCCATATCTTGCAGATATGCCGCAAAATTTCGTGAAAGCGTATCGAGTTGACCGTAAGTGATTTCTTTGCCCATACAAGCATAGGCCGACTTATGACTAAATTTCTTAAAGCCATCTTCCATCAATTCTAAAATCGAAGGATAAGCTTCTGGATTAATTTCGTAGGGAACACCCTTTGGATAATATTTTAGCCAAGGGTAAGTTTCAGTGGTAACAGGCATGTTCTTATAGTTTGTTTGTATTTTTTTGTGTAAAAATAAGACGATTTATTGATTAGAAGTGATGAAAAAGCAAAAAAATGTCTGATAATCAGAATATTTAACATGTTTCTAATATTAGAAGCACTTTTTGGATTAATTTTGTCAATCATTTTGCGAAAATTTTCAAACAAAAGGATTTTCATTTCAATAAGTTAATTATTAAATTCCTTGAATACTTTTTCAAACGAAAAATCGGATATAAAAGTCAGTGTGATGGTTTTGACTTATAATCACGAAAAATTTATTCGTAAAACCCTCGATTCGATACTTTCGCAACAAGTCAACTTTAAATTTGAAGTTATCGTTGGCGATGATGCATCTACTGATTCGACTGCCGAAATCGTTAGAGAATACTATAGCATAAATCCAAATATTATTGTACCAATGCTTCACGAGAAAAATCTCGGTGGATTTGGTAAAGCCAATACTTTGGCTGCACTTGCTATTGCTAAAGGAAAATACATTGCCCCAATGGATGGCGACGATTATTGGACTTCCGACCAAAAACTTCAAAAGCTGGCTGATTTTTTAGACCAAAATTCTGACTTCGTGGCTTGTTTTCATAATGCTGAAATTGTTTTTGATGATGATTCTCACCCGAATCAGTTTGTAAATGCACCTGACCAAAAGGAAGTCGTAATGGTCGAGGATTTTATTGGAGAAGATGAAGTATGGTTTATAGCAACTTCGGCGATTTTATTCCGTAATGGTGTAATTACGCATTATCCGCAATGGTTTCATGAGTCAAAAAGTGGCGATATTCCTCGCTATATTTTGTTAGGAAAAGGAGGAACTAAGTTTAGGTATATCAGAGAAACGATGTCGGTATACCGCAAAAACCGTAATAGCGGCATGAGTTTTACGGATGGCTATAAAGATTTTGATTTCTTACAAAACCGCATCGGAATGTATCGTGGAATTGACCAAGAATTAGATTATAAATTTCACGAAACACTTAATAAAAACATTGCACGATATTACCTGATGATGCTTGATTGTAAGCAGTTTGTAGGCAAGTACTTTAAACAGATGCCAACAGCGATTACATATTTAAGATTAGCAAAACCAAGTCAAGAGATAAGAAAAGAGATAATCAGAGAATACATTTTTCCGAAATGGCTAAGTAATCTTTACAGTTTCTTTGCTCTTCTACCTCATCGAATTAAGAAAAGTTTTTAGTGTTGTATTTGTTGCCAATTGTTTTTTAACAATTGTGTAACAAAATTCACAACCTGCAACAATGTATAACATTAAAAAATATCATGGCACCAAAAGTAAGCGTTTGTGTTCCGACTTATAATCACGAAAAATATATTCGTCAGACCCTCAATGGAGTTTTGATGCAGCAGACAAATTTTGAGATTGAAATCGTAATCGGTGATGACGCTTCAACAGATAACAATCAACAGATTATTCAGGAATATGTTGATAAGTACCCAAATATATTTCAAGCGTTTTTACATAAAGAAAATCAAGGCCCGAAAGAACCAAAGGAGTTTGGTGGTAGAAATAATGTTTTGGGACTTCTGAAATCCTGCAAAGGCGATTACGTAGCACTTTGCGAAGGCGATGATTTTTGGACAGATCCCCTGAAACTACAAAAACAAGTAGATTACATGGAGGCAAATCCAAATTACGCCATTTGTCACCATAATATGCGAGTGATTTATGAAGATAATTCGCCCGAACATTTTTTCAATGAAGAAAATCAAAAAACTGAGTCGAGCATATTAGATATTTTGGAAGACCGTTGGTTTATTGCTACTGCTGCTACACTTTATAGAAATATTTTCCGAGAACAAGACTTTGTAGAATGGCACAGCCGTGCCGCAGCAGGTGATTGGGCCTTGGTAATTCAGTTGGCCGCAACAGGTAAGATTCATTACATCAATGATGCTATGGGCGTTTACCGCAAGCACCATGGTGGTTTGAGTAATATACAATCTTCAAGCAATTTGTATTTTCTACGAAACCGCCAACAAATGTTTACTGATATTAACGAATGGTTAAATTTCAAGTACAATACCACGATTCAGCAAACACTGATATCCTACCAAAAACAAATTCAAACACTTGAAGCGAAATTTTATTAATTTTACAAAAATTGTGGTTTAAAGCAGTATTCCTTAATCTAATTGCTCTTATTTTTTTAACAAATATAATTTGCTTAATGCTTATTTCGTATAGCTTAAAAGCAAAATCAGGGGTTTATGTCTCACAAAATATCAATCGTTACACCTCTTTTTAATGACTGGGATTGCCTTTACAAACTAGTTGTAGATGTTCGTAAAGTGCTTTCGCCTACCCAATTTGCTGATTATCGAATTATTGTTGTTAACGATTGTTCGAGTTTAGAAGTTGATGCTACAAAACTGGTTGGGCATCCTGTTGAAATAATTCACCTCAACAAAAACCTCGGTCATCAGAAATCTATTGCCATTGGAGTTTCATATTTGAATAAAAATTCGGAGCAAGATTTTGTTGTGGTTATGGATGTTGACGGCGAAGACAAGCCCGAACATCTAACGATTTTATTGGAAGAAGCTATCGAAGGTAATGCAAATAAGATTGTTTTTGCCCGCCGAACTAAACGAAAAGAGAGTTTTTTCTTCAAGATTTTTTATAAAATCTACAAATATATTTTTGTTTTTTTGACTGGAAAAGTCATCAATTTTGGAAATTATTCAGTGATTCCGAAGGGTTTACTCGACAAAGTTGCCCATATTTCTGATATTTGGAATCATTATCCTGGTGGTGTTATTCGTTCTCGATTGCTCTATACATCGGTTGGTCTAGAGCGTGGAGAAAGATATACGGGAAAATCAAAAATGAATTACACATCTTTAGTGATTCATGGATTGAGTGCAGTAGCTGTTTATGTCGATACCGTTTCTGTCAGATTGCTAATAGCGGTTTCATTACTTATTATGTCCGCAATTTTTGGAATTTCTTTAGTTTTTATTTTCGATTACCATATTCCGATTTGGGGCTTACTCTTGTTTTTTGGAATTTTGAGCCAAGCATTTCTAAGTACTTTGATTTTAGTTTTCACGGTTCTTTCTTATCGTGTAAACTTCAATTTTCTTCCTGCAGTTCATTTTCAAGATTATATCCAAACTGTTGAAAAAATATAATTCCAATTACGAATTTAGAGTATGTATAAAAAATTCATCACCTACTTGTTGATATTTCTACCAATTATTGGCTTTTATGTATTTGTTTTTCATAATGCTTTCAATATCGGTTGGAATGACGATTGGCACGGAATCGAAGGTTTTTTGGCGAGTTGGATGCAGCAAGAAACGTTCTCCGAAAAAATAGCTTTGTTGTTTTCACAAATGTGTGAACACCGAATTTTGTACGTACGTCTTAGCACACTACTTTGCTACAATCTTTTCGGAGAGGTAAATTACAAGATTTTGATGCTCATGGGCGTTTCTTATCTGCTGATTCTACCTTTTGTTTTCTACCGAGTTTTGCGAGAAATCAATCTAAAGTTGGCTTATCTTATTCCAATCATTTTTATTGTTTTCAATACACAACCCATCGAAAATATCTTTTGGGCGATTACTTCTCTTCAACCTAATACTGTTATAATTTTTGGTCTTTGGGGTTTTTCTCTTTTGTTGTTTTACAAGCAAAAATGGGCTTTTTACTTTGCTAATATCTTATTTTTTGTGGCAATGTTTACGAATGGTAACGGAATGTTTTCGTATGTAGCGGCCATTCCTTTGATTTTATATAATCGCACTCGTAGCGAGAAGATACAGTTTTTGGCTTTTACTATTTTTTCGTTTTTACTCTATTTCTATGATTTCAAACAACCTGGTATTCGTCCTGATGTGAAGATAAATTTCATAAAATATCCACATATCATTGTTGGAGATATTTTTGCGTTCTTTGGCTCTCCGATTGACAGCACCGTTCAGTTTTACAGCACAAATCTTAAATATACCGTTGCCATTGCAGCAGGCGTTTTGATGCTTGGTTGGGTTTTGTATATACTTTTTAGCTTTGTTTATTTTTGGTATCTAACTAATTATAAAGGACTTACAAAAGAAAAAACAAGTGCCCTGTACCAAACTATCTTAAAACACCCCAAATTTAATCTTTACTTATTGGCGGCTTTCATATTTGTTGGTTTGAGTGGAGCAGCTTTTGCGGCCTCTCGTGCCAGTCAAGGGCTCGAACAAGCATTTGCAAGTCGATACAAAACAGTTTCATTGATTTTGTTTGTGGTGGTTTATCTAAGTTTCTATAATATTATTCAAGCCAAAAACTGGAGAAAATATTTGCAGATTTCGATACTCGTTACGGTGTTGTTTAGTGCCTTTTCATATTACGAAAGTTGGGATGATGTTGAAAACCGCAGAAAATTCTTCGGAACAACAATTTTGAACTGGAAAAACAACGGACGTTATTATTATTATGCCTTCAATAATTCCAGAAATCCTGACGACCACGCTCCTATCAACACTTATCAACGATTACCGACTCCTCCATATAACTATGCAGGTTTCGTACATGGAGTTATGAAGTATGTTAACGACATTTTGTGGATAAGTCGTGTACATTTCAAAAACTACACACCTCCTGCCGAAATTGATGATTTAAATCAAGCATTATTCAAAAATCAAATTAAAACTAACATGGGCGTACTGGTAAACGTCACCGAAGGCTCAAATACTTTCAAGATTGAAATAAATAATGTTTTTGTGCAAGCCAATAAACGATACGACGGCTATTACGCTATTTTTAGCAATAATACGAATCGTTTAGCTTTTCATCTTGAAACAATTGCCAATAAGTTGACGACATTTCTTACAACTCAACAATACTACAATAATCGTATTAATATGCTTATTGCCAAGCCCGATTTACCAATTGGAACTTTCAATATGCAAATCGGAAAACTCGAAAATGGCAAGTTTACAATCTTAAAAGAAGAAATTATAGAACTAAAATAAGTCAATTGGCTCAGACAATAAAAATTGTATTTTTAGACTTTAAGTCGAAAAAGTATGGAATCAATCTGTTGCTCCCTTTGTCGGCGAATTTATTCGCTGTGTATTATAATTAAGCTAAAAGATAAATAATAAAAAAAGTCTCTTTAAGGGATGAGATACACAATTTTAGGAATTTATGAAAAAACTAACAATAATTGGGGGTGGAATGACGGGCCTTGCAACGGCCTATATTGCAGCCAAACAAGGTGTGAAAGTAACAGTAATTGAAGGAAGCGATAAATTTGGCGGACTTCTAAATACCTTTGAAATAGGTGGAAACCAACTCGAACACTATTATCACCACTTTTTTACACAAGATGCCGAGCTTCGTTGGTTGCTCGAAGATTTGAAAATATCTGATAAAGCATTTTATAAAAAAACCACAATGGGGGTTTTCCGCAATGGAAAAATATACGATTTCAATTCACCGATTGATTTATTGAAATTTAAGCCAGTAGGTTTAGTCGGTAAAATTCGTTTTGGCCTGACGAGCCTTTTCTTGGGTAAAATGGCCAAATGGCGAGAAAACGAAGGAATTCCGACTCTTGATTGGTTTTATCGTTGGGCTGGCCGTGATATTACTGATGCTCTGTGGAAGCCAATGCTCAATATTAAATTTGGGCCGTATGCCAATAAAGTTCCGTTAGCTTGGATGATTGGGCGAATGGCTCAACGCCTAAACTCTCGTAAAGGTGGCGACGAACGCCTCGGCTATATCAACGGTAGCTGGAAAACCTTGATGGATACGCTGATTTCTCGTTTGGAGCAAATGGGTGTAGAATTAATAAAAAATGAGCCAATAGAAGAGTTTAGGATAACAAACGGAAATGTACAAGGCATCATAACAAAGAATATGACCATTGATGGCGGAAAGTTCCTTTTAACGATTCCGTCGCTTTATTTCGATAAAATCAAAAATTGTCCGCTCAATGCCAATGGCGTTGAATATTTCGGAGCAGTTTGTACAATTTTAGAATTGAAAAAATCTTTCAGCCATATTTATTGGATGAATGTTGCTGACGAAGGCTATCCTTTCGGTGGCCTTATCGAACATACAAACTTTATTCCGAAAGAAGAATACAACGGCTCGCACATTGTTTACCTTTCTCGTTATTTTGCGATGAGCGAACCTTTGGCAACGATGACAGAAGAAGAAATCAAAGCTGTGATGATTCCGCCTTTGAAGAAAATCAACCCTGAGTTTTCGGAAGATTGGATAAAAAATGTGTTTGTTTTTAAAACCAATACCGCCGCAACAGTTTGCGATTTAAACTTCTCAGCAAAAGTAACCAGTTGCATAACTGCTACCGAAAATCTATATTTGGCAAACATGGTGCATATTTATCCCGATGAACGCAGCACCAACAACTCAATCAGAGTAGCTGCCGAGGCCTGTAAAGCAATGGGAATAAATGCAGATTCTGTACCTTACGGAGCTTCTCTTTCGGGGCAAATAGGGTTTTAACTTCATATAAATCTTATATTTATCAAAAAAGCCTCGTTTAAAGAGGCTTTTATCATTTGACTAAATAACCTAAAAGATTTGAAATGAAAAGCCAAATAAAAATTAATGAAAACGAAATGAATAATGTATT
>CAMAQF010000078.1 GCA_945860265.1 Emticicia agri | reverse complement strand
AGCAGTATAGGTACCATTGAGGGTGCCATTCGTGCCTGCGGTACAACCTAATCCACCATAAGATGACACGATAGCACCACCATTACTCGATGATTTACAATCACTGCAAGCGGCTGGAAGGGTGATGGTTGTTTGGGCAAAAAGATTGCCTACAAAAAGGAATAAAAACAAACATATACTTTTTAAAAAAAAATTAAATTTTGTCATTATTTTTGAAATTTGTTTTTTCATTAATCTTAAAATAATAGTGACATTTTGACACTAACTACTATTAGCAAATATTTGGTAATAATGAACATACAAAAGTGATATGTATTTTATCACTTTTGTAGTATTCATCTAAAATATCAAGAGAAAAACAAGCTCGGAAATAGTCAAATATGATACCAATCAAACAAGTTTAGTAGTTCTAAACTCATTGAGTAGAGCATATATCCAAGACACATAGGCTACTCTGCTATACAACGAACAGATACCCCCCTAAGCGCGAAGGATGAACCGACAGGTGCAGGTTGTATATCTAACCCACCGAGCGATATAAAACCCTGCTCATTCACAGCATAATCAAGACGGTTTCCCCAATTTGGAGTTCCATTACCTATTTGACGCTGGCCTGATGCTGGGAGAGTTAAAGTTTCAGTATTGGTACCAACTTTATTATATTGCCATCCGGATGTAAAGGTAGTTCCGGATGGATCCCACGGGCCTATTTGGGTTAAGGTATTTGCAACGCTTAATCTTAATCCATTCCATTCTCTGTTAGTAGGGACTCTATAACCACCAGGACATGGATCAGCAGCAGTTTTAACTGGCTTTCTTGTACTAGTTTCACTTAATAAAAAATCACTCCATGCATTATTAGCAGGTACAATGTTTGACCATCCAGATATAGCATTTAGATCAGTAGTTAGAATTGTTGCTGCTTTTGGAGCAGCGGCAAAGCCCTCAGGTCCATTAGACGGAGCCGTTTGCCAATCCACCTGTGAATTGCCAGTAATATTAGGCCCTCGTTTACCCCACTGAATATGAGCACCAAATAAACCAAGAGTTGGTACATGTGGATCAAGCGATGTATCCGCCCCTAAATTATGGCAAAGAAACTCACGAAAAGTCATCGTTTCAGAGTTCGGAGTAGTATAAGTTACGGCTCCACAACAATTACAATCTTTCACAGTGGCTGTTAATTGCAAAATACGTTCATCCGCTGAGTTTGTAGTAGCAATAGCATTGACATTATAAACCACATAAATTTTTGTGGTTAAAGCATTACTATTGGTGAGTCCCGTTGCCAAGGTATTATTATTGGTATTGTAGTTTACTATTGCAGTTACTGGAGCACTAATATTATTATTAGTGTTATCTCCACTAATAGATACAATCGCACCACTACTTGACTGATTTACGTAATAAAAACGTACATTTGACACCGTTCCACTTGGTATAAAGGTATAAGATTGTATACGTGTTGCAGGTTGCGTAAAATCAGCACTATAAGTAGCTATTCTATTGGCCAAAAGTCCGCAAGAATTGGCATTATCATTACTTTGGGCAACATCAAAACAGGTTCTACCGCTAAATGTACCTCGTCCTGCGGTTATAACAACTGGGTTAAATGCCACCGTTGAAGGTGCACTACCACTCGGGCTAGAGTTGGTCGTCCAGGTAAATGGTCCTGTATTTGTTGGTGTGCCAGAAGCTGTTAAGGTTATCAACTGGCAGCCAGTAGTGCTAAAGCTACCACTACCCGAGAAAGTAACACCGTTTTGGGTAGCACTCAATGACCAACTACCCGCCGTTGTTACGTTGGCATAAAGGCTCATCGTAACACCACTCACGGGAACCTCTGCTGTCATGGTACCATTGATAGTACCAGTACTTGGGTTAGCACAGGTAGAATTACCATAGTTTGAAACAATAGCCGTTCCATTGGTTGATGGATAAGAAACAGTCTGAACCGTTGTTGCGGCAGAGCCCTGTGGATTTGTATTGGTTACAGCAATCAGTGGCCCAGCCGAAAGTGGCGTGCCAGAGGCTTGCAGCGTTATCAGCTGACAACCAGTGGCAGCGAAAGTGCCACTACCCGAAAACGTAACCCCATTATGGGCTGTAGTAGAAATACTCCATGAACCAGCAGTCGTAACATTGGCATACAAGGTCATTGTATTGGCAGATGTTACTGCTTGCCCAGCAGTATAGGTACCATTGAGGGTGCCACTTGTGCCTACGGTACAATTAACATTACCATAGGAGCTCACTACTGCCGTTCCGTTACTCGATGATTTACAATCACTGCAAGCGGCTGGAAGGGTGATGGTTGTTTGGGCAAAAAGATTGCCCATAAAAAGAAATAAACATAAACATGTCGTTTCTATAAAAAGTTTGAATTTTGTCATTGTTTTTAAAATTTATAATTTTTATATAAACCGGTGAATTAAAGAGGCATTTTGACAACCTCCGCGATGATTGTTGTGGCGATAAATGCTTGATTATCAACAAAATAATTTATTTGTTTTAGAGATACTTATGTCTGTACTTATTCATTCAAATTTGGTAGCTCGGTAATAAAACTATCGGACAATCCTGGTATAATAGGAATGACCGTCATAGATTCTACTCAGCTGATACGCTTTTTTGAAAACAAAGGCACTGAAATTTGGCAAATCGGTTTTTTTAATCTTTTTCAAATTAAAAGATGCGATGCTTCTAAATTTGACTGAAAAATAGCCTCTTGCAGCTGCTGCATCCGAAACAAAGTATTTTTTTGTTTGAGAATGAGCCACCCAATATGTTAGTAGGCTGAGCAACACATACATTAAGTTGTATTTGGGCTGGCTATTTATAAGTATAAAATTCACATTCATAATATTTTTTAATTGTAATACTCTTTATAAAAAGTATAAAATCAGAATCTAGTATACAGCAATCTTCAATCCTGAAAGGGGTGCAAAAAAGGTTTTTACTTACCATTATGAGCATATTTACTATCATACACCAGCTCTTAATCATTATTTAGTCTAAATTTTGGTTTTTTAAATCCTAATTTGACAAGCAAACATGTATGAATAAATAAAATCGGCCTTACAATCCTTTTGGTACAAAGCACTTCAAATACATTACCAATTATAATAACCAAAAAGGCTTTTTACTTATCATTTTGACTATATTTACTCAATCTCTTTTTTGCATTTTAGTATTCTTATGACGTAGTTTGTCGGCCTTGTAATTCTCCAAAAAGGTTTTTTTCTATCCATTTTAGTTTTATTTGAGAACTCAAATGAGTTTTACAGCGAAGAATTAATGAATTCTAGAAGTAATTTTAAGTATGACTATGAAGTTCAGAAGTTAATTTGAGGCAATTTTACCTTCCGAATCGAGAAGGATATAAGTGAAATAATCACTTATATCCTTCTCGATTGTCAGTCCAATTATTGTTTTTCCTAAAATACGAAATTTATACTTGTCTTGAATTTCAGTGGTAGATTCTATTTTACTTTCCATTTTTTTCTGTTCACAAAGAAAAAACTTTCCTTCAAGTAAAAAATAGTAATAAGATACTATGCAAGACCCTACTTTACTCGACAATAACTTGAAACAAAAAACGCAATCACTTGATTAACAAATGATTGCGTTTGCATTATGAGGTCTCGAGCGGATTCGAACCGCTGTAGAAGCTTTTGCAGAGCTCTGCCTAGCCACTCGGCCACAAGACCATATTTTTTATTTTTTTCGGTGCCTGAACGAAGAATAAGGCCATATTTAGAATTGCAAAAGTACAAGACTCAAGCCAAACTCCCAATGTTTTTCTAAAAAATTATATACTATGTGTGAAAATAAAATTTCCAAAGAATTAAAGTATTTATAAGTATTTGATAATTAGCAGTTTACTGTCTAATTTTTAATTCTCAATTCTTAGTTCTTAATTTACATGCAACTCTATTTGTCTTTTTTTGCATCTTACTATTGAATACACTATTCTATGGCTAAACTTTTATCACTTTTTTCAAACGAATACGACCTCGCAAAGGCCGTAAAGAGGCAAGACCCCAAAGCACAGACTCGACTTTACGAAAAATTTTCGTCGAAAATGCTGGCGGTCTGCACTCGCTACGTAGGTGATAAAATGGAAGCAGAAGATGTAATGATTGATGGTTTTATGCGGGTTTTCAATAAAATCGAGCAGTTTACGTTCCAAGGAAGTTTTGAGGGCTGGATTCGCAAAATCATGGTTAACGAAGCCTTGATGTATGTCAGAAGCAAAAAAATGATAATAGTTGACCTCGAATATGCTGTCGAAGAATCTAACGAATCATCATTTAGCACCGACCTAGAAGCAGCTGATTTGATGAAACTCATAGAAGAATTACCCGTTGGCTATCGAACAGTCTTTAATCTTTATGCCATCGAAGGTTACAGTCACCTCGAAATCGGGGAAATGCTCAAAATTTCAGAAGGGACATCGAAGTCACAACTGAGCCGTGCAAGAGCAATGCTGCAGGCGAAAATAATGAAATTAGAACAAAGAAAAGTTACAAGTTATTAGCGGACTGGGAAAATTAGGTATTGGTTGATTAAAAATGTTTCACAAAGAATTTATCACATTCACCATTCACCATATTTCTAGTGACGAATAACTGTACAAAAATGAACATCATAATAAAAATGAAAAAACATCTGATTGACGACCTTTTTGCCAAAAAGTTGGCAGAACATCGACAAGAGCCTTCTCAAAAAGCTTTTGAGAAGTTTCAGGCAAGGTTACGAGAAAAACAGCAAAAACCGAAGATGGGCTTTTTCCTGCGTAATCGTAATTGGACTTATTATGCCACTGCGGCAGGTATCGCTATTGTTCTTTCAGCTGGATTTTTGACTCAAAATGATACTTCTGTCAGTCAGAAAGTTACAATTGCGGATTTGCCAACTAAGAAGAAAAATATTATTGTTACAGCTATAGAACTAACTAATTATCAAGCAATAGCATCGGTAAAAAAATATGCTCAGTCAACGCTAAAAAATATAGATAAGCAAAACGTACCAAAGCCCAAAAAAGAAATTCAATCCGTTGCAACAATTACACTTGAAAATAATATTGCAAACCAAAACCCTATAATTGAGCTTGTATCAAATAAAATCGTTGATGATTCGCCCGAAGAGCAAATAACAGTTGCGACCAATACACCTATTTTTGAAAATCCAGAAGTCGAAACTTTTAAGCCGGTCGAACAAGTTTTTCAAGGGATTTTCAAAATTGATATTGGCGAGTCGGTGGTGGTTGTGCTTGAGCCAATCGGTTTCGAAGCCGAAGTAATTCCTTCAATCGACCTAGATTCAAATATATCTTTGGCTGAAGTAAAACGCATGGGTGAAGAAATAGAAGAAAAGGAGAAATCATTTATCGCCAAATTATTTGGTGAATACAAGCATTTTAAATATGGCGAAAAAGTAGATTTCAATAAACTTGGCGTAAAAGATGTTTTGGCTCGTGTTGATGATAGTGCTATAAAAGAAGAAATCACTGATATACGTGATTTCGTACAACGAAAAGTAAGTAGATTACAACGCAAAGAATAAGTAAGGATTGGATAATTTCTTATAAATATTTAGACGAAAAAAAGATTACAACAATGAAAAAACTGCCATTAGTCTTTTTATTGATAATTATTACATTATCAGCAAAAGCCAATTTTAAATTAGATACTACAATTGTCGAATTTACCGACAAAGGTGTAAAGAAACGAGTAACCGTATATACTTCAAGCAAACGAGATTTCGATTTGCCGAAAACACTCGATCTCGAAAACGTATTGAAAAGCGTGGGTGTCGATTCTCTCGAACGAAAGAAAGCAATTATTTTGGCAGGATCGAATGGTTTAAAGCAAGATACAATTTTGGTGCTTGCACGTGATGGTCGAGATATTAAAATTGTTTTGAGAGCACCGAAAGAAATGGTCGCTCGTCAAGATACACTTCGCAAAGATATAGATAATCATTGGAGTCATGAAAATAGAGTTTATGAGGAAGAAGATCGAGGCGACGATTCTGATGATGAGAACCGTGAAGCAAAGAAGAAAAAATCCGATTCGGGAAGATTTTTCTCACGAAGTGATTTTGGCCTTTACGTTGGGCTAAATAATTGGGCAAAAGGCTCGACGGCTGGCTCATTGTTGAATACTTGGGGTTCAAGGTATTTCGCATTTTCTTTTCATAAAAATATTATATTAGTCAATGGAAAACAAGTGGATTTAGCTCTTACCTACGGCCCAGAAGTAGCTTGGAGTAATTTTATGTTGGAAGAAAACAATGTTGTCCAGATGCAGGGAAAACAAGTAGTTTTCAAAGATTTTGGACAAAATTTATCGAAAAGCAAATTGGTGGTACCGATGCTAAATCTTCCGATGATGCTTAATTTGGGTTTTGAGGAAGCTAAATTTCGAATTGGCCTTGGTGGCTATATTGGCTACCGAATTGGTGGATATAGCAAACTAAAATATGATGGAGGAAAGAAAGAAAAAATCAAAGGAAGCTATGGTTTAGAAGATTTTAGGTACGGTCTTACTGCCGAACTTGGTAAACGAAAAGGTGCTACTTTATTTGTAAGATACGATTTAAACCAAGCATTTAAAGTTGAACAAACAAATGCAAAAGATTTACAGGCTTGGAGTATTGGGCTTAGATTATAAAATATTTCTGTATTAAAATTTAATAATAAGTCTATCCAAATCAAATTCGGATAGACTTTGTTTCTTAATCAAGTATTTAATTTTAATAGTATATTCGTTATCATTATAAGATGTAACTACAAATTTTACATTGCAAGCACTGAAAGAAGAGCATTTTTTCTACCGTTTAATAAGTTTTTAGACAAAAAAAGCCAAAAACATATAATACTGACCTTGATAGTTTTTTTGAGAACTTAAAAAGCGGGGTCTTTAAATAGCAAAAAGTTGATAATCAACACTCCAGAGAATATAAAAAGAGAGCAAAAAAAATATTTGAAAAAAAAAAATTAAAAAAAAGTGCTTAACTATTTGACAAAATAAAAAAAGGATATAATTTTGCACTCCAATTCAGCGAGAAAGTTGTAAACTAGGATACTGAAAAGGGTAAAGAAACAATGAGGGGGTGTACCAGAGTGGCCAAATGGGGCAGACTGTAAATCTGCTAGTGTTATGCTTACGGTGGTTCGAATCCATCCGCCCCCACACTTTAATTTATTGTATTACAAGCGAAAGTAGCTCATTTGGTAGAGCGGTAGCCTTCCAAGCTTCAGGTGGCGGGTTCGAGCCCCGTCTTTCGCTCAAAAAGTGTTTTGCATTTTATTATGGGCATAAATATTTTAGTTTTTGCCAGTTTTAAAATAGCCTCTCACTCTTAGTAAGTAAAAAGTTTGCAGTTGTTAATCCCCAGATTGATTACTGCTATACTTGTGACCGCTCACTGAAAAGCCTTCATAGCTCAGTGGTAGAGCACTTCCTTGGTAAGGAAGAGGTCGGCAGTCCGATTCTGCTTGAAGGCTCTCATTTTGAAATAATCGTTTTATAAGGAATAGGTTGGTAGCCGCAGGGGAGCCACGGTAGTAAAACTATCCTAATTTACTTTAAAACTATTTTATTTATTAAATGTTTATATAGAAAGCTCCTTATGAAATAGAAATCAGTATCGGGTTTCAACAAAAGATTAGCGTTAGTTTAAATTAAGTATATAAGAACAATAATAATAGACTTTATCAATCATGGCAAAAGAGAATTTTGACCGTAGTAAGCCTCACGTAAATATCGGTACCATCGGTCACGTTGACCACGGTAAAACTACTTTGACGGCTGCCATCACGAAAGTACTTGCAGAAAAGGGTTTGGCAGAGAAAAGAGATTTCTCGTCAATCGACAATGCTCCAGAAGAAAAAGAGCGGGGTATTACCATCAATACAGCTCACGTAGAATATTCAACAATGAACCGTCACTATGCACACGTTGACTGTCCTGGACACGCTGACTATGTAAAGAACATGGTAACTGGTGCTGCTCAAATGGATGGTGCCATCCTTGTAGTAGCTGCAACTGACGGCCCGATGCCACAAACTCGTGAGCACATACTTTTGGCTCGCCAAGTTGGTGTACCTCAGTTGGTTGTATTCATGAATAAAGTGGATATGGTTGATGACCCTGAGTTATTGGAATTAGTAGAAATGGAAATTCGTGAATTATTGTCATTCTACAAGTATGATGGCGATAATATTCCTGTAATTCAAGGTTCAGCACTTGGTGGCTTGAACGGAGAACCAACATGGGTTGCGAAAATAGATGAGTTGATGGAAGCCGTGGATTCATTTATTCCACTTCCTCCACGTGCAACTGACAAACCATTCTTGATGCCAGTTGAAGACGTATTCTCAATAACTGGTCGTGGAACAGTTGCTACTGGACGTATCGAAACAGGTGTAATTAACTCTTCTGAAGGTGTTGAAATCTTAGGTATGGGTGCTGAAAACTTAAAATCAGTAGTTACTGGTGTTGAGATGTTCCGTAAAATTCTTGACCGTGGAGAAGCTGGTGATAACGTAGGTTTATTATTGCGTGGTATTGAGAAAGAATCAATCAAGCGTGGTATGGTAATTTGTAAGCCAGGTTCAGTAAAACCACACGCTCACTTCAAAGCTGAGGTTTATGTATTGAGTAAAGAAGAAGGTGGACGTCATACTCCATTCTTTAATAAATACCGTCCTCAGTTCTATTTCCGTACAACTGACGTAACAGGAGAAATCTCGTTACCAGAAGGAGTGGAGATGGTTATGCCAGGTGATAATATCACTATTGAAGTTAAATTAATCAGTGCGATTGCTATGGATAAAGGTCTTCGTTTTGCAATCCGTGAAGGTGGACGTACTGTAGGTGCTGGTCAAGTAACAGAAATTATAGCTTAATCTTTTTTAAGCTAATAAATATGAAGGAGCATTCTTTATGGAGGATGCTCTTTTTGTTTTTTACAATTACTAAATACAAATGGCATGAGATTTAAAAAGTTGTGACTAACTTGCACATAATCAATAATATTCTAATTCAATGAGTAAGAAAAAGAGTAAAACTTCGACCAATATTCCCAACCCATCTGTACTTTTTGCTACAACAAACCTCACAAGTGAGGATAGTAACTTCAACAATCCTACTAATCAGGTTTTACTGAATTTCTTTCTGAAATACGGTATTTATATCCTACCTATCTTGATATTGCTAATAGCTTCATTTTTATATTATGATTTTCTGTTTGGTAAAAATGTATTTCTTTTCAAAGATATAGGTAGTGATTCCTATAATTTCGACTATCCAAAATTATATAATTTGGCTAATCATTGGGAAAAATATGGCTCACCAAGTTGGAGTTTCGAGCAAGGGTTGGGGCAAAATATACACCCTTATTGGTTCGACCCTTTTACATTTTTATTGGTTTTAGGTGGTAAACAAAGTATCGCTAATAACCTTATTTATGTATTCTTGCTCGAATTACTACTAGCGGGAATGTTATTTTATTTATTTCTTCGCACCAGAAAAATAGAAGGCTTCTTGTCAGTTTTAGGTGCTTTACTCTATTCTTTCAGCGGATATATGGTTTTGGGAACAACTTGGCAAATGTCAGTTTTTGGAACTGAGGTTGTTTATGCTGCTTTTCTATTATTTGCTTTAGAAAAGTTTATCAGCGAAAAAAATTGGTATTTTATCCCGATTCCAATAGCTATGATTACGGTGCATTTACCTTTTTATTTGTACCTATATACTTTATTAATGCTCATATATTTTACCCTACGCTTTACCGAAAATCAACGGTGGAATTTTGGTAAATGGTTTATTGGCTTGTTTACAATAGGTATAATTTCTGTTTTAGGTGTTGGTATCGGGGCATTTATGTTTGGAAGTAATTTGTTCCAAATGATTGAAAGTCCGAGAGGTAGTGGTGAGTTTGCATATACAAATAAACTCATTACACAGCCAGTTTTAGCTCTTGCAGACTCGGTGCAAAGAAGTACCAACTTTATGCGATTGTTTTCGACAAACATGATTGGTAATGCTGAAACCTTCAGAGGCTGGAATAATTATATGGAAGCACCGATGTTTTATTGTGGGCTTTTGAGCTTAGTTGCTACTCCTCAAGTATTTTACTTTGGTAATCGTAAGACCAGAATCATATATGGAGTTTTATTGGGTTTGTGTTTCTGGGTAATGCTTTTTCCTTATTTCCGATATACGTTTTGGCTTTTCACCGGTGACTACTACCGTACTTTAGGATTATTTACTTTGTTTGCTCTTTTGTATTTAAATCTGAAAGCTATTCAACAAATTTTGGAACAGAAGAAAATAGGTCTTATTGCTCTTTTGGCTACAGTAGTTATATTATTTATCATCCTCTTTGGTTTCGCTCCAGACGAGAATTTGAATAAATCTTTACAGAAATCAGCTGCTTTATTAATTATACTTTACTCCGGCATTTTATTTTTGATTTCAAAAAGAGGATTACAAAATGTTGGTTTAGGTTTATTGTTGATGATTTGTTTGGGAGAAATGGCTTTTTTCTCAAATAATACAACGATTAACAAAAGAAATAAGGCAACTAAGCAAGAAATGAATGAAGCTGGTAGTGGTTATAATGATAATACGGTCGATGCTTTAGCTTATTTGAAAAGGAATGACCCCTCGAAATTTTATCGCATTGAGAAAGAATACGCATCGGGAACGGCTATCCATGCAAGTTTGAATGATGCAAAAGTACAAGGGTATTATAGTAGCCGTACTTATCAATCATTCAATCAGCTTAATTATGTACGCTTTTTGAAAAGCGTAAAATTGCTAAATCCAAATGATGAAACTTCTTCAAGATGGATTAGCGGGTTATTTAGTTCGCCTTTACTGCAGCGTTTGTGTGGTGTAAAATATTATTTGGCTAATGCTCCGAATACTTTTACTGACTATACAAGAATGAATATGGATTCGGTGGCATTATTTGGAAGTGTGAAAGTGCTTAAACTAAAAGATACTCTTCCGCTCGGTGTTACTTTTGATGCCTATATTTCGGAGGATAAATTTGAGAAACTCGATTCAACAAGCCGACATGCAATTTTGCTACAAGCAATATCGGTTAATAAAAACTTACAAACTAAACTAAAGGGTTTTAAAGAAATAACTTCTTCAAATATTCCAGAACAAAGTATAACGATAGGAGCTCTACAAAGCTGGGTAAGTCAGTTAAAGCGAGATACCCTACAAATTACAGAATTTAAACCCAGCTTTATTAGAGGAAATATTAGTCTAAACAATTCAAAAGTATTGTTTTTGGCAATCCCGCATGATAAAGGTTGGGCGGCAAAGGTTGATGGAAAAGAAACAACTATCGAAATAGTGGATGCTGGCTTAATGGGAATTTTATTAGAAAAAGGCAATCATAAAGTTGAATTGTCATTTGAGCCACCTTATGTAAAAGAAGGAACTTATGTTTCGATTTTCTCTCTTTTACTTTGGGGTGCTGGAATAGCATTGTTCAATCGCCGAAAGAAGATAATCATCGAAACCGATGAAGAAAGAGAAGTAAATTTAAGCTAAATTAATAAAACCAAAAAAGATGTCCGAAAAACGTAACGCTGCTACAATATTTATATTTATTACAATACTTTTAGATGCAATCGGTTTTGGGGTTATTATTCCCGTGATGCCATCGTTGATTTCGGAATTGGCTCATACCGATGTGAGTGGTGCGGCTCGTTATGGTGGATTTTTATTTGCTGCTTATTCTGTAATGCAGTTTATCTGTTCGCCGATTGTGGGTGGTTTGAGCGACCAATTTGGCCGAAGACCTATACTTTTAGCCTCACTTTTTGGTTTTGGACTTGATTATCTACTATTGATTTTTGCTCCAACGATTGGTTGGTTATTTGTCGGTCGTCTAATTGCAGGTGTCATGGGCGCTAGCTTTACAACTGCCGCTGCCTATATGGCAGATATTAGCACCCCCGAAAAAAGAGCACAAAACTTCGGTTTGATTGGAGCTGCCTTTGGTATAGGTTTTATCGTTGGGCCAATAATTGGTGGCTTGGCAAGTGATTTCGGTACAAGGGTGCCGTTTATGGTATCAGGATTACTGACTTTAATCAATTGCATTTATGGATTCTTTATTTTGCCAGAGTCATTGAAACCCGAAAACAGACGTAAATTTGATTGGAGAAGAGCAAATCCAGTAGGAGCTTTGATGAATCTCCGCCGTTTTCCGATGTTAATCGGTTTGGTAGCAGCTTTATTTTTGGTTTATATCGCCAACTTTTCTACGCAGGGTACATGGTCTTATTTTGTAAAAGAAAGATTCAATTGGACGAATAAAGAAATTGGATGGTCATTGACATTTATTGGAGTGATGATTGCCTTGGTTCAAGGTGGCCTAACTCGCATCGCAATTCCGAAACTGGGTACAAAAAATGCTATTTATATAGGTTTTATGTTTACAATCATTTGCTCGATTGCCTATTCATTTGCCAATCAAAGCTGGATGATGTATGCCATCATGGTCCCGTTTTCGTTGGGTGGTTTGGCTGGTCCAGCCATGCAAGGCATTATTTCAACGCAAGTGCCAGCCAATGAGCAAGGTGAATTGCAAGGTTCGCTTACAGGTTTAAATAGTATAGCGGCCATCATTGGCCCAATATTGATGACTACACTTTTTTATAAATTTACAGAAAAAGGGGCTGCTATTTATTTTCCAGGAGCTCCGTTTATGGCAGCGGCAATATTTAGTTTGATAAGTTTATTGCTGATAGTTAAGACTTTAAAGAAGAATGCTCATTAAAACAAAAGCCGTAAAATTTCTGTTTTACGGCTTTTGTTTTATACACTTAAATATTTCATGAGCATATTATAACGTTCTTGCTCAATGCTTTCTACGGGTTCATGGGCATAACTGGCTTCAACTGTATAACCAAAGCGTTCGAGTGTTGCTACAATTGATGTGATACTTTCCCTGTTGATTTTTAGGGTCAAATTTGCTGATTCATTATTAAAATAAGTATTTCCTGTAAAATAACTGCTCAAAATCTTGGCATTATCTGATTCTACCAAACGGCTAATTTCTGCCAATGAATAATCTCTGTTTTTAATAGAAATAACCAAAACTGCTCCAGGTTCTTGGATACCGAGGAGTTCTCCAAACTTATTGTAAATTTCCGATGCTGTGATGATTCCGACAAAGATTTCTTCTTCATTAATCACAGCAATAACCTGTAGCGGAACGCCGCCCGAATTGTATTTAGAAATTAAACCTAAAGACTCATAAATATGCTGATAATCAAACAAAGATATTTCTGAAAACTGCAACATTACATCCGTTAGTTTCATATCTTCATTATAACCCAGTAGAATTTCTTCACTGACAATACCTGCGTATTTTCCTGCATCAACAACAACTAATTGCCCAATGCGGTTTTCTTCCATCCAATTTAAAGCATTCCCGACGGTGTCGGTGAGCTTTAAAACAGGCAAATCGTGGTTGATAATTTCAGCAATTGTCATTAATGATCGTCAAAAGGTTTAATGGTTAAACACTACACAGCCACTTCTGTTTGAATTTTATCAAGAAAGTTTTCGAGATAGACATTAAATTCGGCCGGACGCTCCATCATTGGTGCGTGGCAGCATTTATCAATAAAATACAACTCCGAGTTTTTTATGAGTCGATTAAACTCATAACCTACATGTGGAGGTGTAATAGTGTCATTTAAACCCCAAATCAGGCAGGTTTGTACATCAATACTCTGAATCTCATTGGCGATATTATGGCGTTGAGCTGATTTTGCAATCTGCACAATATTCATACATTTTGGAATGCTCGATGTGATTTCAAAACATTCATCAATCAACTCTTTTGTCGCCGTATTTGGGTCGTAGAAAGTATAGGCCACTCTTTCTTTGATGTATTCGTAGTTGCCACGCTTCGGAAACGATCCACCCATTGTGTTTTCAAACAAGCCCGAACTCCCTGTCAAAACTAAAGCTTTGATACTTTCTTGGTGGGCAAGTGTATAAAGCAAACCAACGTGACCACCCAACGAATTTCCTAAAATAATGAGGTCGTCGAGTTGTTTAAAATCCACAAAACGCTCAATAAACGCCTGTAAACCCTCTAAACTTGCCTCACGCATAGGCATATCATAGATTGGCATTACGGGGATGACTATTCTACAACGGTGTTTAAAACCTTCGATTACATCATCAAAATTACTCAATGCTCCGAAAAGTCCGTGTAGAATCAATAGTGTATCTCCCTGGCCTTCGTCAATGTATTTGAACTCGCCTTCTTGTTTTACTTCGTAATTCATTCGATAAATAAAAAAAACTGATTACTGTTTATTTATGTTGTAATAAAGACTTTATGTCACAAAGCTCTGATATTAGGACGAATTATCGAAAATTCATTAATCGTACCGCAAAGCTTGGTATATTTGTGCTTATTAATGGCAAAATAGGGCTTTTAAATCGAATTTTCAAAACTTTTAATTTAAAAACGTCAAACCTTCAATAAAAATTTATGAATGATTTTTCAACAGTAATTATTGGTGGTGGAATTTCGGGTCTTACCTGTGCAAAGTACCTCAACGAAAAAGAATATAGTTTTATGCTTTTGGAAGGCTCTGATGCTTTGGGCGGACGAGTACGAACGGATAAAGTAGATGGTTTTCTGCTCGATCGAGGTTTTCAGATTTTATTGACAAACTATCCAGAAGCAAAAAAAATATTGAATTATAATAACCTCGACCTAAAGTATTTTGGTTCGGGAGCAATGATAAAAGCTGAAAAGGGATTTATGAAAATGGAAAATCCTTTCCTAAATAAATTGGCGTATTTGACAATGGCGTTTTCGTTGGTTGGAACGTTAAGCGATAAATTAAAAATCAGAAAGTTTGCCAACGAATTAGCCGAAATTCCCGAAGATGAGTTTTTTAAGATGGAAGCAACAGATACGCTTACTTTTCTGAGAAATTACGGTTGGAGCGAAAAAATGATTAATAATTTCTTTAAACCATTTTACGGAGGTGTTTTTCTTGAAAACGAATTACTTACATCAAGTAATTTCTTTCAGTTTACATTTAAGCAATTTTTAAAAGGCGGTGCGGCTATTCCAGCCGATGGTATTCAAGCAATTCCCGAACAAATTGCTGAAATGCTACCAAGAAATTGTATCCGTAAAAATGCTCATGTGAAAGGTATTGAAGGGAATCAAATCTTTTTGGATGGGGGAGAGGTAATAACTGCTGACAGAATTGTGATAGCAACGGACCCAAAAACAAGCGATAAATTGTTAGGCGAAACCAATGAACGCACTTATAACATAACAACTTGTACGTATTTTTCGGCCGAAACTTCGCCTTTGAAAAACCAAAAATTTATTGCTCTTAACCCAAATCGTCGGGGATCTGTGCATAATATTTGTGTACCGAGTGATATTTCCTCTAATTACGGAAATGAAGAAAAATCTTTGATTTCGGTAAGTACACATGGTTTAGAGAAATTAGATGAAAGAAGCCTAACAAATAGAATCAAACTAGAATTATTCGATTGGTTTGGGACATGTGTCAATGGTTGGAAGCATCTAAAAACTTATCATATTCCCGAATCATTGGTGCAATACCGTGCCGAAAGCAAACGTCAAAGTTCTAAACTCGGTGTTAATCTTTATCGCTGTGGTGATTATCTGGCGTATCCATCGCTCAATGCTGCCATGCAAACTGGCCGAGAAGTTGCTCAGATGATTATGGAGTAGATTTTATTTTTAGTAAACTCAAAAATAAGGGTATTATCAAATGGAACAACTACTGTAAGTGCCATACATCTACTCTTTAGTGATAATATTGTGAAGGTAAACCCAGTACCTTTACCCCCAGGGATTGATATATCATTAAAAGATAAATCGGAAGATAATAATTCCACTATTTTAAGGTTCAATAAAAACCTCATCAAACAGGATAAGTATTTACTGATACAAAAACTGATGAATTTAACGCTTTGAAGCAATATCTAAGTCCCCCTTCCCATACGGCTACTTTTGAAATCAGAGGTGAACAGTTGAGAAAAATATTTTGTGTTGACTCAAAGACTAATTCAATACCATTAGAGAAATGTAAAACTCCTTCTTTGGAAAAGTATACAGAAATTGATAATTTAATTAATAAATACTATGGTGAATATGGTTTAACGACTGCCGAACGTATGAGCCATTTTATTGAGCAAATTGGAGCAGAAAGTAGTCTTTCAAGCTTTCGTTTCATCAGGTTCTTCGGCAAGGGACACTGATGGCATTGGCCTATCAAACTCAGACATCTTGATAATGGGATGAAACCATAAAAATCATTTCTTTGGTTTGCCAAGTCTATCGCCCTCAGAGATTCTGAGGGAACACAAAAAAACTAGATTTTGACAATATGTTCCGTTATCTCATCACTTCATCGGGGGTTCATTTGCATTCATCTCTCTTATTCGCACCTGATTGCTCATGGCAACCTTTTCCTCTTTCCGTTCAATACCTGTCTGTTACTATTCAAGCACCGAGAGGTGGTTTACAGTCTTCGCTTGCACAACGACTGTGATAGACCTTCTACCATCTTTTATAAAACAATTAAGTACCTTCATACTCAATTCACGGCACACTGCGGACTAACGGGTAAGCTCTTCTGAAAATTGATACTTGTTATAGATTTCTTCTTCCATGAATTTAGTGTTTTAATTTATGACAACTAATAGTTTCAAGCTTGGCGATTGTAGCGATTTCGAAGTATAAATGTGTCCGCGGAGAACTAAACCGCCACTTTTGCCAAACCCGTGTCACTTACTGCAACTATTTTATCCCATAAAGTCTGAATGTATATTCCTGCGAAGCAGCACCACTAAATGTAGTGAAACGGTTCCACTATTGGAGCTTGATATCAAATTTTGAACCTAGAATTGTATAAACCCATGAAAGAGTATCAGTAAAAATTGGGAATATAGAGTATTGAATGATAGTTTTGAGTGCGATAAAATTAGACAATCTCAGTTTAGTACTCGTTGTTATTAGTATAATAATTATCAAACCCTTCTGGTCTTACCAGAAGGGTTTATTGTTTAATCCGATCAATAAATTTCAGGATTATTCTATTCCAATTTCTTTGAAATATTCAATTCATTTCAAGTGAGTTGAAATCAGTTCTTTGTGCATTTTTATTTGCGGCTTGGAACCGTTAAATCAGTTTGTTTTATTTAAAATAAAATTAAAGCTATATTTGATTCATTACTAATCACTCCATATTGGAAAGTCAACTTTATTTTGACGAAGTACATATTAAAAAAAAGGGAATCCACACTTTCTGGGGTGTGCCAAAAGCGACAATGAATTCACTAAAATAATTATTAATCATAGTTTTTATAATCACTCTAATCAATTAATATGTTGAATCTATGAAGTACAGAATATTAAATGTATCTATTTATTGTAAATGCCTATACAGGTTTATTCTTTTTGCATTGCTACCGATATTCTTTTATGAATGTAAATCAGATATTTCAGGTTGGAAATCAATTCAAATGGAGAATGATTTGATTAGCTTACAGGTAGTTCCTGCGATAGGAGGCAGGGTTCTTCAGTACAAGCTTGGAGATTATGAGTTCTTTTATGTAAATAAAAATTTGTATGAAAAGTCACCTCCTTTAAGTGGTCTTGGTGAGGGTAATGCATGGCTTAATTATGGTGGCGACAAAGTCTGGCTTGCCCCTCAGGGCTGGGACAATGACCAGCAATGGCCAGGCCCGCCGGATTCAACACTCGATGGTCAGTCCTATGCATTGGAAATTATTAATCCTAATATAATTCGACTTACCAGCAAGGAAGACCATCGCAGTGGCGTTCAGTTGTCAAGAACAATCAAGCTATTTGATGGGACTACGCGTGTCAGTATTGACGCAACAATGAAGAACATCGATACGAAACCACGCCGGTGGGGAATCTGGGACCACACCCAATTCAACGCTGGCAACAGGCACGGAGAAGGGTACAATCAGAATTTCTGGGCCTATTCTCCGCTTAACAAAAACAGTATTTTCCCTAACGGATATGAGGTACTGCATGGTCTTAAGAATAATATTTCTTATAAGCCGGATTATAATAGCAGCATGATGAAAGTTCAGTATAAGTATAATGTTGGAAAAATAGGGATTGACTGTTCCGCTGGTTGGATAGCCACCATCAATGCAGAAGATGGTTATGTTTTTGTACACAGGTTTGAATATGAACAATACAAGCCTTATCCGGATAATTCATCCGTAACCATTTGGATGAATGGCCTGGGGAAAATTAATGCCTGGGGTAAAATTATTCAAATGCCTGAGCATCCCAAAGACAATCCATTTGTATTGGAGAGTGAGATTATCAGCCCTTATGCTACCATTAAACCGGGTCAGGAATATACCTTTCATTATGACTGGTATAGTGCGAGAATAGACCAAGGCCTGCGTATTATAGATTGTAATAGCTTTGGAGTAATCTGCGAACCTTTAGCTGTGGGGATAAAAGGCGCAACGCTGAATATCACGGGTAAATTTGGCTTCTTTTATGATGGAACGATTAGCATATCAGCCAAATACAAGGATGGAAGTCCGGAAAAAGTTCTTACCTCGCCCATTGAGATTTCACCTCTTGAGCGTCTGAATCTTAATTTAAAAATTGAAGGTCTGACTAACCTTTCAGATATTGAAACAGTTTCAATATCCTTATTTGATAAGAAAAAAAAAGTAATCGGAGACTTTACATCGACTGAACTTACGAAGGATTAATGACAGGAGTTATGAATATTGCAGCTGTGAATTTATTTTTGTATTTTTGTTCCATTATAAAAAAGAGTAAATTGAAAGGTTTCAAGATATTTAGATGAAGTGATAATAAATGGTTGAATATTAGAACCTACTTTAGTATTTAAATCTACCATAAATTGAATGACAAATGTGGTGTTAACTTCTCGATCATTGTCTTTTATATAAATCAACCTTAAGTAAAGTTTTGATATTTATCTTAAATCTTACAAAAAAAATAAAAAAAATGAGATACAAATTATTAGTTCTTATCCTCTTTATAGGATGTAATTCCTATTCACAATCGCGCTGGACGGAAACAAAAGCAACTACATGGTATAGCGCTCAGCCTTGGTTACGGGGCGCAAACTTCCAGCCCAGTACCGCGATTAATCAACTGGAGATGTTTCAAGCCGCCACTTTTGATCCGCAAACGATCGACAAAGAGCTAGGCTGGGCCGAGGGACTTGGAATGAATGCCATGCGCGTTTATTTGCATCATGCTGCATGGACTAGTGATAAAGTCGGTTTTAAAAAGAGACTCGATGACTACCTGACAATTTCAACTAAACATGGAATAAAAACTATTTTGGTGTTTTTTGAAGATTGCTGGATCGATGAGTATCTTCCCGGTAAGCAACCGGAGCCGAAAGTCGGTATTCACAATAGCGGTTGGGTGCAGGATCCGGGAACTGCAATTCGAAATAACCCTGATAGTCTTAAAATGCTTGAAGCATATGTAAAGGATGTTATGACCACTCATAAGGACGATAATCGCGTGATCATGTGGGATCTATATAATGAGCCTGGAAATAGCGGATATGTAGATAAAAGCATGGATTTGCTGAAGGCCGTTTTTAGCTGGGCACGAGCAGTAAATCCCTCGCAGCCCATAACTTCGGGAGTTTGGAAATATAGCGAGAGCTTTAATAACCTGAACAATTTTCAGTTGGAAAATTCTGATGTGATCACTTATCACAGTTATAGTTATATTGACGATCATAAAAAGCGGATAGATATTTTAAGGAAATATAGCCGCCCTCTGATTTGTACCGAATATATGGCGCGTAGTAATGGAAGTATTTTCCAAACAATTATGCCACTATTAAAACAAGAAAATATAGGTGCTATTAATTGGGGCTTTGTTTCAGGTAAAACTAATACTATTTATGCATGGTCTAGTCCGATGCCTAATGGTAGAGAACCTGAATTATGGTTCCATGATATCTACCGTAAAGACGGCTCAGTGTTTAGTGAAGATGAAATAAGAGTAATTAAAAGCCTGACTGGCAAGAAGTAATTTTTTGAATTTTTTATATTGCATAAAAGCATCTGCAACGAAAGCAGATGCTTTTTTGTGTTGAATACCTGATACATAATTATTCTTAATAAGATCCTTAATTGTCTTCTTTTCGTGTTATTATCAGAAATATTAATATAAATTTATGCCTGTGTTGGTGTACGTCGTCAAACTAATTGGACTTTTCCTTAAGGTGTGTTTCGTATTTTATGAGTTTATAATTTCTTTTTTTTCTGTGCAATCTTTGGCTGTTTTTATTTTCTCATAGTTCAATCTTCTTTGTTTTATAGTTTCCATTTTAATTCGTTTTCTTTCTTGTAAAATCATCTTTCCACGTCCATAATAGATGTCAGCAGGCCTTAGATTTTGAAGGGATTCATGGTAACGTTGGTGGTTATAGTATTCCACAAAATCTTTTAAAGCCGCCTCTAATTCCTCTGGCATGTAATAATGATGCAGCTTGACTACATTCTTCATGGTCCGGTGGTATCTTTCTATCTTTCCCCCCGTTCGGCTGAAGTGTGTCGTGAAGTCTTGATGTGAATCAAAGGCATGTTGTATAAGAGATGATAGTAGGTCTATCGTAATCGCTGAGTAAGCGGAGGTTACAAACCACCTCTC
>CAMAQF010000077.1 GCA_945860265.1 Emticicia agri | reverse complement strand
GATTTTGTTCGTAGGAACGTCCAAATTGGACGTTCCTACGATTGTTATCAACGAATAAACGATTAGCACCACATTATTATGAAAAAACTATTATTTTTTATACTTTTATTTCTCCTTTGGGGACAAAGAGACTTCGCTCAAGGAGATTTTACTCGAATCTATCATCCAATCATCAATTCGGCTGAATTGGCAATTGTTGATACCAATTATTACGAAGCACTCGATTATTATAAAGCCGCTTTCGATAACGTAAAAAAGCCATTTGCCAAAGATTATTATAATGCCGCCATTTGTGCTGCAATGCTTGGAAAAACAAACACTGTTTTGGATTATTTGGAGAAAATTGTAGAAAAGGGTTATCCATCGGATAGTTTGCGGAGGGATGTTTTCTTTCATTACGTAGCCGATACTTGCAAAGCATGGGGGAAATTTGAAAGCCAAATGAGGCTGGTGAAACCCAATATCAACTGGGCAGTTCGAGATAGTTTGAACACATATTATTATCTTATTATTAAAGAACCTTATACACCACTCACTGCTGAACTGAGGAGTTTTTACAAAGAAAATACAAAAAAAATACAGGATTCAGTTGTTGTTAAAAGTGGTAAAACAGGGAAAAAAGAAGTTTTCACCCAAGTTATATTTCCAGACAGTTTAACTTATTATTACGGAAAAATGCCTGAAAAACTAATTAAGCAATTAGATAGCCTACGAAAAATCAATGATTTAAAAGGTTCTAATTATATGCGTTGGGCTTTTCAGAAAACACTTGATTTAATAGAAATATACGGTTTTCCTGATGAAACTATGGTCGGACTGACTGGATTTGATACTGGATATTTAAAACGGAATCGTAATCGAGTTTTTTTTCAACACAGCTTTAATACATCAATCTTAGATAGGAATTTGGCTATCAGCATTTTGGGTAGTTCCCCCTATACTTACGGCAAAGACCTTTCGCCGATTTTGATTCAAGCAATCAGAGATGGTAAACTCGCCCCGCACCAAATCAGCAGAGTTGGCAATACAGTTTTAGAAATGAACAATAAAAATACAGAAAATACGCCCAATTTTTATTCAATGGGAAAGGTAAACGTTTTGCAATACCGTTTAGATGAAAACTTCAACTGCGAAAACAAACTTCTAAAAGGAAAAGAAGATAAAAAATTTTGGAAAAAAGAACAATTTCCTTTTTACAGCGAAGCCGAAATCAATGAAAAACGCCTTGATATTGGCTTAGAAATACTGGCGGATGCCTATAAAAAAGCATTTTTTAAAGCTTATCCAAGAGTTTTCATTATTAATGGTGGAACTTATCAAAGCGAACTTGCTTATGTTTCAAGCTGTGATATACTCGAAAAAATGCTGAAAGAGAGTACCTTAGTGAGATAGTTTTCAGCAGCAAACATTAGAAATTCCAAACTCATTTTGTTCCACAGGCTGAAGCCATGAGGCAACTGAATAACTTCATTCATTTTCACAGAATTTAACAATTTTAATTGCCACAGGCTTTAGCCTGTGGATTGGGTAATTAAAAAATATAACTTTACCAAGAAACTCCTCAATAATTCAAAGTCTGCCAAATATTATTTTGTCAAAAATTCATCTTCTATTATTTATCAGTTAATTTTGAATCTATTTTTAGCACAAAACCTAAACACAAAAGCTAAAATATTGTTAGTTTATAATTAGAAATTGATAATTGAAACCAAAAATGTCTGTAGAAACTTCCATCATTCGTGACACGCAAATCTTTGATTTAATCACGAAAGAAAACAATCGCCAATTACATGGCATCGAATTGATTGCTTCTGAAAACTTCGTGTCGCCACAGGTGATGGAAGCGGCAGGTAGTGTTTTGACAAATAAATACGCTGAAGGTCTACCAGGAAAACGCTATTATGGTGGTTGTGAGGTAGTTGACCAAGTTGAGCAAATCGCTATCGACCGTCTAAAACAATTATTTAATCTTACTTGGGCAAACGTTCAGCCGCATTCAGGAGCTCAGGCAAATTTGGCGGTTTTTGTGGCATGTTTGAAACCTGGAGATAAAATTTTAGGCTTTAACCTTGCTCACGGCGGCCACCTTTCGCACGGTTCGCCAGTAAATATTTCTGGAAAATATTTTCAACCTTTCTTTTACGGTGTTGAGCAAGAAACGGGTCTAATCGACTGGAATAAAGTTGAAGAAACTGCTCACAAAGAGCGTCCGAAAATGATTATTTGTGGAGCATCGGCTTATTCTCGTGATTGGGACTATGCTCGTCTTCGTCTAATCGCCGATTCGATTGGTGCTATTTTGTTAGCTGATATTTCTCATCCATCGGGTTTAATTGCAAAAGGTCTATTGAATGACCCATTCGACCATTGCCATATCGTAACGACAACTACCCACAAAACCCTTCGTGGTACTCGTGGTGGCGTAATTATGATGCGTAATGATTTCCCTAATCCATTTGGAATCACAACACAAAAAGGCGAAATCAGAATGATGTCGTCATTGCTTGATTCGGGCGTTTTCCCAGGAACGCAGGGTGGTCCATTGGAGCATATTATTGCTGCCAAAGCAATTTCTTTTGGTGAGGCTTTAACCGAAGGTTTCTATAATTATCAAGTTCAGGTTCAGAAAAATGCTAAAGTTATGGCTCAAGAATTTATGAACCGTGGCTATAAAGTTATTTCTGGCGGAACAGATAATCACTTGATGCTCATTGACTTACGTCCGAAAAACTTGACTGGTAAAATTGCCGAAAACTCATTAATTCTGGCCGATATTACGGTAAATAAAAACATGGTTCCGTTTGATGATAAATCAGCCATGACTACTTCAGGTATGCGTGTAGGAACTTCGGCCATGACTACTCGTGGTTTGGTAGAAGCAGACATGGTAAGAATCGTAGATTTAATTGATGAAGTATTGATGAACCATGATAACACATCGAAAATTGCGAATGTTCGAGGTGAAATCAATAATTGGATGAAAAACTATCCGTTGTTTCAATATTAAATTATTTATACAAAGAAAGGCTTGGTTCAAATGAATCAAGCCTTTTTTATAAACCCTAACTAAACCTAATATAAAATTATGTATGACAGGTTTTAAACATGTGAATTTCTAATAATTAATGTTTTAATAACGAAAAAAACTATGTTCATCAATTATAAAATCAAATAATATTAAAAATTTTATTTATTTGCTAAATATACTACTTTGGCTTCTTTCAAAATTTTTAATTCGCCTAATCTCTTTCCAAATATTTTTTCTTTAAAAAACTCAACTAAATAATCAGCTATCATTTCTACAAACGATTTTACGTAGGTATCTTCCTCTACTATTGCAATACTCTCAATATTTACTTTTAATGATTTTTCGAGTTCGTTTACTAAACTCTTTTTCTTGATGTTTTTATTCAAAGTTCGTTGTTGCTCGTAGGTATTATGCGGAAAGCCCATAGCCATTGAACCGAAACTTAAAGAAGTAATTGAAAGGAGTAATAATAGATTTTTCATGTTATTGTGTTTTGTATGTCTGAACTCATTATCTGATTGACAATACAAAGATATATGTTTAATTTAGTATTATGCAATACATAGTACCTTTTGTTTTTCAATATCTCTTAATGTTAGTCGAAATTAATGATAAATGGCTTTTAAAATGGATTAAATACATGAGATGCAAAAACTTGTTTTAAAGTTGCAGATTTAAACAGATATATTTTAAATATTAACATTCTTTAACAGATTAATACAAATTTAGACAAATACAGCAAAATCTCAATAGAATATAATATTTGAGGGTGTTTTTCTATCTTTACACAAAAATCAACCCTCCTTAATAAATATGTCTAAAATACATCTAAAAATATTGGTTTTGCTGATATTTTCCTTTGAAACCTTCGCACAATCAAGCAATACACTTTGGTACAGACAGCCCGCTCAATATTTTGAGGAAAGCCTAGTATTGGGCAATGGCAAACTCGGTGCAACGGTATTTGGTGGCGTTGAATCTGACAAAATTTACCTCAATGATGCTACACTTTGGTCGGGTGAGCCGGTAAATGCACTGATGAATCCTGCAGGCGGCGAACTGCAGGCTTATAAAAATATACCTGCCATCAGGGAAGCTCTCAAAAATGAAGATTACAAGTTGGCAGATAAGCTTCAACACAAATTACAAGGCAAGTTTTCAGAGTCTTATGCACCACTTGGAACAATGTTTATTAATCATACAAAATCGGCTAACTACACTAATTATTATCGAGAATTGGATATTTCAAAGGCTATTTCAAAAGTAACTTACGAAATTAACGGTGTTAAATATACTCGAGAATATTTTGTTTCGCACCCCGACCAAATCATGGCGGTGAAATTAACAAGTAGCAAAAAAGGTGGACTGACGTTCGATGTAAAATTTAATAGTTTATTGAAACATAAAATTAACACGTCTAAGCAAACGCTACAAATAAATGGCTACGCTCCTATTCATGCCGAACCAAGTTATAGAAAAAGTGATAATCCAGTTATTTTTGATGAAACCAAAGGTACACGATTCACGACTTTGGCTAAAATTAAAAATACCGATGGTACAATCGTTAGTACAGATAGCACACTTGGCGTAAAAGATGCAACTGAAGCCGTTATTTATGTGTCGATTGCCACAAGTTTTAATGGTTTCGATAAAAATCCTGCCACTAATGGGCTTGATAATCAAGCGAATGCTTCCACAAATCTAACGAAAGCCTTCGGCAAAACTTTCGCTCAAATCAAACAAGCTCATTTACTTGACTATCAAAAGTTTTTCAATCGTGTAAGTTTAAATTTAGGAAAAACCGATGCTCCAAATCTGCCAACCGATGAAAGATTGAGACGCTACGCCAAAGGCGAAGAAGACAAAAACTTGGAAATTTTATATTTTCAGTATGGTCGATATTTACTCATTAGTAGCTCTCGCACGATAGGAGTGCCAGCCAACTTGCAAGGTATATGGAATCCATATATGCGTCCACCGTGGAGTAGTAACTACACAACTAATATTAACGCCGAAGAAAATTATTGGCTTGCGGAAAACACAAATTTGAGCGAAATGCATGCTCCTTTGCTTAGTTTCATTAAAAATTTAGCCGTTACTGGCAAAATTACAGCCAAGACATTTTATGGTGTAAATGGTTGGGCAGTTGCTCATAATTCAGATATTTGGGCGATGAGCAATCCTGTTGGTGATTTTGGACAAGGCGATCCAGGTTGGGCAAATTGGAATATGGGTGGTGCGTGGCTCAGTACACATCTTTGGGAGCATTATGTTTTTACGAAAGATAAGAATTTCCTGAAAAATGAAGCATATCCTCTCATGCAAGGTGCCGCACAATTTTGTTTAGAATGGTTGGTTGAAGATAAAAGCGAAGCGTCGCCCGATAGAAAGCTAATTACTTCACCATCAACCTCTCCCGAAAATATTTACATCGCTCCAAATGGCTACAAGGGAGCAACCATGTATGGTGGAACAGCCGATTTAGCAATGATTCGTGAATGTTTTGAACAAACTATCAAGGCATCGAAAATATTAAATACTGATGCTGAATTTAGAGTAAAACTCGAAACGGCTTTGGCAAAACTTTATCCGTATCAAATTGGTAAAAAGGGAAATCTGCAAGAATGGTATTATGATTGGGAAGATGCCGAACCAAAGCACCGCCACCAATCTCATTTATTTGGACTTTTTCCAGGAAACCATATTTCGCCTCTAAAAACACCTACTTTGGCCGATGCTTGTCGCAAAACGCTCGAAATAAAAGGCGATGAAACCACAGGTTGGAGTAAAGGATGGAGAATCAATCTTTGGGCAAGGCTTTGGGACGGAAATCATGCATACAAAATGTATCGAGAACTCCTAAATTATGTAGAACCCGATGGAGTAAAGACCAATTATGCTCGTGGTGGCGGTACTTATCCAAACCTTTTTGACGCTCATCCACCCTTCCAAATTGATGGAAACTTCGGTGGAGCAGCAGCCGTAGCTGAAATGTTAGTGCAGTCTGACGAACAAGAGATTCGCTTACTACCTGCCCTACCCGATGTTTGGGAAAGTGGCTCGGTAAAAGGTATTTGTGCAAGAGGCGGATTCGAGGTTTCAATGGAATGGGGAGATAAAACGCTCAAAAAACTAATAATTTCATCAAAAAAAGGTGGAAAAACTACCTTGATTTCGGGTATTAAAACCAAAACGATTTCATTGACTGCTGGTCAGAAAATGGTGATTGTTTGGTAGAATTAAATATTTATTCCCGCATTTATACTTTTTTTTGATATATTTGCGGGAATAATTTTAATATATGATTCAACGTATTATTGAAAATCAGGTTATATTTGGTCTGAGTTTTCAGCCATCGGTAGCAATATTAGGCCCACGCCAAGTAGGAAAAACTACATTTATCAAGCAATTAAAGGGCAAATTGTCTAAACCTTCTATCTATTTTGACTTAGAGCGTAGCAGCGATTTATCAAAATTCCAACATGACCGTTTGGCATTTTTAGAAACAATGCAAGACCAAACAGTCATTTTGGATGAGATTCAACGTTTACCTGAAATTTTTCCAGATATTAGAAGTCTTATCTACCAAAATAGAGTTCCTGCACGCTTTATTTTATTGGGTTCAGCTTCCTTTGTTTTACTAAAAAATACCTCTGAATCGCTAACAGGTCGAATTTCATATTTTGAAATAACACCTTTACTTTTTAGAGAACTCACTCCCGATTCTGACTATACCAAACATTGGCTTTGGGGTGGTTTTCCAAGTGCTTATTTAGCTCCTACTTTTGAACAACAGCAAAAATGGTTTGAAGATTTTGTTCGTAGCTATTTAGAACGTGATTTGCCACAATTAGGTCTATCAGCATCTCCGATTCAGCTTCGTAGATTAATGATGATGATTGCAAGTATTCAAGGAAATTTGCTCAATCAAACCATGTTGGCAAACTCATTAGGAATACGCACTAATCTGATAAGCACTTATTTAGATTTTTTTGAACAGTCATTTCTTATTCGTAGAATACAGCCATATTTTACAAATATTGGAAAAAGACTTACCAAAAGTCCTAAAATCTACATTCGAGATAGTGGGCTGGTGCATCATTTTCTATCTATTCATAGTTATGATGGCTTACTTGGACACATTGTAGCAGGTGGCTCATGGGAAGGATACGTGATTGAACAGATTATTTCATTACTGAATTATCAACAAATTCCATTTTTCTACCGAACAGCCGATGGTGCTGAATTAGATTTGGTGATTGAACAAGACTTACAAATAAAATTAGCAATCGAAATAAAGTTGAGTAATTCACCTGCCCTCAGCAAAGGCACGACCATTGCTCTCCAAGATTTAAACAATCCACCTTTATTAGTAGTGACGCCTTTGGCTGATGATTACTTGCTTAAACCTAATATAAGTGTTTGTAGTATCCAAACATTAACAAACAATATAAAACGTTTTTTAGGTTAAATTCAGTATGGAAGAATCCAAAGAAAAACTCAACTAGTTGTTAGTTAAAAAAAGAAGCATATAGCTACTTTATACTACCGATTTCCATTAAAATCATTTTGATAAAAATTTATCAAAATATTAAAAACTCACTTATATTTGACAAGCGATTATCCATCTAATTCAATCGCATAAACCCTCAAACCATGAAAAAACTACTAATAACGCTCTTCTTGTGCGTTTGTGGGACTGTCAATGTCTTTTCACAAGCCAATCAAACACTTATCGCCTCTACCAATTCATTTCTCAATACATTAAATGCTGAGGAAGTAAAGAAGACATTGTATGACTTTAACGACCCACTCCGTTTCAAATGGACAAATTTACCAGTGGGTTTAGTTCCTCGACCAGGTATTGCTTATGGCTCACTTTCTGACCAAAGTCGTTTGGTATTTCATCGAGTACTTTCAGCCATGTTCAGTTCGCAAGGGTATTTGAAAACTACCAGTATCATGGCTTTAGACGATATTTTGAACGCACTTTATCAGTCGATGTTTGATGAAAAAAAAATTGACCAAAAAATGCTAAGCCAAATGCAAAAATTCAAATGGGCTTATGGCAATTATTATATTTCGATTTGGGGAAAACCTGACACAAAAGCCGCTTGGGGGTTAAACTTTGGAGGACATCATATAGCATTAAGTCTTACTTCTGATGGTAAAAATGTTTCTATGTCGCCCTACTTTATTGGTACTGACCCTTCAGAAGTAAAGTTTGGAAAATATGCAGGTTTAAGAGTTTTAAGCAAAGAAGAAGACTATGGTTTTCTGCTCATCAATACTTTTACCGATACACAAAAATCGGTGGCTGTCCTCAAACAAGCTGTTCCAAAAGACATTATCACTTCTCCGCAGGCCAATCAACGCATTACAAGTTATTATGGTATAGCTGCGGAGGAATTTGACGAAACTCAAAAAGCAATTTTCAAAATGTTGATTCAAGAATATACCCATAATTTTGAACACGAAAAAGCTCATCAATTATTTGATAAAATCATGAAATCGGGTATCGAGAAAGTGTATTTTGCTTGGGTGGGTAGCCTCGAAAATAATAAACCACATTACTACCTTATTAACGGTCCTGATTTTTTGATTGAATATGACAACGTAGGTTTTCAAAATGACGGCAATCATATTCACGCTATTTTGCGTGAAAAAGGCAATGATTTTGGCGAAGATATTCTGAAACAACATTATTTAGAATCAAAACATTAGGCCATTTTAGGATGTGAAATTCAAATCCTTAAGATTTAATGGCTTCTATTTAGTGGCGACGGCTAATAATTTACTAAACAGCATTTTATTAATCCACGTTAAATAGTCGACAAGTCCACAATAAGATAATAAGCTTATAGACAAATACTTAGCTGATTACAAATTTATCGATTAATAATATCCTATAACTTAAAATTAGGTACGTAAAAGGACGATATTAAACGATACTTGAATTCAAATACTATAAATCGCTGATAGCGATAATTTTATAGCTGCGGCGAACCGTCTCGCTTCTCTTGTCACTTGTCCTTTGTCTCACTACTTAAAGAAATTTTTTTATTAAACTAACCCTAAACTAACATTAAAATGAATCGAATAACAATTGTAATCTTCTTATCCTTTATTTCTTTTGGTAATTTTATTGCCAATGCTCAAGACTCTCGCAGTAAATTGATTGCAAGAGGTACCGAACTTGAGTTAAAAAAGGCAATCTACAAAGCACCGCCAGGTGATGCCCTTTCTCACAATACATCTGGTTTTGCCAAAATTATGTGTTCGGCAGTTTTCATTACGGGACTAAAGCCAGACTTTGCCGCCGAAAATGTAGGCTATTTTACAAGCCCTTATGCCGATCGAGCCAAAGTAAGCAAACCAGTGATTGATTATGTACAAAAAACTGTTTCGATTAGCCTTCCCAATGGTGTTACTCGCACTGCTATTTATACAGGCGACCAAGGTTGCGTAACTTTACCCGAAGGACAAACTTCACTTAATTATAAGCCCATAAAAGTTCCTCGCAATTTGCCTAATGCCACAACAACTCCATGGCCAATGGGAGATGTATTGCCAAGCATGCCAATGCCTTCCGAAATTAATATGGAAAAGGTTGAACAAGCAGTCAATGCTGCTTATGAAACTTCAGAAGCTCAAACAGCAGCCTTCGTAGTTACTTATAAAGGAAGAATCATTGCTGAACGTTACCAAGAGGGTATTACTAAAGATACTCCCTTAGAAAGTTGGTCAATGGGAAAAAGTCTTTCTGCTACGATTTTAGGTATTCTGATTCATCAAGGCGTTTATACTTTAGAGCAGCCTGCTCCAATTCCACAATGGCAAGGTAAAGGTGATGCACGAGCAAAAATTAGAATCATGGACATTATGCACATGGCAAGTGGCCTGTACTGCAGAGCCCCACAAGACCCCGACTTTGATCCTGCTTTGGGATATCCTGACCATTTGTATTTATACACCGATGCTGGCAATTCATTTGAATATGCAGCTAATTTGCCTCAGCAATGGTTACCGAACACAGTTGGTCGTTATAGAAACTCAGATCCAGTTCTGACAAATTATCTTAATCGCTTAGGAATAGAGAAACTAAAAAGAAACTATCTTACTTTTCCGCAGCAAGCATTGTTTGATAAAATTGGGGTACGCTCAATGATTATGGAAACTGACCCCTCTGGTAACTTTTTGACACAAGGATACGAATTTGCTTCGGGGCGAGATTGGTCTCGTTTGGGTAATTTATATTTACAAGATGGGATTTGGAATGGTGAACGAATTTTGCCAGAAGGTTTCACTAAGTTTGTTAGTACACTCGCTGATCCTTGGGTGGCTGATGGAAGGCCAATTTATGGTGGTTTGTTTTGGATAAATGGCGATGGAGCTCGCCCAATTCCGAAAGACGCTTATATGATGCTAGGAGCAGGTGGACAATCAGTAACGATTATTCCATCGCACGATTTAGTTGTGGTTCGCCTTGGACATTTTAAAGGCTCAAAAGCAGGAGATATTGCTTTAAACAAAGCATATTCTTTATTAATGGAAGCGATTCCTGAGAATAAGAAGTGAGGACATAAATAAAATCACGAATTTGAAAAGCCATCTATTTGATTAATATGAAAAACTACATTATTTTCTGTTTATTATTTACTTTCTGCCAAGTAAATGCACAATTTTTCAAGCAAGACAAAGGTTTGGCACATACTTTTTCGATTGTGGCTCGAGACGAAAAAACGGGCGAAATTGCGGTCGGTGTTCAAAGTCATTGGTTCAGTGTTGGTACATCAGTTTCGTGGGCCGAAGCAGGAGTTGGGGCAGTAGCGACCCAATCATTTACAAACAAGTCATTCGGCATTAGAGGATTAGCTTTGTTAAAAGAAGGAAAGACTGCTCAACAGGCCTTGGATATTCTGTTGTCGGATGATTCTGGTAAAGAAGTTCGGCAAGTCGGAATTATAGATGCTCAAGGAAATGTTGCTAATTTTACTGGCAAAAATTGTGTAGATTTTGCTGGCGATTTGAAGGGGAGAAATTACGCTGTACAATCAAACATGATGCTCAACGATAAAGTCCCTGCAGCAATGGCAAAGGCATTTGAAGCAAAAGCAGACTTACCTTTAGCCGAGCGGGTTTTGGAAGCCCTAAAAGCGGCTCAAATGGTAGGAGGCGATATTCGTGGCAAACAATCGGCAGCGATTTTGGTGGTAAATGGGAAAGCTACAGGTAAACCGTGGGATGAAAACCACTTAGTGGATTTACGGGTGGATGATAACCCCGCTCCATTGATAGAAATGGAAAGGTTATTAAAAACCCATCGAGCATACGAACACATGAACAACGGTGATTTGGCTATTGAAAACAATAACATGAGCTTGGCAATGCAGAAATACGGAACCGCTATGAAAATGTTTCCAAAAAACTTGGAAATGCAATATTGGACAGCCATTACTTTGGCCAATAGCGGTAATGTACAAAAAGCATCCCTTATGCTCAAGGCCATCTATGCCAAAGAACCTAATTGGCGAAAAATGACCCCTCGATTGCCCAAATCTGGATTGCTAAGCGTAGGAAAAAAAGAGTTAAATATGCTTTTAAAATAGCTTTATTTTTCGGGCAATTGATTGCATGCAAAAGTAATCCTAAACAATCGCAGGTTGGAAGAATCAAAATATTTGACAACCAAGCAGAAAACGAAAGTTAAACAATTAAATAGTGACTTTTTTGAGCTAAAATTACTCAAAAAAGTGATTTAAAATTTATTATAAAAATGCATTAAATTGGTTTGGAATAAGGAGTTTAACCAAAATTACGCTTACCTAAATATGAATATCTATTTAATCAATAAAATGATAAAAACACGCCTATTAACTATAGCTGCAATCATGCTTGTAGGATGCGTCTATTCTCAACCAAACATTAATTCTAAAAAGAATACGAAGGCAACAAAGCCCATTAATGTTACAGAATTAACCATTACCCAAGTCCACACATCTTATAAAAATGGCACATTTACGAGCCAACAATTGGTAGCAGCTTATTTAGACCGTATTCATCAATTTGATAAACAAATCAATGCCATTTCTACCATTAACCCTAATGCTTTAGACATTGCCACAGCATTAGATGAAGAATATAAAAAAACTAAAGTGCTACGACCGCTTCATGGCATTCCGATTATTGTAAAAGACAACATCAATACCAAAGGACTCGCCACCACTGCGGGAGCACTGGCTTTGAAAGATTTTGTTCCAGATGCCGATGCCTTTGTCATTGATAAATTGGTGAAAGCGGGTGCAATCATCATTGCCAAATCTAACATGGCCGAATGGGCATTTACCCCTTGGCATTCATTCAGTTCTACGAATGGGGCAACACTTAATCCTTATAATATTGAGTATGTTCCTGCTGGTTCAAGCGGGGGAACCGGAGCATCTATTGCTGCCAATTTTGCCACCGTTGGGCTTGGCACTGATACGGGTAATTCTATCCGTGGGCCTTCTTCTCATAATTCATTGGTGGGTTTTCGTACTACAATAGGCCTAATTAGTCGTGCTGACATTGTGCCACTCAATTTCAGAAATGATGTTGTGGGTCCAATGTGTAGAAGCGTCGAAGATGCTACTAAGGTTTTAGAAATCATGGTAGGCTAGGACCCAAATGATCCAATCACCAAGTATTCAGAAGGAAAAATTCCACAAAACTATACACAGTTTCTTCAAAAAAATGGACTAAATGGTGCAAGAATTGGCGTTTTACGTGAACTCTGTGAGAATCCCCCAGTTACTACAGGAATAGCTGCTGGTAGCACAGGGAAGGCAGACCCGGAGGTAAAATCCTTATTTGAAAAATCAATATTAGATATGAAAGCTATGGGAGCTATCATTATTGACACGCTTATTATTCCTGATTTCTCGAATCTCCGAAAAGACTTAATATGTTATGATTTTAGGGGTGATTTAGAGGCTTATCTCACTAAATATGTCAAAAATGACAGCATAAAAACACTGGAAGATATCGTTAGGATTGGAAGTAAATCGAAGTCCGCCGAAGCCCGAGTAAAGGCTAATCTTACCATCCAAAACCCCAACTGTCCAGATGTTTATACTTCTACTCGAAGGATTATGTTTCGAAAGGCCATTGAAGACAAGATGGATGAGTTGAAATTGGATGCCATAATTTATCCAACTTGGAATAACAAACCCGCCAAAATCAATACGTATAATGAAGAATTGAAAAGGGTAGAATATTACGGGGATAATAGCCAAATAATTGCCCCGCACACAGGTCAGCCAGCATTTACTGTTCCGATGGGTTACACGACAGGTAACTTACCCGCAGGACTTCAATTTCTGGGCAGAATGTATGCCGAGCCAACTCTCATAAAATTGGTTTATGCCTACGAACAAGGAACAAAACACCGAGTGCCACCAATCATCAAGAATTAAAATAAAATGACAAAAAAAATACCTTTGGTTATTGCCGCAATGATGTTAGTTGGGTTTACCTATTCACAATCAATCCAACGCCCAAATTTTCTAAAAAAAGATAGTATTCAATCGACTTTAGATAAAAATACACAAGTTTTTTATTACGATAAATCTACTTCTTCTAAAGCAAAACCTTTAGTAGTTGAGTTACATTCTTGGAGCAATACGGCTGATTCTCAAAAAGAGATACTTGCCGAACAAGCTCATACTAAAAACTGGAATTACATTTTGCCAAATTTTAGAGGTGTAAACAATCATCTGAAAGCCTGTTGTAGCCAATATGTAATTAGTGACATCGATGAAGCCATTGATTGGGCGTTGAAGTACATGAAGGTTGATAAAACAAACATTTATATAATTGGCAACAGTGGCGGAGGTTATGCAACTATGGCAATGTATATGAGATCTCGTCATAATATTAGAGCATTTTCGGCATGGTCATCTATTTCTGATTTAGCAACTTGGTATGAAGAATCAGTAGAAAGAAAGAATAAATATGCTGCTTAAATAATTCAATGCACAAATGCAAACGGTATATTTGATGACCAAAAAGCAAGAGAACGCTCACCTTTGTTTTGGGAAACGCCAATTAAAAAGCGAAGAAACAGTGTACTACAAATTTATGCGGGTATTCATGATGGCTACACAGGTTCAGTTCCAATTTCACAGTCCATTAAGTTTTACAACAAGCTTTTAATAGATATTGACGAAACAGATGATGCTAGATATGTGTCCTCCGATGATGCTTCAACAATGCTCAAAACACAGTCTTTTCCATTAAAAAAACCATTGAAAAAGATTGATAATCGAGCAATTTTGTACCATAAATCTTCCAAAAAGATTACCATAACGATTTTTGAGGGAACACACGAGATTTTGAAAAATGTTGCTTTAGATTTGATTGGTAATTGAAAGAAAATTTGTTTAATTTAAATTATCTTTTCTCTATATGTATGGAGACCCATTAGCCAAACAGTTTGATTATTATTGTTTCTTACAAAAATAGAAGAATTTAGTTTAAATTCAAGGAGAAATAAGGGCAAAAAAATGCTTTAGGCATAAAACGTTTATAGTAAAATACCATAATATAAGCTAAATGGAGCTGCGTAGTAGCGAAACTAACATGGCAAATACATTTTATCAAAATTATGCACAAATAGTATTCTCACCAAAAGGAAGAGAAAATCTCATTCTACCTTCTTTTGAAGAACGAATCTATCAATATATTACAGGAATTATTAAAAATAATGACCAAAAGCTTATTGCAATAAATGGTATGCCCGACCACATTCATGTATTTATTGGCTTTAAACCAACTATTGCAATCGCAAATTTAGTGCGAGATATTAAAGCTAATTCATCTAAATTTATTAATGAAGAACATTTTTTAAGAGGTAAGTTTGCTTGGCAAGATGGCTACGGTTGTTTTACTTATGCACATTCACAATTAGATGTTGTAGCCAAATATGTGATGAATCAAAAAGAACATCACAAAACAAAGACCTTTAGAGAAGAATATTTAAGTTTTTTGGAAAAATTTGCCATTCCCTATGATGAAAAATATTTATTTGATTTTTATGAATAGTACCTTTAACGTTACTACTCAGATTCTTTTTTAATGAAATAATACAATATTTTTAAGATGAAACTTGTACTTTTAAATAAAAACGTAGAACTATTGGTAAGCGAAAACTATGTTTTCCTTAAAAAATATGATTTGTGGTTTCTTTTCTAAAAATCACTCGAAAATTCTTTATAAATTTATATAATCTATTGATAATATTCAACAAAAATACTTGAGTAGAAAGCCTTTCACCACTACGTGGTTATCTTTTTTGCCAATATCTTTTTACTATAAACGTTTTGTCCTTACAGGACTTTTATAGTAAATTAGAATTAACGTAACTAATTAGTCGTAGTTTGGATAATGAAGTTATTACCCTGCAGTGACATTTTGAATTGATTGAATTAGCTTAAAAATCAATTTTAAAACTTAAACGTTTTGTCCCTATTGGACTTTTATAGCCATTAAACAAAAGAGTAGCAGCAATGCTAGAGGCATGTGACATTTATAGTAAAATGAATTCATAAAATTCTAAGCAGCATAGCTGCGAAACAAAATTCTTTTTGAAAAAAATATTTATAATTTACATATATCTGCCTAAACCCATGAAAAAAGCACTTCCTTACTTACTTTCTTTGCTCTTTCTGAGTATTCTCACCATTGCTCAACAAACAAAACCTGCCTTCGACCCCACTCTTTATGAAGGAGTTAAATGGCGAGAACTTGGGCCTTTTCGTGGCGGACGTTCTTGCACGGTTACAGGTGTGAAAGGCAAGCCAAACCTTTATTACTTTGGTGCAGTTGGTGGTGGGGTTTGGCGTTCTAACGATGCAGGCCAAACTTGGGGAAACATTTCTGACAATTATTTTGGTGGAACAATCGGTGCAATTGCCGTTGCTGAAAGTGACCAAAATGTGATTTTTGTTGGCGAAGGCGAGCAAACTTTACGTAATAATGTTGCGGCTGGTTCAGGTTTATGGAAATCCACTGATGCAGGCACAACTTGGAAAAATATTGGTTTGGCTGACTCAAAGCACATTTCACGCATTCGTATTCACCCAAAAAATCCAGACTTGGTTTATGTGGCTGCCATGGGAAATTTATGGAAACCTAACGAAACCAGAGGTATTTTCCGTAGCAGTGATGGCGGACAAACCTGGAAGAAAATTTTATATATTAATGATAAAGCAGGTGCAGCCGATTTAATACTCGACCCAAATAATCCTCGCATTATGTATGCCAGCACTTGGAATATGTCTCGCAATGGCTATCGCATGGATAGCGGCGGGCCTGATTCTAAACTTTGGAAAAGCACCGATGGTGGCGATAGTTGGGAAAACCTTTCGGACAAACATGGCATGCCAAAAGGTATCAATGGCATTATTGGGGTTACGATTTCACCCAAAAACTCCAATCGTATATGGGCAATTATCGAAAATCAAGAAGCAGGTGGGGTTTATCGCTCAGACGATGCGGGTAAAACTTGGGCAAAAATCAACCAAGACCGTGCCTTATTGCAAAGAGCGTGGTATTATTGCCGCATCTATGCCGATTCTCAAAATGAAGATTTGGTGTATGTAATGAATGTTAGTTATGGAATCTCAAAGGACGGTGGCAAAACTTTTGAATTGAAAAATGCTCAGCACGGCGACCACCACGACCTTTGGATTGACCCGGATAATAATCAACGAATGATAATTGGTGATGATGGCGGTGCTCAAGTATCAAACGACGGTGGCAATAATTGGACAACTTACCACAATCAACCAACAGCACAATTTTATCGTGTATCAACCGATAATCATTTTCCTTATCGTATTTATGGAGCTCAACAAGACAATTCGAGCATCCGAATTCCACATCGTACAGGTGGAAACGCTGTTACAGAAAAAAATTGGGATGCATTATCTATTGGTGAAAGTGCCCATTTAGCTCCCGACCCACTCAACGATGATGTTATTTTTGGTGGAGATTACAAAGGCTATATGACCATGCAGGATTTAGCCACTGGACAAGAACGCTCGACAAATGTTTATCCAGATCTTCCTGCGGGTTCTGGTGCAGAAGTGATGAAATACAGATTCAACTGGAATTATCCAGTGTTTTTTAGTCCACATAATCCTAAAAAACTGTATGCTTGTTCAAACTATCTTCATGTTAGTTATAATGGTGGTGAAAGCTGGGAGGTCGTTAGTCCTGATTTGACAAGAGGCGAGCCAGAAACGATTAAATCTTCGGGAGGGCCAATTACTCAAGATAATACAGGAGCAGAGTACTATGCCAATATTTTTGCAGCCACTGAATCCCCCTACAATGAAGGTGAAATTTGGACGGGTTCTGATGATGGTTATGTAAATGTTAGTACAGATGCAGGAAAAAATTGGAAAAATGTTACACCGCCAATGTCGCCTAAATTTAACATGATGAATGAAGTTGAGGTAAATCCATTTGTGAAAGGTGGAGCTTACATTGCCGCTACCTCTTATAAATTTGGCGATTATACGCCTTATATCTACAAAACTTTAGATTATGGTAAAACTTGGACAGTTATTACAAAAAATATTCCCAAAGAAGAGTTTGTAAGAGTAGTAAGAGCTGATCCAAAACGTCAAGGTTTACTTTATGCAGGAACCGAAAAAGGTGTTTGGATTTCGTTTGATGATGGTGAAAACTGGCAAAAAATGCAACTCAATCTACCGCCCGTTCCGATACACGATTTGGCTGTAAAAAATGACAATCTAGTTGCTGCTACACATGGTCGAAGTTTTTGGCTCATTGACGACCTTACTCCTTTTCATCAAATTAATAGTGATAACGCAGCAAAAGAAATCATTTTGTACAAACCCATGACTACATATCGCATGGCTGGAAGCAACCGAAGAGATGCGAATATGGAAGGACAAAACCATCCTAACGGCGTAATGATTCATTATTTTATTAAAAAATATGACGAAAAAACAGACGTTAAAATTGATATTTTAGAGAGTAATGGCGATACAATTCGCACGTTTAGCAACAAAGCAAAGGAAAAAGCCAATTTATTAACAACAAAAACTGGCGGCGGTCGCTTTGTTTGGGATATGCGTTACCCAGGGTATAAAACCTTCCCAGGTATGGTATTTTATGGCTCGCCAAATCAAGGCCCAAAGGCTGTTCCTGGTAAATATCAAGTGAGACTTACGGTAAATGGGCAATCACAAACACAAGAATTTGAGATTATAAAAGACCCACGTATGAAAACAACACAGGAAGATTTTCAAGCACAATTTGATTTCTTGATGAAAGTTCGCAACAAAGTAACGGAAGTAAATGAAGGCATTATCAATATCCGTAAAATAAAGGAAGACCTAACATATCTGAAAAATAAAATGGGCGAAGACCCCAAAAACAAGGATATCAATGAAGCTATCAAGAAGTTTGAAGGTGAACTCAAAATTATAGAAAATGATATTCACCAAACCAAAAATAGCAGTGTGCAAGACCCTATCAATTATGGAATAAAGCTGAATAACCGCCTTGCTCATTTAATGTACGAACAAGCCCAAGGCGATTTTAGGCCAACCAAGCAAGGGGAAGAAGTAAGAGACAAATTAACTCAAGAAGTTGATAAAGAAATAATTAAGTTGAGAAACTGCATTGATAATAATTTGATTAAAATCAATCAGATGACAAGAGAAAAAGGCACTTTGTTTGTTAATTAATGCGACATACTGAAAATATCACTTTTAAAGCTTTGATAAAAAATATCAAAGCTTTTTTAATTACATGATTTTGGAAATGTTCCCCAAAACATTTGCATAAAATTAGCCATAAATTTAATTGATTTATTGCAAAAATTGAGGTAATTTTAGAACCTTTATACTTTAAAGCATTCAACCAAATACAGCATGACCACAGCACGAATGGTAGGCTTCTTCCTACTTTTTTTATCAAATTTTGTTTTCGCACAAAAAGACGTTTATCTATTCTCGTACTTTACTGATAACGGTCAAGATGGTTTGCATTTTGCATATAGTAAAGATGGCCTGAAATGGGAAAGTCTCAACGATGGAAAATCTTTTTTAATACCCGAAATTGGAAAAGATAAATTGATGCGTGACCCTTGTATATTTCAATCACCAGATGGTACTTTTCAGATGGTCTGGACGAGCGGTTGGCACGACCAAATCATTGGCTATGCTTCTTCAAAAGATTTAATTAATTGGTCGGAACAAAAAGCAATTCCTGTAATGGAACACGAATCCACAGCCAAAAACTCTTGGGCTCCAGAGGTTTTTTATGATGATAAAAAGAAAAACTACCTCATTTTTTGGGCAACAACCATACCGGGAAGGCATGGAGATGTAGCTGATTCTGAAAAAGAAAAAGGCTTAAATCACCGCATTTATTATACTCAAACTCTTGATTTTAAGACCTTTAGTCCAACACAGATATTTTTTAATCCAGATTTTAGTGCCATTGATGCTACTATTTTGAAAGATGGAAAAAGCTATTATATGTTTATCAAAAACGAAAATCCGAATCCTCCACAAAAGAATATTCGCATCATAAAATCAGACAAGGCAAGTTCGTTTGCTGCAGATAAGGTTTCCGAACCAATAACTGGTAAATATTGGGCGGAAGGACCAACTTCAATTCGTATTGGAGAATACGTATATGTTTATTTCGATAAATATCGTGACCATAAATACGGTGCGATTCGCTCAAAAGATATGAAAAATTGGGAGGATATTTCAGAACAAATTAGTTTTCCGAAAGGCTTGCGTCACGGAACTGTTTTTAAGGTTTCGAAGATGATTTTTGAGGGATTGATAAAGAAATAAAATATATGTGCCGAGCCTATGGCTCTCTTTGTTTAACCTTTACCTCCATTCCACGGATTAAAATCCGTGGCTACAATATAATTCGAGCCTACGGATCTTTTAAAGTTTGTACATTTAAATAAAACATTAAGTCTTAAAAGTTCCGAAGGAACGACCAATATTGTAGCGGTGGGTTTTAACCTACCGTAAAACGTAAAAATTAATCAAAAACAAGAGCCAAAGGCTCGATTCATATAAAAAAACAAAAAGAAAAATGGCAAACGCCTACCACAAAACCGATACAATATAATTCGAGCCTACGGATCTTAAAAACAATGAATATTGTTAAGTTCCATTGGAACGACCAATATTGTAGCGGTGGGTTTTAACCCATCGAAAAACGTGCAAAATAATTAAAAACAAGAGCCAAAGGCTCGACCAATATAAAAACACGAATAAAATGGCAAATACCTACTTTCAAACGGCTAAAATCCAAATTGGAGAATATTTATATGTTTATTTCGATAAATATCGTGACCATAAATACGGTGCGATTCGCTCAAAAGATATGAAAAATTGGGAGGATATTTCAGAAGAAATAAGTTTCCCAAAAGGCTTACGTCATGGAACGGTTTTTTGGGTTTCGGAAATGATTTTTGATGGATTGAAAATGAAATAAATTACATGTGCCGAGCCTACGGCTCTTGTTTTTTCTGATTCTCTAATTCCACGGATTAAAATCCGTGGCTACAATATAATTCGAGCCTACGGATCTTAAAAACAATGAATATTGTTAAGTTCCATTGGAACGACCAATATTGTAGCGGTGGGTTTTAACCTACCGTAAAACGTAAAAATTAATCAAAAACAAGAGCCAAAGGCTCGATTCATATAAAAAAACAAAAAGAAAAATGGCAAACGCCTACCACAAAACCGATACAAT
>CAMAQF010000076.1 GCA_945860265.1 Emticicia agri | reverse complement strand
TATTAGACTTTCCACTTCCATTTGAGCCGACAAAAACGGTAAAAGGATTTGGCTCGTTGATGGTTAAATCAACGATAGACATAAAATTCTTGATATGTAAAGATTTTATCTTCAAAATGGGCTTAAACTTCAAAGACTTTATTCAAATCGATTTCTAATTCTGGAAAAATTACTGAATTAAAAATTTCTTCTTGCGAATAGGGCTTCGTTCCGATGTATTTTCCTGCTTCGTTGAGATAATAAATCAACACAAAATTTTGTACTGAGTCAACAATCCAATATTCTCTTACGCCTGCTTCTTCGTACAATTCAAACTTATCTTTCATCTCTCTCTTGGTATTGCCTGGAGATTGAATTTCAACAATTAAATCGGGTGAACCTAAACATCCTCTTTTATCCAATTTTTTTTCATCGCAAATCATGCAAATATCAGGTTGAACGACCGTCAGTATTTCTTTATCTTTTGTTTTGTCAAATACCGTTAGACGAACATCGAATGGTGCATGATATATGTCACATTTTTTCGATTCAAAATATCTATCCATCTGTCTTTCGAGATTCCACGAAAGTTTTTGATGAATTCTTGAAGGTGCGGACATTTTACAAACAAAACCTCTGAAAAGCTCTACTCGCTCTTTGATTTCCCATTTGAGATAATCAGCATAAGAATACTGCTTATTCAAATCTAATTGTTTCAATGAAGTTATCATAATTGTACAACATTTGTCCTAACGAAGGAATTAATAATCGCCCAAAGTCTCGGGCAATTGAGCCAAAGCTGCTGCTAATTGTTCATCATTGGGAGCTACTCCGTGCCATTTGTGGCTTCCCATCATAAAGTCAACTCCAGCACCCATTTCAGTTTTTAATAAAATCATTACTGGTTGACCTTTGCCCAATAAACGTTTTGCTTTACGCAAACCCGTTACTACTTGCTCCATGTCGTTACCATCTTCGATTTCCATTACATTCCATCCGAATGCTTTATATTTAGCTTTCAAATCGCGGTTTGACATTACTTTTTCGGTAGGTCCATCAATTTGTTGGCCGTTCAAGTCGATTATTCCAACCAAATTATCAAGTTTGTGGTGTGGAGCTGCCTGTGCTGCTTCCCAAACTTGTCCTTCTTGCTGTTCACCATCGCCCATTAAGCAGTAAACCGTAGTTTTTTCACCATTCAATCGTTTTGCTAATGCTGCACCAATTGCTACTGACATTCCTTGTCCGAGGGATCCAGAGGCAATACGAATACCAGGTAGATGCTCATGTGTTGTCGGGTGACCTTGCAATCGTGAATTTATTTTACGGAAAGTAGCCAATTCTGCTTTATCGTAATAGCCTTTATGAGCCAATACGCTATAAAAAACGGGGGAAATATGACCATTTGAAAGGAAAAATAAATCTTCATTTGTGGCGTCCATATTAAAGGTAAGGAATCCGCCTTTACCTTTACGATTTTTGATTTTCATTTGTTGGAAATAAAGTCCAACAATTACATCAGTACAACCTAATGAACCACCAGGGTGACCTGATTGACAGCCATGAACCATTCTAACGATGTCTCGACGAACCTGCGAAGCGATGTCTTGTAATTCTTTGGTTTGCATTTAAAAATAATTATTAAGTGTCAAATATACAATTAAAACAAAAGTAATTAAAAAAGGTAAATAAGGAATGATTTACTTAGTATTATACAAAAGTAAACAATACATCTTGCTTTAGAAACACAAAAACCTCATGAAAGTGAGGTTTTTAAAAAATTTATATTTTTAAGACAAAAAAGCACAGGAAAAACATTAAACTAAAATCTGTTCGGCGTGATTTTTTGTATTTACCTTCTCAATGATTTCTTGTATAATGCCTTTTTCATCGATCACGAAAGTTGTCCGTACAATGCCCATGTAGGTTCGGCCATACATTGATTTTTCTGCCCAAACGCCATAATCATTTACTATTTTTTGGTCGGTATCAGCCAATAGGTCAAAAGGTAGTTCGTATTTTTTAATAAATTTTTGGTGCGATTTTTCATCGTCAACACTTACACCTAAAACTATGTATCCTTTGGCTAAAAGTGCCTCATAATTATCTCTAAGGCTACAAGCTTGTGCCGTGCAACCTGGAGTTGCATCTTTGGGATAAAAATAAAGTACTACTTTCTTGCCTTCAAAATCGGAAAGATTAACCTCGTTTCCGTTTTGATTTTTTGCTAGAATTTTTGGAGCTGGATTTCCTACTTTTAGAGACATATTTCTTTCTTTTAGATGTTTTTTTAGATGATTTTTTGGTAACTTTCTTAATGGCTCTTTGGGTAGAAATGTATTCATCAATGTTGACTTCATAAACTGCCAAATTTCCTACGTTATCCGTTACTTCTAACTTCAAATCACCACTGAATGTTTCTGATTCATTAAGTTTTATTGACCAAATTCGGTTTGATTTGTATTCGTAATCCATTAATACCCATTGACCATTAACATAGCAATTGAAGGTTTTTATGCCTGAAAGTACATCCGAAATTGTAAAACGCAACTCGGTAGAGTCTATTCTAACTGGTCGAATATTGGGAGCGTCGATATCGGTGATTACTTGAAAATCGCCTAGTTCCTTTGTCTTAAACTGAATCTGATTTCCCAGCCATTTTCCTCCTAAATATTTTCTTCCATCGTTTATATAATATACACTCGTTTTTGGAGAAATCGCAACACCCGAAGGACGCCAACTTATGGTCATAAAATCTTTAAGCGGAATTTTTTCGGTATTTATCGAAAGACGATTACCACTTTGGGCTGTTTTTAGGTAAAGTGTATCATAAAGAGCATCATCAAAATCAATTTTTAGATTCGGTTCTGAATAAAATTGCCTTGTCTGGGGCAGTATCTCCTTCTTTATATTGAGTCTTTCTGAACTTTTTTCTACTTGAATAAAATCTGCAATACCTTTGTTTAAATCATGTAAGAAAACGGATTCGTTATTTCTGCGATAAGACAAAGGAACAACTGTCGGTATTCCTTCATATTGTAAAATTGCGGATGATACTTTCGCATTTTTGGCTCTGATTGCAAGCGTATTTTCTGTAATAGTGGTCGAAATATTTCCCGAAAAACTACTCTCTTCTGCTAATTCTTTTGAAAAAACTTCATTTGGTTGGTCGCCTTGAATCGAGAAATTTGTGGTTGAAGTATTGCCATAAGTATCTTTTACTTCAACTGAAACTTTATGAATTTCTTTGTCTATAATAACGATTTTACCGTCGTTTTGGTCAGTTTCATAAATAGAAAGTCGATTTCCATCTGCTATATAGCATTTTTGGATTCTTACACCATTACTTTCGGCAATGTCATAATCAATATGCACATTTATGTCTTTCGATATATCAAAAGGCATTTTTTCCAGATTAAGTTTATAGCTTGTAATACCATCAATTTTCACCTCAATATCAGTTACGCCTAATCGAAAAGGAGAGGTTTGGCTTCGGTCATAAGCATTGAGTTCAAGACCAATTATACCATTGGCTTTGATAATTGTTGGAATGGTATAGTCTCCATTGGAAGTACGAATTGGTGCAATCGAAACTCTACCAAATTCGCCATTAACACGAGAATAAGCATTGAGTGTTTTCAAGATAACTCTCTCAACAACAGGTGCTTGCGAATCTTGTATTTCCCAGAAACCAAATTTTAATGGATTAATGGCGTTTTCGGCTTCATCACGTATTTCAAAATGGAGGTGCGGGCCACCAGATGCTCCAGTATTACCGCCAAATGCAACAATTTCACCTTTCCTTACTAGTAATTCGTTAGGTGAAAGAGAAAGATCAACATCCCATATTTGTTGTTCATATTCCTTTTGACGCACGAATTGCTCAATGCGGGCATTGAAGTTTTTGAGATGTCCATAGACAGTCGTGTATCCATTAGGGTGGGTAATATAAATCACATTTCCATATCCACCACGCATAACTCTTATTTTTGATACATATCCATCAGCAGCGGCATAGACTTGGTAGCCTTCCACACCCCCTGTACGAATATCAACACCAGCATGGAAGTGATTTGTACGTAAATCGCCAAACCCACCAGATAAGGAAGCTTGTTGACCAGGTTGAATTGGAAACATAAAATAGCCCCTTGGAAATTGATTGTTTATTACAGTTTTTCTTCTTTGGGCAAATGCCCTGTTTGAAGAAGTATCAAAAACTAAATATATAATGAGCAAAAGTTTACTTAAGAGACGTGTAATAATCATGGAATATATAGGTAATTACCAAATTCGTTTTAATGTTGTAGATTTTAAATATTCATCAAAAATAACATATATACAAGCTTTACATTTTTCGAGTGGTAAATCAAAATCGGGTGATAGTATATATTTAACCTTCATAAAGTCGAAAACTTAGCTTTTTTTAATTTCGGTTTGGTCTTTTTTGATTTGAGAAAAGCTTTTAAGCTGCAGAAATTCGATAAAATCCTAAACCTCGATTTTTAGTTGGCCAAGCAATTGATTAATTTTTTCAAATGGAAAGGTGTTTGATATAGTTTTAATGTTTTTTTTAACCAAAAATACATTATTTCACCTCAAATTCCAACATTTTATCTCCCTCAATAAATGCTGAAAGCGTATCACCAACTTTCACAGCAGCTACGCCAGCGGGCGTTCCTGTAAAAATTATATCGCCAGTTTTAAGGGTAAAATATCTAGAAATAAAAGCAATAATAGTATCTATCGAATAAAGCATCATAGACGTATTACCCTCCTGACGGAGTTCGTCATTCACGTTTAAATGAAAATTAAGATTCGTTAAATCTGCAAATTTTGATTTTGGAACAAATTCAGAAATAGGAGCAGAGCCATTGAAACCTTTTGCTAAATCCCAAGGTAAACCTTTAGCTTTTAATTTTGATTGAACATCGCGAGCCGTGAAGTCAATACCAATACCTACTTCTTCGTAATATTTATTGGCAAATTTTTCCTCAATATTTTTCCCCATCTTGCTTATTTTTACAATAATTTCAACTTCATGGTGAATATCTTGCGAAAAATCAGGGTGATAAAATGGCTCATTATCTTTCAAAATAGCCGTTTCAGGTTTTGTAAAAATAACGGGTTCATCGGGGCGTTCATTATTGAGTTCTTTGATATGTTCGGCGTAGTTTCGGCCAATAGCTATGATTTTCATGAAAAATGTTCTATAATTTTAAGAAAGACTTTAGGACGAATTAACAATATTTGCACATTGAAAAAATAATATATACTACAAAAATAGGCATTAAATCGTTTGTAAGTGCTTTTTGGCAGGTAAAATTTTTTAAGTTTTCTCAAAAATACTCGTTTAAAAATGTAATATTTGAATCAAAAATTCGTCTAAAAGTAAATATTACTAATAAAAAAAATGAAAACACTACTGAAATCTTCGATTGCTGCAATTGCTTTAGTAACACTGATTTGGGCATGCCAGCGTGTACCACTTACTGGTCGTAAACAACTGGTTGGATTTGTATCTAACGAACAAATGATGAATATGAGTTTTACAGAGTATAAAGGTTTTATGGACACCTCAAAAGTTGTTTCATATAATACTAAGGATGCGGAAATGATTGGACGTGTCGGTGGGAGAATCAAAACTGCTGTTGAAAATTATTTGATTCAAAACAATTATAGCCAAGTAATTGATGGTTATCAATGGGAGTTTAAACTGGTTCAAAATAAGGAATTAAACGCATGGTGTATGCCAGGTGGCAAAGTTTGTTTTTACACAGGTATTTTGCCCATTTGTAAAGACGAGGCTGGCGTAGCTGTTGTGATGGGCCACGAAATAGCTCATGCAATTGCCAGCCATGGACGTGAGCGTATGAGCCAAGCATTTTTAGCCAACGGTATAACTCAGATTGGGGCAGTAGGTGTAGGTGTTTATACTGGTGACCAAAAGGTTATGGAAATCGCAGGACAGGTTTTGGGAATTGGGTCGCAGCTTACATATGTTTTGCCTAATAGCCGTAATCAAGAATCAGAAGCGGATAAATTAGGTTTGATTTTTATGGCAATGGCTGGTTATAATCCACAAAATGCCGTTGAATTTTGGAAAAGAATGGCTGAAGCAGGAGCAAAGTCGCAGAAACCACCTAAATTACTTTCAACTCACCCAGCCGATGAAAACCGTATTTCTGATTTAGAAAAACAAATGTCACAAGCCCAAAAATACTATCAGGCTTATGCAGGTAAGTGATTTTGTATGGAAATTAAAGAAATTCCAGCATCAGAAACTTGGCCACTCCGACACAAAGTGATGTGGCCAAATAAACCGTTGGATTTTGTAGTCCTTCCAATTGATGAAGAAGGAATACATTATGGTTTATTTGAAAATAAGATTTTGGTTTCGGTCATTTCTTAATTTATTAATAGTCAAGAAGGACAATTTAGAAAGTTTGCCACTGATGATTATTTTCAAGGTAGAGGATATGGTACAAAACTTCTTAATCATTTGATTGAAGAAGCCAAAAAACTTAATCTTAAAGGTCTAAAATGTGATGCTCGTATGACAGCAATCGAATTCTATCAACGTTTCGGAATGGAAGTTGTCTCGGATGTAGTCAGAAAAAATGGTAAAGATTATGTAATGATGGAACTTGATTTTGAACAATAATGTATTTTGAATAAAAACAGCTACATTATGCTTGAATCATTGGCAAAACTCTATGATAGAGACATACAAAAACTGAGTAACGAAATTGATGCTTATCAAAATGAAGGTGATTTATGGTTAGTTAAGTCCGAAATCAGCAACTCAGCAGGAAATCTTTGTTTGCATCTGATTGGTAATCTGAATCACTATATTGGGCATCAGTTAGGCGGAACTGATTTCGTCAGAAATCGACCGTTGGAGTTCTCGAATAAGAATGTACCGAAGGCTGTTCTAATTGAAAAAATAGAAGCTACACGAGCAATGCTTATAAAAATTTTACCTGCTATTTCAAGCGAAACTTTAGTTCAAAGACATACAGAAGAATTTTACGGTGGTAATGACAGCAATGCTTTTTTCTTGATTCATCTACTTACGCATCTGAATTACCATCTTGGACAAATTAATTATCATCGGCGACTAATAAAATTGTTTAGAGTATAGAGTTATGAATGTAAATATGAAGGTTTTGATACGTATTCTACACTCTTAACTCTACAATTAGAATTTTATCTTCCAAAATCATCTTGAACTCTTACAATATCATCCTCATCAGAAGGGTGTTCGGGGTTGGTATGTTGCCAAATCTCGGCAATAATTCCCCAACCATCTAGTCCAATCAAACGGTGTCTTTCTCCTTGTTTTAGGTTAATGATGGTGCCGATGGGAAGCGTTTGAACCTCGTTTTCTTCATCAGTTTCGCTGGTTACTACTCCTGCAACTCCTCCGACTACTTTCCAGATTTCGGCTCTACGGAAGTGATATTGCCACGAAAGACGTTTATGCGGAGCAACAACCAAAATCTTTGGACTTAATTTACGTCCAATACCAAAATCATCGACTGATAAATGCGGAAAATAGGTCTCAGTAAATTTAGGTGCTTGAGATTCATCCAAAACAAAAAATCCTCCCCAAGGACGACTTTGGTCTTGTTTGTCAATATTAAATCCTAAACCAGTTATTACTTTTTCTACTGCTTCAAAAACTGCTATTTTTTCTATTTCGCCTGAAAAATTCATGTGAATATGTAAGAAAGAAGATTTATTGAATTATTTTTGTGTGTAAAAATAGTGTTTTGTTCGATAATTTCTTGTTTTTTCTGCAATTTATCAAAAAAAAAGTATAAAAATTATTTGTTTTACGCTTAACTCAACGTTTATCAATACACAGTTTAAAGAATAAAAACACAGAAGTATTATGATAAAAGTTGAGAAAATAGATTCATTTACGGGCCATCGTGATTGTGTGTATGCTTTAGAAAAGTCTGATGATGTTCATCATTTTTTCTCGGCAGCAGGCGATGGGTTTGTGGTAAAATGGAATTTGCAAAAGCCTGATGTTGGTGAAATGATTGCTAAAGTTGGGCATTCGGTCTATGCATTGGCGTATTTGCCAAACAAAAATCATCTCTGGATTCTCGAAAACTTTGAAGGTCTTCATGTAATTGATATTGCTACTAAGCAGGAAATTAGTACATTAAAATTGGTCGCCACCAATTATTTTGATATACAAATTTATCAAAATATGGCATTCATTGCAGGCGGAGACGGTGTAATCTCTGTGATTGAAACCGAAAGTTATAACTTTGTAAAGCATATAAAAGCTTCCGAAATGAGTGTAAGATGCTTAGCTATCAATCCTGTTGAACGAGAGTTTGCTGCAGGTTTTAGTGATAATTCTATCAAAATTTTTGATTTACAAACTTTTAAACTTAAAAAAGTATTTGCAGCACATCAAAATTCAGTTTTTGCTTTAAAATATTCTCCAGATTTTAAATATTTGTTTTCGGGCAGTAGAGATGCTCGATTAAAAATTTGGGATGTTGAAAAAGAATATGTTTTAGAAAAAGAAATTGTAGCACATACGTTTGCGATTAATTATATTGATTTTAGCCCCGACTATAAATATTTTGCCACTTGTAGTATGGACAAATCAGTGAAAATTTGGGATGCCGAAAGTTTTAAATTATTTAAAGTAATCGACCGTGCAAGACACGCAGGGCACGGAACATCGGTCAATAAATTACTTTGGACAAAATATGATAATCAGATTGTGTCAGCTAGCGATGACCGCACCATTTCAGTATGGAAAATAAACTTCTAAAAATATTGGATGGCATAGTTTTTTGAATAAATGTATCAAATATTAAATGTTAGATATACTTTTTTTGTTACTTTTGCTTAATAACTTACTGATATAAGTAATTTTTTAATTGAAAATATTTTTTTTAAGTATTTCCGCAATTGAAAAGGGCATTACACCATTGAATCAATATCAAAAAAAACGTTTCAGAATTCCCTAAAGCATTTTTAACAATGAAAATTACACCCCTCGAAATTCGTCAAAATGAATTCGAAAAAACTTTTAGAGGCTATAATATTGAAGAAGTAGATAGTTTTTTAATTAATCTTTCTCAAGAATGGGAACGATTTCAAAATGAAAGCAAAATGCTAAGAATGCAGCTTGAGATAGCCGAAAAAGAAGCTAACAAGTTGCGTGAAATCGAAATGTCACTTTTTAAAACCTTGAAACTTGCTGAAGATACCAGTACAATGATTACTGAACAAGCAAATCAGCAGGCCTATACTTATATTCAAGAGACGAAGTTGCAGGGTGAAAGGTTATTAATAGATGCTCAACAAAAAGCTAATGAAATTGTCAGACAAGCTGAAGAACAAGTAAAATATATTAGAGAAGTGGTTTTGGGCGACGTGAAAGTTTTGGAACGTGATTTTCGAGCAATGGATCATTACAAAACTAATCTTTTGGCTCAAATGCGAAATCTTTCTACGTCTACACTTGAGCATGTTCAGCGTTTTGAAGACAAATTCGATAAAGAGGGAGTTGATGCTAATTTTAAAGAAGCTATTTCAATGCTGACAGTTGAGGAGGATGACTCGACAAAAGTAGCATTTGCTGTTGCCGAAGATACCAGAATTGAAGAAGTTCCAGAAATCGTAGTTCCTTTTGATAATATTATAGAGGATGTTGTGGAAGATAGTCCAAGATTCACCCCCGAAACTATTGAAGAAGAGCAAATAATTACAAAAAATATACTAGTTGAGGAGCTTGATAAAGAAGTGGGATTCCAATTACCAGTGGTTCAAATAACTCCAATTAATGAAGAAAAAAAGGTTTTTATTGCAAGAGAACCCGTTATAACTACAACAAATTTATCTTCGACGATCGATAATTTTATTGAGATACAACCAGTTGATGATCAAGGCATTGTTAGTAGAGGTAATTCTTCAAAGCATGATGAATTAGAAATTATTGAAGGTGTAGGGCCTAAAATTGCCTTGTTACTCAACGATTCAGGTATTTTCACTTTCCGAGATTTGGCTATTACTCCAGTTTACAAAATTCAAGAAATTTTAGAAAAAGCTGGACAACATTTTGCAGGCCACGACCCTGGTACATGGACTCAACAAGCCAAACTTGCTGCCGGAGGCCGTTGGGATGATTTGGAAGCATTGAAAATTTATTTGATAAGTAATGAACCAAAAAATGACCAAGCTGTTGAAAATGAAGAGCCTTTTATTGAAACACCTTCTCCAGTAAAATCGACTTATATTGCTGAGGAAATAATATCTACCCCAAAACCAGAACCGATTGTTGTTAAAGAATCAAAACCTATTACTCAAGCAAGTGAAGAAATGGAAGAGCCTATTCCATCTTTTGCACAAGTAGCTGTTATTCCCGTTGAAAATAATCAGGATTCAATTACTGAAGAAATGCTTGAAAAAGTAAATAAAGTAAAGGCTGCAATCAGAAAAGCAATGGTAGAAAAGAATGATATGGCAGTCAAAGATCATTCACCATTGCCAACTTTAAATGATGTTATTGCAAAAAATGATGGTACATCTGGTGGCTCATTTTTTGATAATATTTAATTAATGATGTAATTTAAGAAGGTTCAAGTATGTGCTTGAACCTTTTTTTGTTTTATTTTTTCTAAAAATTATTGTCATGGGAATTATCTCGCTTGAAGGTTTAGAGTTTTTTGCCTATCATGGATATTATGATGAAGAACAAAAAATCGGAAGTAAGTTTTCGATTGATATTGCTATTACGGCCGATTTGAGCCTTGCAGCTCAAGAAGATAAATTGAAACTAACTGTAAATTATGAAGATATATATAAAATAGTAGCCGATGTCATGAATGAACGACATCGGCTACTGGAGCATATTGCTTATAAAATTATCGAGGCCATCAAGACAAAATTTCCTCATATTGAGGCTGTAACTGTCAATGTTTCAAAGTTTAACCCTCCTTTGGGTGGTATTTGTCATCGTTCAAAGGTAACGATTTCGATACCCTAAACCTTAATTTGGTTGAGATTTGGTAAGTTTTGATGGCTTCCACTGATTATTTCTTGTATTGACATCTGGCAATTTATTGTCAGGGTCAATTATAATTGATTCAATAGCAGATTTTGAATCATATCCGAAACTCCAAGTGCTACCACGTTGCCATATTTCAAAAGGCAGTAAAACTCTTTTTTTTGTACCATTTACTTCTTTGATTTCGAGCGTTACAGGCATTGGCATTTTTTCCAAATTTTCAATCGTAATTACAGAGCCCTTAGTGACATCTTGTTGTATGTAGGTTACATCTTTTATTCCTTGGTCAATTTTCCAATCGTTGATGAACCAACCTTTCCAAAACCATCCTAAGTCTTCACCTGCAGCATCTTCCATCGAACGAAAGAAATCAAGTGGAGTTGGGTGTTTAAACGCCCAACGGTTTACATATTCTTTTAATGCGTAGTCGAAACGTTTTTCTCCTAAAACTAATTCACGCAACATCGTAAGACCATAACCAGGCTTCATGTACGCTGCAATTCCTAAATTATTATCTTGAATTACGTCTGGAATATTTACAATTGGGTCACGGTCATAATAATAGGGGGTCATCTGACGAACGTTTTCAGGACTGTAATATTCGCCATTATTGAAATTTTTAGTTGAAAGTGAATTGATAAAAGTATTAAAGCCTTCATCCATCCAAGCGTATTTTCGTTCGTTGCTGCCAACAATCATTGGAAACCAATTATGTCCAAATTCATGGTCAGTTACTCCCCATAGACTTTCGGTTTTATCGCGATAATTACAAAATACGATACCCGGGTATTCCATTCCTGCGACAAGCCCCGCTACATTTACTGCACTTGGATAACTATATTCAAACACGTATTTTGAATAGAATTCTATACAACCTTTTACATATTCAGATGAACGACCCCAAGCATCATTGCCATTGCTTTCTTTCGGGTAAACCGATTGAGCTAATGATGTTTTACCACTTGGCAAATTGATTTTACAAGCATCCCAAACAAATGCTTTTGAACTTGCCCAAGCCACATCTCGTGCTTGTTTGCACTTAAATTTCCATGTCAAAGTACCGTCGGTGCGTGGACGTGATTTTGCATCATTTACCTCATCGGCACTTCTGATAATTATTGTTTTATCACTGTTTTTAGCTGCATTAAAACGTTTAATTTGTTCTGCTGTCAACACTTCATTTGGATTAATTAATTCACCCGAACCAACTACCAGATGATTATATGGAACCGTGATATTATATTCAAAGTCGCCATATTCTAAATAAAACTCACCTGCACCCAAGTAAGGTAGTGTATTCCAACCTTCAACGTCATCGTAAACGGCCATTCTTGGATACCACTGTGCAACTTCGTAGATAGTGCCATCTTGGGTTTCTTGCTTGCCCATGCGATCAGAGCCATAACGAGGTATTTTGAATGAGTACGAAATCTTGATTTTAACTTCTTCGTTAGGTGAAATTGATTCAGCCAAACGAATCTGCATGCGAGTATCATCAATTAAATGCTCAGCATAAATTGAACGTGTGGTATTTTTTTTCCCTGTTTTAGTATTTTTATCAACGCTAACAAACTGTACTGTATATCCACCATCAAATCCAGCATTGCCGAAACGACCACCAGCGATTGAAGTAGTTTTGCCACCTCTTGATTCGTTATTAAACTGATTCTGGTCAAGTTGTAGCCAAAGGAAAGGCAATTTGTCTGGACTATTGTTTTTGTAAGTAATCTCAACATCTCCGGTCAATGAATTAGTTTCTTCGTCGAGTTTGATATTAATTTTATAATCTGCTTTGTTTTGCCAATACATTTGGCCAGGAGCACCAGTTCCACTGCGGTATGCCGTACCTGGCATAAAATTGAATAGTGGATTGAAAGCATCTCGGTGGTCAAATTTAGATGATGTTGGCATTTGTGCGAAGACTTGTTGAACAATCGCCAATGCACAGAATAAAAATAATTTACTGATTTTCATGAGAGTATGATAATTTACTTAAAAAGTTTTACAATTTTTTTTTTAAAAGGTGTATTGCATTATCAAAACGGTAAAGTAATAAATTTCGTTTGCGAAGAGATAGTATTATTTTACAATTGTTGAGTGTAACTATTATTTTGGATATATTTTTTCGTTTTTTAGAGGTAACTTTATGATACAATTTATGATTAATTGATTATACAATTAAATAGCAAAATATATGGAATCAGAATACTCCATTAATAATATTTATGAGATTTTAGCTTGTCAAAAGGTATTTTTTTCATAAATTGGCATAAAATTTTAATACATACTATTTCTGTAAACGTTATACAAAACCCGATTGGAGTATTTTTCCTACAGAAATCATAACAATTAATCAAAAATGAAATCTAAATTATTTTCCGTGCTAACTTTAGCAATACTATTGCCTTTAGTTGGGTTTGCTCAGCAACTTAATTCAAAATGTAATTTACTCCCTTACTCGATTTTTAAAGGTGCATCTGATATAACACCAGTGGAATTGAAAGTACTTGGCACAAGCCCACAATTTGGTGAAATTCCAAAGCATACAAGTATAGCTGCCTATAATCATTTAAAATCCGTTTATACTAAAAATACCAAAAATAGCAGAACTGAGATTGATGAACTATTGCAAGCATTAGGTTACAGTGGTTTTAATGACCCAAGTTTCACAAGCAAAAATTTAACTCCTGAGATACTCCCAGCGGGAACTATTGGCTGGATGGGAGCTTATTCTCGTGGGCATAAATATGCTTGGTCAAGATTAGGTAAAGATTTTCCGACATTCAAGGTTTATGCTAAAGGAGGAGAGTGTTTTCTTTATATCATGAAGAAATGTGGTAATGCGTTTTATACTCCAGCTCCAAATTGCCCAGTTAGTCCATGTCCATGTCCAGAAGGTTATGTATGTAATAGCCAAGGATGTTGCGATAAAATTCCAGTTCCACCGGTTTTTTGTAAAACACAAACTATTAATATTTCTGGTAGTGGTCAAATAAGTAGTGGCGATGTATTAAACACTATTAAAACAATGGAAATCGTTGCTGTTACTACAGCATCAGGAATTACAAAAGGCTTGCTTTTAGGTTCTTATCCTGTTCCGGTTCGCTCTACGTATGATTTTAATGTTAAAGGCGAAGCTCAATATTCAAAAACTGTTGATGTTTGTACTGAAGCAAATGCTGCCCCTGCACCAATTAGTTTGTCATTGCCATTGAACCTAAACTACAAAATTACTAAGAATGACGTTTTGGTTGGAGATGGTGAAAAATTATATATTAATGTTACAGAAGACCAATTCAAAGCTTTAAGCAAAGCTTATAAAGCAGTAAACGTAACTGCAGCTGCTACTCCAAATTTGGAAGCTGCCTCTAAGAAAGTTTCATCAAGTACAGCGACAGAAACAGCTTCAAGTGCGTTTGGTGGTGGAGAGCCTAAATGTGCAGATCAAAAAATTAATTTCTTAGGAAAAACTGAAATTAAAGATGGTAGTGTAAAAAGTGGAACTAACGATGTTACAATCATCGGAATTTATAAGAAAACGGGTAAATTGGATAAAGGAGAAATGCCTGAGAAGTATCTTTGCCTCGGAAGCTTTCAAGTACCAGTGAAATCTGCTTATGAGTTTACAACTACTGGTGGCAGCGATGTTTCAAAAAGCTTAAGAGTTTGTTCTAAAGATGGCGTAGCAGCAGCTGACCAAAATATTAATGTACCAGTTAAAATGACATATAATTTCACTAAGCAAGATATAACTCTTGGTGACTACAATAAATTATATGTTACACTTACCGAAAAACAATACAAAGCTTTAATCAAAAATTACAATCGTTGTTGCACAGAAGGTGGCGAAGGTAAATGTAAATAAGGAAAAGATTAGAACAAAAAGAGAAGCCCTATTCATAAAATGAGTAGGGCTTCTCTTTTTGTTCGTAATGCAATATTTTTTTATCTTATTCACAAGGAAGTTTTTATATAGCTATCGACATTTGCGATTGCAACCTGTTTTGGATAGAAGATACTTGAAATAGAATGTAATAGAAATATCTAAGCCTGAATTTATTTATAATTAAATTTTTGTAATCTACTGATAGTCAATGCTCTACGTTCGTAATCGTGCTGTAGCTATCATGCATCTTTTGCTAATAATAAAAAAACCTCACTTCGAATATCAAAGTGAGGAAGGTAATTTTATATTTGGAGTTTTTATGTTTTTAATTTCTTCTTCTTGGCCGCAGGAAATAACACATTATTTAATATCAAACGATAACCAGCCGAATTTGGATGTAGATTCAAATCAGTTGGCTCTTCGCCAACATAATGTTGATAATCTTCTGGGTCGTGACCACCGTAAAAAGTCCAAAAGCCCTTTCCCGCTGTTCCATGAATATATCTTGCTTCGCCAATAGAACGATTCTCGGCAAGCGTAATAACATCTGGTTTGATGTATTGCTTTTTGAATGCAGTTGTTTGACCCATAAAACCTTTAATTAAATTAGCATGGTTTTGTGTAAGCATCGTAGGAATGGGATCCCATTTAGCAGAAAACTGAAATAATGAAAAATAATCATTACTTTCTGTTACACCACGTTCTTCTTGTTGATTATCAATGCTTGAAAATTCCATTTCATAAGGATTTGTAATCAATCTAAAGTCTTTGAAGGCAAAGCAATTTTCGTATTTGAGTTTACTTTCTGCATTTCGGTCTGCACCGTCTCCGTCGTAAGGAGCTTCTACAATATCAACACCATCGGCGGCCAGAGCAATATCGAAAGTATCGGTTGCATTACACATCGCAAACATATAACCACCTCCAAAAACAAAATCTCTAATTTTTCTAGAAACACTTGATTTCAAATCAGGGATTTTTGTGTAGCCAAATTTCTTGGCAATTGTTTCTGCTTCTAGTTTTTGTTCTTGATACCAAGCTTGACCACGCATACGCAAGAATTTTCCAAATTGACCAGTAAAATCTTCATGGTGGAGGTGAAGCCAGTCGTACTCAGGAAGTTTGTTTTCCAAAACCTCTTCATCAAAGATTTTATCATAAGGAATTTCGGCATACGTAAGGACTAATGTAACTGCATCGTCCCACGGTTGTGTAGTTTTTGGCGAATATACTGCAATTTTAGGAGCTTTATTCAATTTTACTGCATCCATATTGGCATCATTCGAGGCAATTACGTTTAAAATTGATTGTGATTCTGCTTCAGAAATTACTTCATAACTTACACCACGAATTACGCATTCATTGATAAATGTTTGTGATGCTGTAAATAAAAAGCTTCCACCTTTATAATTAAGGAGCCATTCAACCTCAGTTCCATGAGTTTTTAACAACCAAAAAGCTATTCCATATGCTTTCAAATGATTTCGTTGCGTTTCGTCCATCGGAATCAGAATGCGATTAGCAAATAGATTTGATGATAACGAAAATGTCAACAGTACAAATAGGGTCAGTTTTCTCATTATTTTCTATAAAAATTATGTAATCAAATGTAGCAATCTTTATACCAATTATCAACGAAATAGCTATTTGATTATTAGTTAGTCGTAAATGATTTTTTGATTTTATTTTAAAACTATAGCCTATTAAAGCGAAAAAGAAGCGAATAGGCTTAAAAAAATGATAAGCGGTTGAATCACCTATCTTAATCGTTTGTGCTTTTGGAAACTCTTGATGAATTTTGTACCATTGAAATCTAAGTACATCACGTACTAAATTTAAAGCAAAAACATGAATTTAAAAGAAAATGTTAACGAAAGTTTACGCTCCATCAAAGGGAATATGCTTCGTACGGTACTTACAGCTTTGATTATTGCGATTGGTATAACTTCATTGGTTGGAATCTTGACTGCAATTGATGGCATGCAAAGTTCCGTAGATAACAGTTTTGCGGGACTTGGTGCAAACTCATTTGATATTAAAGGTCCACGAATGTTTCGCCGCCGAAGTGCTGGAGTAAACGACAAAGATTTTCCACCAATTGAATATCGTGAGGCGAAGCAATATAAAGAACTTTTTCAAGCAAAAAACTCTGGAGCAACAGTTAGTATTTTTACGAGTGTTACCGGTTCTGCTCAGTTGAAATATAAATCAATCAAGACAAATCCTAATAGTTTGATAAGAGGAATTGATACCGATTATCTCGATATGAAAGGCTATAAATTGACTGCTGGCCGAAATATTAGTGATAATGATATTGATTTTACGAATAATGTAGTGATTTTAGCCAATGAATTGGCAGTTTCACTTTTTCCAAAAGAAAGCCCGATTAATAAAGAAATTTCTCTACTCGGATTAAGATTCAAAGTTATTGGAGTCTTGGAAAAGAAAGGTAGCATAACAGGTGGTGGAGATGATCGTGTAGCACTTGTGCCACTTGAGACTGGTCGCCAAATTGCTGGTAATAGAAAATTAACTTTTGATATCACGACTTCTGTAAAAAATGTTTCAGACATGGATTATATTATTGGAGAAGCCGAATCTGTTATGCGTAGAGTTAGGAGAGATGCAATTGGAAAATCTGCTTCTTTTTCAATTGAGCGTTCAGATGCTTTAGCCAAAGATTTTGAAGAAGTTACGGGCTATTTGAGAATAGGAGGCTTTGGTATTGGAATTATTACACTACTGGGTGCCGCAATAGCATTAATGAACATAATGATGGTATCTGTTACAGAACGTACTCGTGAAATCGGTATAAGAAAAGCCATCGGAGCAACTCCTTTCAAGATACGTTTACAGTTTTTGATGGAAGCAATTGTGATTTGTATTTTGGGTGGAATAGCAGGAATCATTATGGGAATTGGAATTGGCAATGTAATTGCAAAGCTCATCAGCGATAAAAGTAGCTTCATAATTCCGTGGGCTTGGATAATGATGGGTTTCGTGGTATGTGTATTTGTAGGTATTCTATCTGGATTTTATCCAGCATACAAAGCTTCAAAACTTGACCCGATTGAGTCGTTGAGATACGAATAGTTTCAAAAATTAGAATTAAATAATAATTTTGAAAGCCTTGTAATTCGACAATTTTAAGGCTTTTTTATGCTTGGCAAAAATTGATAATTTAATAAAAGGATTACCATTTTATGTTCCCATTGCTTTTTAAGTAATCTATTTTGATAGCACTTTTAATTGAAAATAGGTTTTACCTATTTAGCGATTTTTTATCATACCTTAGTTTTTCTGTATTGTACCTGAAAGCTTTGTTTAATTCTTCTAGATGCCAAACAAAATTATTAAGGATGATACGCTTCTTTGTGTTTTTGGAAAATAGAAATTGGCGGAAATGAAATCTGGAGTAAACATGCCAATAAAATTAATGAAAGCACATTATTCGGTAAAAGTTAAATCTTCAGGCTTAGGGTAAGTAATCAATTTTGAGAAATCAACTTTCCAAAAATCTAAATCAAGTAGTTGATTATTAGTACATTGTGTAAGAGTTATGACAACTTCAGTTTTATCGGTATCTTTATATTTTGCTTGAATGAGGTCATCTTTGTATGCTAAAATATCAGGATTTCCCATACTAATACTACCCATTTTTCCATCTTCATACTCTTCAACGTCTTCATTTATTGGGTATTGTTTGGTATTTAGCTCAAGTTTTTCCAACAAGAATATGATTAAATTTCGTTCATTATCTCTAATTTTTCGGCAGTCGTTCATTGATTTATAGTTCGGTTTATTCAAAATTAATTGAATATTGATTTAAATTATAAAAAAAGAGCAAATAATCGTAAAATTATCTGCTCTGAGAATTGAATATTTGAAATCAACTTACACTTGTATCATGAAATTTGAATCATTGAAACCCTTATTTACTTTGATAGATTGTAATTATGAGATAATATATTCCAATAATTACCTGCCCTGAGAATTGAATATTTGAAATCAACTTAATCTTTAATAACGAAATCTGTATCCTTAAGACCCTTATTTACTTTGACAGATTGCACTTCTGAGGTAACTTCTCCCATTTGGCCAGCACTTCTTTTGGTTTGTGATGGTAACATTACCTCAACTCCTTTGAATTTTTTGTAGTTTAAGTAGAAAACATTATTTTCAAATTTTCCTCTTGGAGTTTCATTCAGCGAATAAGTTTTTACTTTTAAGCCAGATTCAACGTCATAAAAATCGTTCCATTTTTTCCCATCAGCTGTTGCAAGTTCGAGTTTATAAGTATCTTTATCTCCAACCTTTTCTTTGCCAACAACTGTGCGTGTGATTCCCATTTTGTCATAAAGTGTTTCTGAGAATGGATTACTTCTCATTGCAGCCATTTGTGCTTCTTTTCCTTCCATTGGTGGGCGATTCCCTCCACCAAAGCTACTCCCACTTTTCATTTTGTTTCCATCATAAATTGTGCTCATAACTTCGTTGCCATTAGCAAAAACTGACATTGCATAGCGGTCTGGAAATTTGAACTTCATTTCGGTTTCGGATGTTCCTCTTTGAGTTTCGGTCGTGCTGCTGATTGTTAAATCTTGGATTTTAGCGATGGCTTCTTTGCCACCGATGGCCGTCAAATATTTCTCCAATATTGCATCGGCACTTGGTACATCCTGTGCAAAAGTCCCAAATGCAAATAAAGAAAATACGGTTACGAATAATTTTTTCATTGATTTTTTAATTTTGATTGAATTCGATGTTTAGATAAACAATTTACTCAAAAGTAAAGTTTTTATTTTAATGTACATACAAAAATCGTATCGAAGTACATAAAATTTTTATAAATAATGACAAAAGAAAAAGTAGCCATTTTCTGGTTTCGCCGTGACCTCCGTTTAGAAGATAATGCTGGACTTTATCACGCTCTTAAGAGTGGATATAAAGTTTTGCCAATTTTTATTTTCGATAGAAATATCTTGGATAAACTCGAAAACAAAAAAGACCAACGAGTAGAATTTATTCATAAAGCACTCGCCGATATACAAGCACAGCTCTTGAGTTTAGGCTCGTCATTATTAATAAAGTATGGGAGTCCTTTTGAGATTTGGGAAAATATAATTTCAGATTATAAAATTGCCGAAGTTTTTACCAATCACGATTACGAAAAATATGGCATCAAACGCGATAGTCAAATAGGAGAGATGCTCAATGCAAAAGGTATAGCTTTTTATACTTTTAAAGACCAAACTGTTTTTGAGAAAAATGAAGTCTTGAGTGGAGCAAAAACTCCTTATACCGTTTTTACACCATACAGCCGAAAATGGAAAGAAACACTTAATGAATTTTATTTGAAATCTTATCCAACCGAAAAATACTATCAAAACTTTATAAAAATAGACCCTTTTAAATTACCTACTTTTGAAGAAATTGGTTTTGTTGAAATTGGTAGTGTGTTCCCGAAGAAGGAATTGCAAGAAGACTTGATTAAAAAATATGATGAAGTACGTGATATTCCTTCAATTCTCGGAACGAGTCGCATAAGTATACATCTTCGTTTTGGAACTGTTAGTATCAGAAAATTAGCTAAGAAGGCTATTCTTTTAAATGAAAAATGGTTGAATGAACTCATTTGGCGAGATTTCTATATGAATATTCTTTATCATTTTCCTCACATAAGCGAGGGTCAGGCTTTTAGAAAAGAATATGATAATATTATTTGGCGAAATAATGAAGCCGAATTTAAAAAGTGGTGTGAAGGAAAAACTGGGTATCCAATTGTGGATGCTGGAATGCGTGAACTAAACACAACTGGATTTATGCATAACCGAGTAAGAATGATTACTGCTGGTTTTTTGATAAAACATTTATTGATTGACTGGCGTTGGGGCGAAGCATATTTTGCAGGAAAACTTATGGATTTTGATTTTTCAGCTAATAATGGCGGCTGGCAATGGGCATCAAGCAGCGGTTGTGATGCCGCTCCATATTTCAGAATTTTTAATCCGACTTCACAAACTCAAAAATTTGATCCTCAGCTAAAGTATATTAAAAAGTGGATTCCCGAATTGAATAGTTTTGAATATCCGCAACCAATTGTTGAACATACTTTTGCACGTGAACGTGTATTGAAAGCTTATAAAGATGCTTTAGATAAAAAGTAGAATGATTTGCTACTTCAAGCCGAAGTGTGTATTTTTGATTTAGGGTTTATTAGTCCTAATTAAAGGTATCTAACTAAATGACATTTCTTAATCAATCGGCAGAGTATATATTCAATAAACATACATTTTCACAACTTAAAAATATTTATGTTGTGTTGCCGAGCCGTAGAGCAGTTTTTTATTTCAAACAAGCTTTATCAAAATTATCTGATGTTCCGTTTATCTCGCCGGAGATTCTTGCGATTGATGATTTTGTGATGCAGATGTCGGGTGTAAACCAAATTGATACTGTAAGTTTATTGTTTGAACTTTACGAAACTTTTAAGAAATATGACCCCGATGTAAAGTTTGAAAGATTTATTTCTTGGGCTCCGACCTTACTCCGAGATTTTGACACGATTGATCTTTATTTAGTCGATAATCCAAAATCTATTTTTGATTACATG
>CAMAQF010000075.1 GCA_945860265.1 Emticicia agri | reverse complement strand
TCATCCTAAATCCTTCTCCACACGAGAAGGACTTTGAAAAGGAAGAAATTATGTGGTAATCGTGGATTACAAATCCACTACTCTTTGGTCGAAGATTGAAAATCTCGACCAACGGGTGATAGTCAGTTTTTTAATTATTAAAGTTTGCCAACTGCGGACTACCGACTGAAGACTGCCGACTATCAACTATCTGAGGGAACTGAAGGAAAAGGTACTTATATTAAACAAAAGAGCGTTTGGGAGAGCGAAATCGGGATAATTCAAATTTTCAAAAATCTGATGGTTGGTAGCTCTAATTACAAGATGGTACTGTTGATTATCAGAAAGGCTTTCAATATTTACAATATTATTTGGCTCGGCAACTGGGTCAAAAACATCAATTTGAGCCTTGTTTGTATTTAATTTTTCTACTAAATCAATTATTAATGAGCCTTTTATACTTGGTGTATTAGGTTTGTAGCTGATTCCTAAAACCAAAACTTTTAAAGCTGCATTTTGTGGAAAAACCACTTGTAGTTTGGCAAAAACAAGCTTAGTAATCGTTTGCGGCAAAGAATCATTGATTTGACGAGCGACTGAAAGCGTATTTTCTGTTTTATCAGAAAGATAGTTTAAATATTGAGATGCCAAAGGCAGACAATCGCCGCCAACAAGTCCAGGTGAAAACTTCAAAAAATTCCATTTCGTGCTACTTGCCTGCCAAACTTCATCAAACGAAATATTATTTTGAGTCAGAATCGTTGCTACATTATTCATGAAAGAAATATTAATATCTCTTTGGGCATTTTCGATAAGCTTAGCAGCTTCAGCAACTCGAATGGATGGAGCTAAATAGGTTCCTGCTTCAACAATTAAACGATAAAGTGCATCCACTCTTTTAGCAGTTTCAGGATTTGACCCAGAAGTTATCTTGATGGTATTTTTTAAGGTATGAATAGTATCAGCAGTATTGATTCTTTCGGGCGAATAGCCAACAAAAAAGTCGATATTGAACTTCAAACCACTGATTTTCTCCAAAACTGGTACGCAAATATCCTCGGTACAGCCAGGAAAAACCGTTGATTCGTAAATAACTAAATCGTCTTTTTTGAGAAGTAAAGCTATGCTTTGAGTAGCCGTTAATAAATGATACAAATCGGGATTTCCATCTTTATCGACCAAAGTTGATACTGCGATAATAAAGATATTACAGTTTGAGAGTAAATTTTTATTATTTGTGAAAGAAAGATTAGCTAAGGATACTTCACTTTCTAATCTTTCTATTTTTGTAGCATCAATATCAAAGCCAATCGTTGGGTACTTTTCGCCTAAAGCTATGGCTAAAGGCAAACCTATATTACCTAAGCCAAAGATGGCAATATGGGGATTTGATATTATAATCAACTCAAGCTATCAAGTTTAATAAATAAGCTCCATAACCACTCTTTACTAATGGTCTAGCTACCACCTCTAATTGTTGAGCATTAATGAAGCCCATGCGGTAAGCTACTTCTTCAATACAACCAACTTTCAAACCTTGACGCTCTTCAATAACTTGGACAAACTGACCAGCTTGCATCAAAGATTGGAAAGTGCCTGTATCGAGCCAAGCAGTGCCACGATTCATGATACCAACTTGTAGTTTTCCCTGTTCTAAATAAACTCTGTTGATATCGGTTATTTCGAGTTCACCTCTTGGTGAAGGCTTGATGTTTTGGGCTATTTCTACTACTTTATTATCATAAAAATATAAACCTGGAACAGCATAATTTGACTTTGGCTTTTCTGGTTTTTCTTCAATTGAAATGGCCTTTAAGTTTTCATCAAATGCTACTACACCATATCTTTCGGGGTCTTGAACTTGATAAGCAAATACAACACCACCTTTTGGATTTGTACTGCTTTGCAATAATTTACTTAAACCACTACCATAAAAAATATTATCACCCAAAACCAATGCTACACTATCATTGCCGATAAAATCAGCACCAATGATAAAAGCTTGAGCCAAACCATCGGGACTTGGTTGTTCAGCATAACTAAAGCTACATCCAATACGAGAGCCATCACCCAATAATTTTTGAAAATGTGGCAAATCGTGTGGTGTAGAAATAATTAATATTTCTTTGATTCCGGCCAACATTAAAATAGAAAGTGGATAATAAATCATCGGTTTATCATACACGGGCATTAACTGCTTACTTACCGCCAAAGTGAGGGGGTGCAATCTCGTACCTGAACCACCTGCTAATATTATTCCTTTCATAAAATATTATTTAAATATCTAGATATGAGATACTAGATTCGAGATACTAGGTTCGAGAAAATCGGAAAGACAATATTAATCAACAAATTAAAATGATGTAAATATTGAATTTATTGTTTTATCGCTGCGACAAACCGTCAATTGTCTAATGTATTTTGTCTCGTGTCTTTTGTCTCAATAAATCAGATCCTTTATTTGACTACTAATTTATAATTTTTCTTTCTAATTAAACCAAAAATAATACCAAAAATACCTCCTAAAAAAGTAGCAATCAATACAATAATTGCACGTTTAGGCTCACTTCTTTTATTTGGTACAACCGGAGGCTCTAAAACTTTTATTACAGGCGTTTCTTGCTGCACTTTCAGTTTTGCTTCTTCGTATTTTTGTAATAAAGTATTATAAAAACTTGAAGAAAGCTTGTATTCCGACTCTATCCTTTCTCTTTGCAAATCTGCCGCTTGTAATTTCATCATTGAGAGCTGATATTGGTCACTATATTGTGCTTTTTTAGCTTGATTATTAAAATATTTTCCCTTAGCTGCATCTAATCTTTCAGCCAAAAAATTCAAATCTCGTTTTGATTTTTCGGTGCGATAATTTGTGATATAATTTGTTAAAAAGTTCATGCCATAATCAGTAATGATTGTTGCAACAACAGGGTCAGGCAGTTTAACTGTTACAGTAATAAGTCCAGTCTTTTTATCAATGACAGCACCTATACGTTCTCGTAGATCTTTTAAGTTGTTTTCAGTCTGATAACTTACTGCAATATATTGATTACTTGTTGGAAATTTAATTTTAGTATCTTTCTCCTCAATCTTATTATCTAACACGAAGTTATCATAAAACTGACTAAAAAACATTTCTTTATTGTCTTTGGTACGCACCTTTATTTTAAGGAGCTCTAAGAAAAATGGTGTACTTTTCAAAACGTCGGGATATAAATCAGGTCTGACTGCATCCGACCCACCTCCGGTAGCACTACTTAAATCTACGCCTGCTAAACTGGCCAAACCAGCAAATTGACTTAGTCCCCCAGCTTTAGATTGATATTCAGGAAGTATTTTGCCTGTTGAAACAAACTCTTCACGAGCTGTTAAGGCATAATAAACGCCACCCAAGGCAAACACTAAGGTAATTAAAACTACCCAAACTTTTTCTTTCCAGATTATTTTAAAAAAAGCATTAAAATCAATGCTTACAATATCTTTTTCTTCTTCCATAATGAGATAATGATTAACTATCTTGTAGCGTTAAAAATAGTAAATAATAATGTTGCGATAGACACTACTGCTGTACTGACAGCTATCCTCTCAGCAGGTGTCCATCTATATTTTCTTCTTACTGGAACAATAATCTCCGAACCATTTTGGACTTTAGGGTATGCTTTAAAACCAAAAAAACTTTTTGTTCGGTCAAGGCTTCCATTACCATACTTAATGTAGGAATTTTTCACATAGGCACTATCAGTTGTACCACCAGCTAAATTTATATAATCTTTAAACTTTAAACCCACCGAATAAGGTACTGTCGTTGCATTATATACTTGTCCATTGATTGTAACCGTTTCTTTTTTTCGAGGAATTTCTAAGGCATCTCCCGAATTCAGCACCAAGTTATTAATATCATCTCTGTTTTGCATAATATTAATAATATCTACCCCTACTACCTTTCCAGCTCTTGAAAATTTCGCACTACCTAAATCTGCTTCACTTTTAAGCCCCCCTGATTTGATAATCAAATCTGAAATTTTTTCTGTTTTATCTTTTAAAGCATAAGGCCCTGGATAGAAGACCTCTCCTGCGATGCTAACGTTTTTTTGCTCTTCATATCGAGGCAAAACTCGTATGTATACTCTATCAAAAGGCTTTAGAAATAATTTTTTACTTTCAGCTCCTATTAAATTTCTATCCACATTTATTGTCTCAATCAAGATAGATTGCTCATTAGAAATTCCTACTGTATCAGCTTTAATTCTTCGGGCAATTTCAATTTTTGAAGCAGATGCTCCGTCGGTAAAACCACCAGCCATTGTCACTAAATCTGAAACCGTCATATTATCAGCAAACTCGTAAATTGCTGCCTTGTTGATAGCTCCACTTATTGACACCGTCAAGCGTTCTCGTAAATCCTTGTATGATTTAACAAATAATGTATCTTTTAATTTTAAACGAATATCTTCTGATTCGCCTTTCAAAATTTTAGATAAATTGAGTGTTATAATCTCTGGTTCGAGGTTTTCTCTTTCTCTTTTTAATAAAATCCTTTCTTTAAAGGCATCTTGTTTTAGACCTTCTGCACGAGCAATTAATTGTTTTACGGTAATGTCTTTTTCTAATTCATAATTACCCTCTCTGTAAACTGCACCTTTGATGGTTACAATATTCTCGAATCGGCTCAATATTTTACCAATCGTATAAATATCTCCTTTTTGAGGAGTAAAGGCAGCTATCTCGTTTTGGTCAATACTAACGATGCGTTTTTCGGTGGGTGTCGCTCTTTCTAATGAAATTGTTTTTGAATAGGCTAATTCTTTAAATCCGCCAGCAAAAGCCAAAACATCCTTTAAAGTTTCGCCTCTTTTTACTTCAAAAATTTTAGGATTTCTAACTTCTCCCATAAGCGATACACGCATATCAACATAAGGGATGCGGATAATATCTTGGTCTTGCAGAATAATATTATCTTTTTGGTCGCCATGTAAAAGGAAATCATATACATCTAATATTCTGATAACCTTTCCATTACGAAATACTTCTATGTTTCTTAATGAACCTATTTCTGAGGGGCCTCCACAAGAGTAAAGAACATTGAAAACATTTGCGAGCGATGGTATTGTAAAAGTTCCAGGCTGTAGGGCTTCGCCAATAACAGTCACCGAAATACTTCTGATATTTCCCAAAGTAATATCTGCATAGAGTCCACCACCCGAACTATTTAAGCCAGCAAAACGGCTTTTTAATCGATTAATGATTCTTTCGCTTGCTTGTTCGATTGTTAGTCCACTCACATAAATTGGGCTAAGAATATCTAACTGCACAGTGCCTTCTGGAGAAACTTTTACTTTATAGGTTTGTGCAGCAAAACCTGTGATAGAAATATTTAACTCATCGCCGGTTCCTAAAACATAGTTCTTAGGCGTTGGGATACGTAAATTAGGCTCGAAAACAATCTTTTTATTATTGAACAAATTAAGTCCATAATATTTTTCTCTTCTGATAGCTGAGCTATCTTCTTTGAATGGTTGCTTTACACTTTTGGTAGAAGTTGTATCGTTTAGTCTTCTTTCAGTATCAGTAGTATTTGTATTAACAGGCCCTTTCTTGTCAGCTTGAAGTTTTGTCATTCTATCTTTGAACTTAGAAATATCGGCCGAACCAAAGCCTTTGGCTGCTGCTGCTGCCATTAATTGATCTTCGCTCATTCCACTTTCTTGAGCTTGTTTCATGAACTGCTGAATTTGGTCATCAGAGAGTTCATCAACACTTTGTGCATACACACTTGAAAAACCTAAAAGGCTTATAAAAACAAAAAGAGAAAATCTACTTATTGAATGAATGAGATGTTTTTTTTGATTCATTTTGTAGCAAGCTATGAGTAAAATGGCTTTAATTAAAACACAAAACTAAGGATTAAGTCGCAAAATTAATAAAATAAACTTTGTTAATTTGTTTTTTTGTGAATGTTAACGGAACTGTTTACTATTTGACATATTGATTAAAACACCAATTGAAATGGGTGGCTAAGAGAACAAAGGATATTTTTTTGACTTAAAGTCGAAAAATGGAAAGAAAACAATCCTTTGTTCCTTTAGTCGGCGAATTTATACGCTAAAAGTAGGTCAAATAAGTAGCCCGCGATTAATAGTCTACAGTCCACACTAACATAAAATACTGTCTATCAGTTTTTTATGAAAAACAAATTGTCGATTAAATTTACCATACTAAGTAATGAGACAATATTAATACACAAACTAAAATGATGTAAATATTGATTTTAGTATTTGTCTCTTGTCTCGAATCGTTGCGGCGAAGCGTCTTTTGTCTCAGTACTTACTACTCAAATAACACGGCAGAACAAAAAACAATAGGGGTAGATTTTGCTACCAAAACCTACCCCTATTATCAAATCTATCTTTAAAATTATGCGTTTGGAATTACTCTTTTCGCATTTGAATAACGTTTTTGTACTGCTTCCCAATCAACTACATTCCAGAATGAATCAATATAATCTGGACGTTTGTTTTGGAATTTCAAATAATAGGCGTGTTCCCAAACATCTAAGCCTAAAACCGGAATGCCTTTTTTATCAGCAACATCCATCAAAGGATTGTCTTGGTTTGATGTTGATGTAATGAAAAGTTTTTCTTGGTCATCAACGCAAAGCCATGCCCAGCCCGAACCAAATCGACCGATAGCGGCTTTCTTAAATTCGTCTTTGAAATTGGCCAACGAACCCCAAGTTTCGTCGATAGCGGCACCCAATGTGCTTGCAGGCTCACCTCCACCGTTTGGCGAAAGAATATTCCAGAATAAATCGTGGTTGAAATGTCCGCCACCATTATTACGCACTGGTGCTGGATATTTGCTAATATTTGCCAACACCTCTTTCAGTGAAAGGCTTTCCATTTCTGTTCCGGCGATTGCATTGTTAAGGTTTGTTACATAAGCTTGGTGATGACGGTCATGGTGAATTTCCATGGTCGCTTTGTCGAAGTGTGGCTCTAAAGCGTCACTTGCATACGGAAGGGGTTCGAGGGTAAATGCCATTTTTGAAACAAGTTTTAAAATATTGGATGATATGTTACTGTTTTTGTCTTGGAATTAAAAGTTAAACGTTAACAAACAATTTTATGTTCGCAAACCTTTGAAAAAATTCTTCAAAATAATTTCGCAATCAGTTTCTAAAATACCTTTTACAACATTTGATTTTGGGTGAAGTATTGGCGGGCTTACTCGACTAAAACCTCTTTTAGTGTCAGATGCTCCGAAAACAACACGGTCAATCTGCGACCAATGTAATGCTCCTGCACACATTACGCATGGTTCAAGCGTGACATAAAGCGTACATTCTTTCAAATATTTTGCTCCCAAATACTGCGTTGCGGCAGTTATGGCTATGATTTCGGCGTGAGCAGTTACATCATTTAACTTTTCGGTTTGATTACTTCCTTTACCTATAATTTTACTTCCACCAGCCACTATAATTGCTCCAACTGGGATTTCGCCAGCCTCTCCCGCTTGAATGGCCAAGTCGAGGGCTTTCGCCATAAAATATTCGTGCGAATATAAAGGATAGTTTTTTATCACAGTTTTTGATTTTTCTGCAAATATAGTTGAGATCCTAGACACCAGAAGCGATATATGAAAAAAACTAATGATTGGAGGAGATTAGACAAGAGATATGAGATTTTAGACTGTGCATTCTTTTATCAGTTGTTTCGTTTCTTTTGTCCAGAAATCAAAAAAAAGCTCATTCAATCAATATTTTTTAAAGAAAATCAGTTTTTTAGTTCTAAATATTCGATTTAAAAAAGTTGTTTTTCGATAATTTTTAGTAATTTTGCAGTCCTTTTTGCGAAGGAACAATTTATTTTTAACAATTTTCAACTCGGGCGGCTCGACGAATTGATGTACAAAGAGCTAGAAATCAACATATTATGGCAGCACAAATTTCAGATTTTGACTGGGAAAAGGTCACCAAAAGAGGTATTGGCGGAGGCTATTCAGCCGACGAAAAAGCTAAATTAGAAGCTCTCTACAGTGAGACACTTGCTAATGTAACAGAAAAAGATGTGGTAATGGCAACGGTAGTAAGTATTACTGACCGTGAAGTATTACTCAACATCGGTTTTAAATCAGATGGTTTAGTTTCGACTTCTGAATTCCGTGATCTTCCTAACCTCGCAGTAGGCGATACAGTGGAAGTTTTCATCGAAAAACAAGAAGATGCAATGGGACAGTTGGTTATCTCTCGCAAGAAAGCAAGAGTATTGACTGCTTGGAGCAACATCGAAAAATCATTTACTGAAGATGCAATTATTGATGCCTTGGTAAAACGCCGTACAAAAGGTGGTTTGATTGTTGATATTTATGGAATTGAGGCATTCTTGCCAGGTTCACAAATTGACGTAAAACCAATTCGTGACTTTGATATTTTCGTAGGTAAGAAAATGGAAGTGAAGGTTGTGAAAATCAATCATACTAACGATAACGTAGTAGTTTCACACAAAATCCTTATCGAGAAAGACCTTGAAACACAACGTCAGGTTATCCTTACTAACCTTGAGAAAGGACAAGTATTGGAAGGTGTTGTTAAAAACATCACTAACTTCGGTGTATTCATTGACCTTGGTGGCGTAGATGGTCTATTGCACATCACTGATATTTCGTGGGGACGTATTAATCACCCGAACGAATTATTGAAACTTGACCAACGTATCAAAGTTGTAGTTTTAGACTTTGATGAAGAGAAAAAACGTATTTCTCTTGGTATGAAGCAATTGGAAAACCACCCTTGGGATTCATTAGCTGCTGAATTATCAATTGGTTCAAGAGTTAAAGGAAAAATCGTAAACATTGCTGATTACGGTGCTTTCTTAGAATTGAAGCCAGGTGTTGAAGGTTTGATTCACGTTTCAGAAATGTCATGGTCACAACACTTACGTAACCCATCTGATTTCTTGAAAATCGGTGACGAAATCGAAGCAGTTGTATTGACGCTTGACCGTGATGACCGTAAAATGTCATTAGGTATCAAGCAATTGACTGAAGATCCTTGGACTAAACAAGACCTTATCAACAAGTATGCAGTGAATACAAAACACACTGGTACTGTACGTAACATGACTAACTTCGGTATTTTCTTAGAATTAGAAGAAGGTATTGATGGTTTGGTTCACGTATCTGATTTGTCTTGGACTAAGAAAATCAAACACCCATCTGACTTCGTGAAAGTTGGTGACGCTCTTGAAGTAATGGTATTAGAATTAGATGGCGAAAATCGTCGATTAGCTCTTAGCCACAAACACTTAGAAGAAAATCCATGGGATACGTTTGAGCATATCTTTACAGTAAATTCTGGCCAAGAGTGTACAATCATCTCTAAAAATGACAAACAAGCAACACTTGAGCTTCCTTACGGAATCGAAGGTTATGCATTGTTGAAGCATTTAGCTAAAGCTGACGGAACTGTTGGTGAAGTTGGTGAGAAATTGACATTCCAAGTATTGGAATTCCACAAGGAAGAGAAGAAAATCATGCTTTCTCATGCTAAAACTTGGGAAGTTGTGAAAGAAGAAGCTCCAAAAGAAGCTAAGAAAAAAGGTGGAAAAGAAGCCTCAACAACTTCTACTTCAAACAATAACGAAGAAAAATCAACTCTTGGCGATTTATCAGCACTTTCAGCATTGAAAGACGCAATGGTAGAAGGCGAAATGAAGAAACTTTCTAAGAAAAAAGAGGTAGCTGCCCCAGTGGATGCTGCCCCAGTGGAGACTGCCGCAGTGGAGACTGCAGAGCTAGCAGTTGAAGCTACTCCAGCAGTTGAAGAAGTAGTAGCTGAAGTTGCTCTAGCAGTGGAGGAAACCCCAGAAGCTGACGCTCCAGCTGAAGCTTAATTTCTTTCGTTGTGAAATATTAAAAAAGGCTTCTCGCAAGGGAAGCCTTTTTTGTCTATTAATTTTTATGTTTTACTGAACCACTCCTTCATCAGCCAAAAATTTGCCTATATTAAAATACTTGTCATCGAGTAATTCTATTTCTTGATTCCAATTTTTTGTTAGCCAATCTTGGTCATTTGTGGCAACCATTACTTTTTGGTGCTTTGTGAATATCCATAACACCTTTTCTACGCCAAAGTCAAGCAATTTATGAGTCTTGGTGAAGACATAACCAAAATCCTTTTCATCTGATAAATCTATCCGAATATCTATCTCAATAGCAATTCTTGGAGCAACTTCTATATAATGTGTGTTGATTTTGTCGGGAGAAAGTTTAGCCTTTTCATAAATATAAATATCGCCCGAAAGATTAGTGTTTTTATCAAGGTGCATGCCTATTTCATTAGTTAAAAAACGATACTTTCTATCATCAAGTTTTGCATATAAAACCTTCAGAAGGTAATAAATAATGTAAGATTGTAAGCCACTTGCACCCATAATTTCCTCACTTGTTTTTTTATTTGCTAAAACATCTTTATACCCTTCATAGTAAAGTGGTTTCCCGTCTATGACTTCATAAATAAGACTTTCGGGAATTGTTTTAGCTCTATTTCTTTGTCTTGGTTTTTCTGCGATGAACATGCTAAGTCTGTTTATTTTTCAAAAATAACTAATAAATATTATTTTTCAACAAGTTTTAAAATCTATGTAATTGTTCTAACTCTTTTAAGTACACGTTTTATTCCACGATTTGACAAGTAACAACCTTGTCCTACTACATTATTCCCCTTTTATTATTACCGAAATACTACTACTTCTAACTTTATCATCAGTCCAAGATATTTTGAGTTTGCCTAGACTTAGTCTGAAAAAAAATGGTTGATTAGCTGATGTTTTCTGTAATAATCGGTCGTTGATGTACCAATAAACTTCTCTTACATCATTAGCAGTTTGACAAGGAAACTGCAATTGTTGCGTATCATTTTCACTTAAAAAATATTCACTACCATTATTGGGATTTGTAATGATTGGAGCGTTATTGGCTCCTCGTGCATTTTGGATTATGCGTTGGTATTTTCTCGTAAAGAATATGTTTTAATTCATAAAAACTTATCAATTCGGGGGCAAGATTACTATAAAGTTTTTCTTTATAGCCATCTTGAGGTAAACATTGCATACAATTACTCATTGATTCTGAGAGATTTACGTAGAATTTCTTGAGATGTGTACACTTTCGTGTTTGCGAAATATTTTTGATTGAATAATCTAAGATTTTATTGCTACAATATTTACTCGGCAAGTCGCCAGACTCGGCACAAACTTGTCGAGAAACAACATCTTTTGGCTGACGAAACCACTCGCTCGAAGTATTATAATCAATCGTATTAAAAATCTGAAAAAGCAAAGGTGTAGCAATTTATGCTCCGCTCAATTCGGGAACGCCTTCACCAGAAAAGTTTCCAACCCAAACGCCTACCGTATATTTTTTATTATAACCAATACTCCAAGCATCACGACGACCAAAAGACGTACCTGTTTTCCAAGCAATTTTAGGTAAACGATAAGTATAATCAAAATTATTAGGCAAATCTGGACGTTTGATTTGGGCTAAAATTTCAGTAATTAAATAAGTTGCTGATGGTGAAATGAGTTGTTCTACTCTCTTTTGAAGTGGGCTAATTGGCACTGAAACTTCCCCTCCTTTTTTCAAGGAGGGGTGGCGAAATTCTGACGAAGTCGAATTTTGACGGGGTGGTTCGTTCCAAATTTGCCTATTTTTCAAGCATTTATTGACCCATGACCACACCGTTCGTTTATCATCAGGACTCACAACATTAAAAAAACTACATTTCTGCCAATTTCCATCATTGGCAAAGGCAGCGTAAAGTTGAGTCAATTCCTCGAGTGTTACGCCACAACCACCAAGCACTATTGAGAGCCCTAAATCTTTTTCTTGTTTTTTAACAGTCCAAAAATCAGCCTTTTTTAATTGTTCTATTAGGGTTGTTTTGCCTAAGTCTTTTAACACTTTTACGGCTGGAATATTCAACGAATTAGCCAAAGCAAATTCAATACTTACTTTTCCATTAAATTTTCGGTTCAAATTTTCTGGTTCAATAACGTTGAAGTTTGTAGGCACATCATTGATGACATTTTTTGGTGTAATGATTCCTTTATCAAATGCAGTAGTATATAAAAGCGGCTTAAAGGCAATCCTGGCGAGCGGATTGCTTGAACGCCATCCACTTGTCCACCATCAAGTTTATCATTAAACCCTGCCGAACCAATGTATGCCTCAACTTTCATAGTTCCGTTATTGATTACCAAAACCGCCGCATTATTGAAATTCATCGCTCGTGTGCGATTTACATAATTTGTCACCATTTGCTCGACCTTAGTTTGCGTGGCTATGCTGACACTCGAATGAATAATGGATTCATTGGCAAACTGTTTTTTTAGCCGAAGTGATAAATGTGGAGCATCTTTCAAAGCTTCATGTCTAAAAACAGTCAAAGGCTCTCGCAAAGCATCATTAATTGACTGATTATCAAACACTTTTGTTTGCTGAAATCGTTTTAACCATATATTGCGTTCTTCATCAATTAATGGATTTTTTGTTCCCAAACGCAAACTCGTTGGCCGATTTGGAATAATCGCCAGCGTTACTACTTCCGCCAAACTCAATCTATCTAGTGGTTTCTGAAAATACAAGTATGAAGCCGATTTTATCCCTTCGATATTTGAGCCATAAGGCACAAGATTGAGGTACATTTGAAAGATTTCGTCTTTTGAATAAACTGTTTCAAGCTGAATCGCCCGTAAAATTTCGGAGATTTTATTTAGATAAGTTCGTTTATCAGGATTTAACATTCTGACCACCTGCATCGTAATCGTACTTGCACCTGAGGTTATATGTTTTTTTGTGATATTATTGAAAGCCGCTCGAAAAATAGCTACTGGATTTACGCCAAAATGATAATTGAAATACTTGTCTTCTTTTGCCAAAATGGCTTCACGGAGCGTTGGAGTTATTTCTTTTAAGTCCACAAACATTCGCCATTTTTCATCCGTACTCAAAAAAGCATGTAAGATTTCGCCTTTTTTATCGGTGACGAGTGTAGAATAGGTAATATTTACTTTTGGAGGAAAAACAATATTCAAGGCCATAAAAACAATGATAAAAGCCAAAAATACTTTTACCCAACGGCGTTTGAAAATTTCTTTGAATTTAGGGTATATTTGTTCAAACATAAAAATAATGCTATACAGATGCACGAATTAAACGAATTTATGCGAATTTTATGCAGACTATACAGACATTGTTTCAAATTGTTAAAAGGGATGAAAAATGTTGAAATTTAGATTGGTAATGGCTTTCAAATGCAACAATCTGCAACAATTTTATTACGAAAAAAACAATTTTCAAGAACCTAAACCTAATTTCATGGATATTAAACTCAAATCTCAGCTCCGAAAAATTACAACTTTTATTTTTGATGTTGATGGCGTACTGACCGACGCAACTGTTATTGCTCTTCGTGGTGGCGAATTGGCACGTGTATTTAATGTAAAAGATGGCTACGCTCTCGGAAAGGCAATCCGTTCAGGCTTTAGAATTGCGATTATTTCGGGCGGAAAAGAAGAAAGTATCAGAGAACGTCTTTCACTATTGGGCATAAAGGATATTTTTTTGAGCGTAAATACCGATAAAAAATTAAGTGTTTTTGATAAATATATTGCCGATAATAATCTTTCGGCCGATGAAATTGTATTTATGGGCGATGATTTACCCGATTGGGAAATAATGAAACACCGAGATGTTTTGTCTGCTTGCCCAGCTGATGCCGTTGAGGAAATTATTGAAATAGCTGCTTTCAATTCAACTCGTAAAGGTGGCGATTGTGCCGTCCGTGAAATAATTGAGTTAGTTATGAAAGAGCAAGGAAAGTGGATGAAGATTTTTTAAGCCTCGGGTTCTTACTCCCAACAAAAAAGTAATAAATATTCACTCATTCAGAACGGGCGGCGTTCCGCTTCAATCATGCAAAAATAAATAAATGAAACGTCGAGAATTTATAAACCTAACAACTACGAGTGCCTTGCTTTCATCAATAGAAACGATGGCACAAGAAAAACCTTTGGTATCATACGTCGACCCCAAATTTCAACTGAAAATAATGGCTACCAACTGGGGTTGGGGCGGTTCGCTCGATGCGTTTTGTGCATCTGCCAAGAAAGAAGGCTACGATGGTATTGAAATGTGGTGGCCAAACGAGACTAAAGACCAAAAAGAACTTTTTGCAGCTCTCGAAAAGCATGGTTTAGAAATTGGCTATTTATGCGGTTCAGGACATAAAGACCCAGTTATTAACCTAGAAAATTTCAAAAAAGCGATTAATGCCTCTTCAACACAGTCGCCGAAAACGCCTCTATATATCAATTGTCATAGCGGAAAAGACTTTTTCACTTATGAACAAAGCAAGCTTTTCATCGACCATACGACCGAAGTTTCAGCCAAGACTAGAATTAAGATTTGCCACGAAACTCACCGAGGCCGAATCTTGTTTGCGGCTCATATTACACGAAACTTTATTGAGAAAAATCCCGCTTTACGACTAACACTCGATATTTCTCATTGGTGTAATGTACATGAGTCGTTGCTCGAAGACCAAACCGAAACTGTTGCGATGGCACTGGAGCGAGTAGAACATTTACACGCACGTATTGGTCACCAAGAAGGGCCACAAGTCAATGACCCGAGAGCTCCCGAATGGGAAAGTGCAGTAAAAGCACACCTCGCTTGGTGGGACAAAGTTTTGGAAAGAAAAATGAAAGCCGGCGAAACAATGACAATTCTGACCGAGTTTGGTCCACCAAATTATTTGCCAACTTTACCATATACGCAACAACCAGTTGCCGACCAATGGGCGATAAATATATATATGATGCAAATGCTTAGAAAACGTTACTCACGATAAAAAAAGTACTTAAATCTTTTCAAAATTTGAAAAGATTTAAGTCTGATTATGTTATTCTAAAAAGCGTACCAAACTTGGCATGCTACCGTTTACATTAACAAATTAGTAAATGGATACATTTGTGGATATTAATTTATTTTCTGCAATACTCTTTCAGGTAGTTGGGTATATTTAATCGATAAATTTGTTTTTCATAAAAAATTTATAGACAGTATTTTTTGTTAGAGTGAACTGTCGACTTTTGACCGTGAACAACTTAATCAGCTCATCATTTCTCTGAATTATTACATCTACGTTTCATCATCAAAACAAGCCTTATCACAAATCAGAAATAACCATTCATGTAAATCTTGGATAATATTTGCCGACTTGCTGTAGGTTTGCCACGCTTTTGCTCATAAACTATTTCATGAACAAAGCATAAACTATATCTAAACCGTCAGAAAACCATGTTTTTAGTTGTCATTGGAGTTATTACCTTGGTAGTAGCTTTTGCTATCAATACTCCGTCATTGCAATTTTCTCGTTTTTCTCGCCCACTCAAGTTTGTGGGTTTTATTATTATTTTATTAGGTTTGGCATCCTCTACAGTCAAGCAGATTGATGCAGGTCGAGTTGGTGTACAATCACTTTTTGGAAATGTACAAGAAGGTACGCTCACAAGTGGACTAAACTTTGTCAATCCACTCGTTGATGTGGCAGAATTTGACACACGTACACAAAACTACACTATGTCGGGCGTGCATGATGAAGGCAAACAAGCAGGCGATGATGCTATTCGCGTACTTTCTTCAGATGGTTTGGAGGTTGTTATTGACCTAACGGTGCTATACCGAGTTCAACCCGAACAAGCCCCGACAATTTTGAAGAAAATAGGTACAGAATATGAAGATGTAATCGTGCGTCCGATTACCCGTACTCGTATCCGCGATATTTCGGCATATTATGAAGCAGTAGCTTTATATTCGACCAAAAGAGACGAATTTCAAGGAAAAATCTTTAAGACTATCGAAGCTGATTTTAAGACGCGTGGCTTAGTTTTAGAACAATTACTGGTCAGAAACATTAATTTGCCAGAATCTGTTAAAAAAACGATTGAGTCGAAAATCAATGCCGAACAAGAAGCACAAAAAATGCAGTTTGTTTTGCAGAAAGAAAAGCAAGAAGCCGAACGTAAGCGTGTAGAAGCTCAAGGTATTTCAGATTATCAAAGAATCATTACTACTACTTTGACCGACAAACAATTACAGTATGAAATGATTAAAGCTCAGAAAGAAATTGCGACATCGCCTAACGCAAAAGTGATCATTATGGGGGGAAAAGGAAATACGCCTATTATGATCAATGATAAGTAGATGTAGCGTAAAAGCGTAAAAATAAAAAAGCCTCCCAGAATGTCTGTGAGGCTTTTATTTCTTACACAACTTAAAACACCGAACACACAGCTAAAGTTTCGTGTTAGAAAAATTATTCAATTATTTTTCATAAAAAGATTTATTTTTACGTATTCTTAGTAAAAGCCGAAATTCAAAGTGCGGCACACCTTGTTATCACCGAAAAAAGTTGTGTGCCACACTCATTCATCAACTCTATCATTCTATCATTAAATTCCATGCGTCAGTCAATTATTTACGAGGTAACAATTAATTACATTGGCTCATTAAGTGAGGTTCGTAAACGTGAACCATTTGTGGTTTATTTTTCAAATCTGAAACGAGCCATTGAGTGCATACAAAGCAATTTAGCGGTAAATGGGTGGGAACAAAAAAAAGTAAATTATACGGCGGTTTATCGGACTCTTAAAGGCAAGAATAAATTTGTGTGCGATTTTGATGCCATGAAGGTGAAGTTTTTTCAGGTAATGATCACAACGAAGAATCTAAATCCATTATTGACTACACTTGGAATTGACGAATTTCCCACCATTAAAAAGTGAGACACGATTAAGCGATTTTAAGATTGGTACGCCGTTTCGATACAAAATTTTGTTTCCTTTGACTTTATCCTGATTACTAAGAAATTCTTCAGAAAAATTAAATTTTTTCTTTAATTTGTGCTATTAATACTAAAACCTAACTAAATGCAGTTTTCAAAACCTAAACTGAGTTTTTCACAAATTATTAATATGAATGTCGGATTCTTTGGCATTCAGTATAGTTTTGCATTGCAGCAAAATGCTGTAAATCCTATTTATAAGTTTTTAGGGGCTGAAAATGGTGATTTGCCAATGCTGCAAATTGCTGGCCCAGTTACCGGTCTTTTAATACAACCAATCATTGGTGCAATGAGTGATAAAACGTGGCATCCAAAATGGGGACGAAGAAAACCATATTTTTTAATAGGGGCTATTTTTTGTAGTTTATGCTTATTACTATTTCCTTTTAGTAAAGAATTATGGATGGCGGTAGGTCTATTATGGATTTTAGATGCTGCAAATAATACTGCAATGGAGCCATATAGAGCTTTTGTTGCAGATAAGTTGAATATTGAACAACAACCGACTGGATTTTTAGCCCAAAGTTTTTTTACAGGATTTGGACAGACATTAAGTACACTATCATTATTTGTATTTCAATTAATACCTTTTCTTAATAATACTAACACAAATAATATTCCATACTGGGTATTTGCATCTTTCTTCTTTGGAGCATTTTGTAGCATTGCAAGCGTACTTTGGAGCAATAAGACGACACCTGAAATACCTCCAAGTGCAGAAGAATTGATAGAATTGAAAAATAGTAAATTTGGCATTGCAACACCGTTTGTTGAAATTTATAAGGCAGTTAAAGAAATGCCCGCTAATATGTGGAGATTATTTATAGTATATTTATTTCAGTGGTTTGCATTAAAGTGCTATTGGGATTATAAAGATTTAACAATAGCTAAATCAATATTTCATACAACTGATAGTTCTATGGCTAATAAAGTATATCAAGATGCTGTTGGTTGGGGTGGATTAATAAGCGGGTGGACTAATATTATTACATTTATTTCAGCTTTTATTTTAGTTTGGTTTGCAAATAAAATCGGACCTAAATTAGTTCATTTTACTTGTCTAATTTTGGCATCTTTAGCTCTTTTCACGTTTCCACATATTGAAGATAAATTTTTAGTGTTTATCCCAATGATTGGATTCGGCATCGCATGGGCAAGTATGATGGGTGTTCCCTATTTACTAATAGTAAATGATATTCCTAAAAGTAGATATGGTGTTTATATGGGTATTATAAATATGATGATTGTTATTCCAATGCTGATTTATTCACTTTCTTTTGGTGCAATTTTTAATAGTTTTTTAGGAAAAGAGCCAGTAAATGCAATATATTTTGGAGCTGTTTTCTTACTAATTGCCTCTGGAGCAACACTGCTCATAAAAACGAAAAAAGTAGATAGCGATGTATATACCAATTAATGGAAGGCATTGAGCGTAGAGACGTGGCATTGCCACGTCTAATGTGTATATGAGTAGTCCACGTTCAATAGTCAACAGTTCATTCTAACATAAAATACTGCCTATCAGTTTTTTATGTTAGAATGAACTTATCGATTAAATATACCCAACTGTTTATAGCAAAACATTATTAAATAATTCTTTATTCAACGTAGAGACGTGGCAATGCCACGTCTCTACGAATCACTGAATTTATGGCAAATATTGGCGAATATAATTTCTGCTCTGCAAAATTGCTTTTGTGATATCATCGGGGCTACTTTCGTAGGCTTTGTCTTCTACTTCAATCACAACTGGTCCACGATAACGCACATCAGTGAGTGCGGCAAAGAATTTTCCCCAACGAACATCTCCCAAACCTACGAGTTTTGGCGAATGATATTCGAGTGGATTGGCAAAAATTCCGACTCTATCCAATTTATTATGATAAACCTTTACGTCTTTTAAATGAACGTGATGCAAACGGTCTTTGTATTGATAAATCGGTTTGATTTCGTCCATCATCTGAAAAATCATGTGCGATGGGTCATAATTCAATCCAAAAAGTGGCGTTTTAAATGATTCAAACATTCTGTCCCAAACTGCCGGACTGATTGCTAAGTTTTTACCTCCTGGCCATTCATCATTCGTAAAAAACATCGGGCAGTTTTCGATGCCAATCTTTATACCTTCTTGCTCAGCGGTTTCAATTATTGGTTTCCACAATTTCTTGAATATCTTTAAATTATCTTCGATATTCTTCTTTGGGTCACGCCCAATAAAGGTATTCATGACTGGGATATTTAGCGTATTGCAGGCTCTAATTACTTTCTTAATATGCTCAATATAAAATTCTGACTTCTTTTTATCTGCATCCAAAGGATTTGGGTAATAGCCCAAGCCCGAAATGTCAATACATTTTTCGTGAAGATACGCTTTAATGTACTTTACTTGTTGAGCATCCAATTTATCAACATTGATATGGGTAACGCCCGCATATCTGCGATTATCGCCACCTTCGGTTGGCCAACACATCATTTCGAGACAAGAAAAACCGTGTTTTGATGCAAAATCTACTACGTGTTCAAAGCCAAAGTCGGCCAAAATCGCACTAACAAATCCGAGTTTTAACATAATACTTATTGAATAGAGGTTTATTTCTTCAAAAGTATAAAAAAAACAGCTTAGGCAAAATCCATTCTTGTTTATCTTTCGTATATCGTTATTTAAACAAAATGTTTAAATGTAGTAAGTTTGTTTATCATTGTCAACCTATCATTAAACAAAATAAATAAATCATAGCTTTGAAATAAAGGCATATTCTTTAAATAATGATATTATTTAAAGATTTTTTGTTGTTTTATTAAATAAATTCTTTTTGGTAAAAATTTAATACAAAGAATACTTGTTTTTTTTGTTTAACTTTTATTAACTTTGCTTAAACAAAAACCAACAAGACTATGACCGCTATAGAATTCAATTATGCTATATCAAAAACCTCAAAATCATTGAGGCCTTTTGCCATGAGACTAACAAAAGACCATGAAGATGCCAATGATTTATTACAAGATACGCTTATGAAAGCATTCTTGAATCGTGAGAAATATGCAGACGGTACAAATCTGAAGGCATGGCTTTATACCATTATGAAAAATACGTTCATCACGAACTATCAAAGAATGGTGAGAAAGAATACTTTTATTGATACAACCGATAATCTACATTATATCAATAGCACTGAAAGTTTAGTTGATAATGATGCCTACTCATCGTTTGCGATGGAAGACATCAATAATGCAGTAGAAACTCTTGATGAAGCATATCGTCAGCCGTTTATGATGCACTTTAAAGGTTTTAAATACCATGAAATTGCTCAAAAATTGAGCATTCCAATTGGGACTGTAAAAAACAGAATACACATTGCAAGAAAAGAATTAAAGGATAAATTGTACATGTACGCTTATTCTTTCTGATTATATTATTATGATGGTTTCGACCATCTGTATGGTTTTTGGTTAAAAAAAGAGGAAGGTTCGAAAAGGTTGTAGGCTATGCTAACAACCTTTTTTCATTTTTTGACAGGATTTCAAGATTATTAGGTTGAACAAGATTAAGTGGCAAGCCACATTTATTCGAAGTAAACAGTCCGCCGCTGAGGTGACAGTTTACTAGTCTGATAATCAATCTATTAAACAGATTCAATTTTAAAACAATTGTATATCAATACTTAAAGCCCAGCGTTTTTATTTCACGCATAACCAAATGTAGAAGCCATTTAAGCAAAATGAGGCGAGCAAATTTAGCCACATCGTATTTTTAAAATTCGCTTGTTTTTTATCTTTTATGGTTTTTAGAAACCACCAACCAAAAAATGCGAACGTAGGAAAATTGAAAATCAGTAAAGTAATAAAGTCTTCTTGATTGAAATAAAAGAAAAAACCTGCAAAGGCAATTGAGAAGATAATGGCTGTAAATAAAAAAGTGCCTATGATACCCAACAAAATGCTCATTGTGGTATCGCCTCGCTTGTCATCTTCTTCGTGCTGATAAATCTGTGACATTGGATAAACCGCCAAAAGCATTAATGTACTTATCAAAGCTGGTAAAATTTGTGGTTTTAGGGTTTCGAAACTTTTTTCAAAAGCCATTATTATCGTGCAATAAATAAAAGCTCCTTGAAAAAAACCCACAACTAACCAACTCAAAATCGGATATTTTTTTAGTCGAATCTTATCATTACTATATGCTTTCGAGACTAAGCCATAAACAAAAATCATTAGGGCAAAAATCCAATCCAATAAAACAAGACTAATAATTACTGCAAAAATATCCATCGCCCAAGAAATCCAAAAAAGTTTTTTATCAACAGCAGGAGGCTTTTCAAGTCCGCCGATGCTTCCTTCATCTTTATCGAAATAACTATTGTAAGCATTGCTCGCTGGATAAATGAAAACATGAAGGATTATAAATATCCAAACTGCTTTGGGCTTATCAAGATTTGGTGTTTGACTGATGGCAAACCAATAAACAGGCATCAAGAAAAGCGAAAACGAGAGCCTCAAATGAAGTAAAATATCTTTTGGAGTCATGGTTTTTTGAGAGTTATATGAAGTACGAAAATAACATTTAGGTTTACAAGATTAAAACTGATTATTCCCAATCTGATTTAAGCATATTTGCAATAATAAAGCTACCAACCAAAATTCCAAAGAAAACTAATGATAAGTTAAAGTTATAAAAAATCATAGCTAT
>CAMAQF010000074.1 GCA_945860265.1 Emticicia agri | reverse complement strand
CCCCTCAATAAAAGTCGAAATGACGGTATAAATGGTGAAACAACTTTTCAATTAGACTATACATACCCTTTCAAAAAGAATATCTTTGAAGCTGGTGCAAAATATATTGTTCGTGAGGTTTCGAGTGAGTTTGATTTCTTTCAGCAGACAAAAAGTGGTATAGATTCGTTAGTTGCAAATCGTACAAATAATTTTAATTACGACCAAGATGTATCGTCTGTTTATTCAACTTTCACGATATCTTTACCCAAAAAATGGGGGATAAAAGCTGGAGTGCGTTATGAAAATACGCAGATTACTGCTAAGTTCCAAACTTCAGATAAGCCATTTTCGATACCTTCTTACGAGAATTTTATTCCAAGTTTATCGGTTTCAAAAGATTTTCCGAAAAATCATAAAGTTAGAGCAAGTTATACCCAACGTATTCAACGTCCATCACTTGAATTCTTGAATCCATTTATCAACTACTCTGACCCATTGAATATTTCTTACGGTAATCCTTTATTGAAGCCAGAATTAAGTCACAGTTTTGAATTAAATTATAGTACTTATTTTAAAGCCAACTCTATCAATGTTTCGGTCTTTAGAAGATTTACCGACAATAATATTACAAGTATAAGGTCAGTAAACGAACAAGGTATCACTACTTCTACGTTCGACAATATTGGTAAAACAAACTTTTACGGTGGAAGTGTATTTGTTAACTTACAGCCGACGAAGAGTTTGAGAATTGGCGGAGGTACAAATATTACAAACAATTTATTGAACGGTTCAATCGTAATTCCTATATTACAATCTGACAAAACTTACAAAAGCACTGTTGTAGCAATATCAAACCAAGGCTTTAATGCTAGTGTAAACTTCAATGCCTCATATAATTTCACAAAAGGTTGGGGAGCCCAAGCATTTGGTTTTATGGGTAGTCGTCAAGTTCAATTACAAGGTTATCAAGGTTCTTACCGCTATTATAATTTGGGATTGAAGAAAGATTTCAAAAACAAAAAAGGAAGTTTTACTATTGGACTTGATAATCCTTTCACGAAATCACTTAAAATTTCAAGCGAATCAAGCGACCCAACATATAAAAGCGTTTCAGTACGTAATATATATAATCGTGGAGCTCGTTTTTCAATCAATTATATGTTTGGTAAAATGGACTTCAACGGCGGAAATATGTTCCGTAGCAAGAAAAAAGTTAGTAACGATGATTCAAAAGCGGGCGAAGGTGATGGTGCAGCTACACAACAACCAGCTGGTGGTGGTCGTCCAAGATAATTTTAAATAACTATACTTCAGATAAAAAATTTATTCCTCAAAAGCCATGCAGATTTGCATGGCTTTTTTGCTTTTATAGGATTAACATTTATTTTTGTTAAACTTCATCATAAACCCTTTGAAAAGTCGTGAAAAAGAAACTTTCTTTCCTTTTAGTGTTCTGCCTAAACATATCGGTATTTGCCCAAACTTCAAAAGAAGATAAAATTTTAGAAAGCAAACTTCAAGAAACCATTAATGGATTTAGAGGAGTTGTTGGGGTTTATGTGAAAAATCTGAAAACCAATAAGTTTGTAGCAATCAACGCAGATACCATTTTTCCGACTGCAAGCATGATTAAAATTCCGATTATGGTTGGAACTATCAATAAAATCTTAAATGGGGAACTAAAATATGACCAAGAAATAGTCTATAAAGATTCGCTTGATTATGATGATGGTATCGTTGGTTCACTAAAAGACGGTACAAAATTGCCTCTTAATGAAGTGATGATGTTGATGTGTACAGTAAGCGATAATACTGGTAGCCTTTGGTTGCAGGCACTTGCGGGCGGTGGAATACGAATAAATGCAATCATGGATTCGTTGGGCTTAAAAAGTACCCGTGTAAATTCTCGAACTCCCGGTCGAGAGGCAAATCGAACTGAATATGGTTGGGGACAAACAACGCCGAGAGAAATGGCTGAATTGTTAACGATGATTCGTCAAAGAAAGGTTTTTAGTCCCGACGCTTCAGATAGAATGTATAGAAATCTTGGTCGTCAATTTTGGGATGGTGAAGGGCTATCGCAATTGCCCGAAAATATTAAATATGGCAGTAAAAACGGAGCAGTTAATCGTTCACGTTCGGAGGTAGTTTTAGTACCTGCACCGCACGGCGAATATGTTTATTGCATCATTACAAAAAAACAAATAGATGAATCGTGGAAACGAGACAATGAAGGCTATCAATTACACCGAAAGGTCGCCGCTTTGCTGTGGAATTATTATGAACCAAAATCGAAGTTCAAACCTGTTGAAGGTTATGAAAAGTGGTAAGGTTGGCGAATGTGATTTTTTGGAAAGAAATATCATAACCCACCGTCAAAAAAGATAATAAATTTGTAGGAACGTCCAATTTGGACGTTCCTACGCGTTAAAATCTCACGCCAAATCTATCTCCAAGTCCTTTCAAATCTTCAATAACTTTTTCATTGAGCGGAATTCCATTTGCTAATCGTTCTTTTTCAAGTTCTCGCTCTGGGTCGCCAGGAATAATAACTGGTTGATTTTCAATATGTTTGGCATTACGGAAACGTTCAATCCAAGTATCCATGCTTGCCTTAAATTCTTCTTTTGGGCGAAAACCATCAATTCTCATTGCACCTAAAAAATGTCCAGTTCCTTTGCCAACTTGTTCGGCAGCCACTCCATGAAATCCAGCAGTTGCAAAAGGTGGAACCCACGGCCCAAAATTTGCTCCCGACAAAACACCTGAAAATATATCTACAATCGCACCTAAACCATAACCTTTGTGGCTGCCATGCTCACGGTCGCCACCGAGTGGGAGCAAACCACCACCATTTTTTACTGCATTCGCATCATCAGTTGGATTCCCGTTGGCATCTTGTACCCAACCAATTGGAGCAGATAAACCTTTTCGTTGCAAGATTTCCATTTTGCCATAAGCTACGGCAGTTGAGGCAAAATCTGCTACAAAAGGTGGTTGAATGCCAGCAGGAACAGAAACCGCTATCGGATTTGTACCAAGCATTTTTTCAACGGCAAATGTCGGAACTACTAAAGGTGCTGAATTGGTCATTGCCCAGCCAATCATGTCGTGCTGCAAAGCCAACATTGAATGATAACCAGCAATACCGAAATGGTTAGAATTTTGCACCGAAATCCAGCCAGAACCATAACGTTTTGCTTTTTTTATTGCCACTTTCATTGCATACGGAGCCACTACAAGCCCTAAACCTTTATCACCATCAATTACAGCCGTAGAAGGTGTTTCGTGGATGATTTTAATTTCGGGATTTGGATTCAAACGACCATTATCGTATAGACGTACATAGCCTATCAAACGAGCCGTTCCGTGTGAATCAATACCACGTAAATCAGCAGATATCAATACATCGGCTGCAAGTTTTGCATCTTTTTTAGGACAACCGATACTCAAAAAGATATTTTCTGTGAAACGTCGAAGATTTTGTTCTTTAATCATATACTGTGGTGCGAACATTCTGTTCGCTAAATAATGTGGAGCTTAAAAATTCTGTTTTGTAGAATTATTGATAAAACCACTTTTAAATAATTTCAAGCAAATTAATGAAGGTTTTACAGCTAAAGCAAAGAATTTTTCTTAAAATTGTCATTAGTTTAAAGAGATTAATAAACTATTTACACAATAAACCGTAACGCTGACGTTTTTACAAAAACAAACATACTCTCATTATGAAAATTTATTTGCAGTCATTACTAACTTTATTTTTTTCAAAAACAGCTATTCTGAATTATACATTAGGGCTTGGAGCACTACTTTTTGGCTTTCATTTTCCGATTTTTTCACAAGGACAAGTAAAAGTTGATGCAGAAAACCAACACATTACAGTTTTCTTGAATCGAGCTCAAGTTGAAGCACGTGTGAAAACGACTGTTCAAGCAGGAACTACTAAAATGATTCTTGGCAATGTGGCTACCACCGCCGACCCAAATAGTATTCAGATTGGTGGCAAAGGCGATGTCGTGATTATGGGTGTAAAATTCAAACAAAATTATTTGGGTAATAAAAAACGTAGTGTTTTGGAAGATTCACTAAAAATGGCTAAAACTGAGTTTGAAGTTATTGATGTTTTGGTGAAAGTAGCTGATAATGAGCGAAATATGCTCATGGCAAACTCAAATATTAAAAATGAAAAAGACGGTGCAACACCTGAAGATTTGAAAGAAATGCTGGATTTTTTCAGAACAAAGCTAACTGAAATTGGAACTCGCCAAATGCAATTGGTTCGTCAATCACGAGATTTACAAGATAAAATCAATCGTATTCAGCAACAACTCACCTCACAAGGTACAAACATAAATCAACCTGCGGGAGAAATCGAATTGACATTACAAGCAAAAGCATATTCGAGTGTAGAGTTAAATCTGTCTTACATTGCTAATAATGCGGGTTGGTCACCAGTCTATGATATTCGTGCAAAAGATGTAAAAAGCAATATTGATTTGGCTTATCGTGCAAATGTCTATCAAAACACGGGCATTGACTGGAAAAATGTAAAGCTGACACTTTCAACAGCAAACCCAGCCGAGGGTGGTACAAAGCCAGAGTTATATACTCAGAATATAAGTATTTTTGAGCCGGTTGTGATTCAGTCCAAAAATGTTCGCACAATGAAATTTGAAGCTCCCCAAGCTATGGCGATGGATGCAGCACCTTTAAATGAAGTCGTAACTACTGCTTCATTCGTGAACACCGTTCAAACAACATTAGCTGTAAATTTCGATATTTCACTTCCTTATAATATTCCATCGGGTGGAAGTGCCGAGTTGGTTGATATTCAAAATCATTCATTAAGCTCTTCATTTAAATATTATACAGTTCCGAAATTTGATAAAGATGCTTTTTTGACTGCGATTATTACTGATTGGGAAAAATATAATTTATTGCCAGGAACAGCCAATGTATATTTTGAAGGAACATTTGTAGGTACAACTAATATTTCAGGAGTAGAAGCCAAAGATTCATTAATGATTTCGATGGGAAGAGATAAAAAGATAATTTCAAAGCGTGAAACTATTGAAGAATTTAAATCAAGAAAAAATATTGGATCAAATATCCGTGAGACATTTGGTTATAGAATCACGCTTAGAAATACGAAAAATGAACCAATTTCTATCGTGATGGAAGACCAAGTACCAATTTCGCAAGATAGTAGAATTGAAGTCGAATTGGAAGATGCTGCCGAAGCAGATTTCAACCGTGAAACAGGAAAACTTAATTGGAACTTAACTCTTCAACCGCTCGAAAACAAAGAGATTTTATTGAAATACAATGTAAAATATCCAAAAGGAAAAAATATTCAAGGATTGTAGGACAGGTTTTCAACCTGTCTAAATAATTAAGATTATTCAACTCAGTGTTGATAAGTTGAAAACCTGTCTATATAATTAAAATTACTTACCCCATTGCTGACAGGTTGAAAACCTGTCCCACAATAATTATGAATTTACAAGAAATTTGCCAACAAACAGTAGAAATAGCTCAAGAAGCTGGGGCGTTTATAGCCCTAGAATCAACTAAATTTAATAGAAATTCAGTTGAGTATAAAGATGTAAACAATGTTGTTTCGTATGTCGATAAGGAAACTGAAAAATTAATTGTGAGTTGTCTGCGAGAAATTTTGCCAGACGCAGGTTTCATAACTGAAGAAGGGACAGCCGATTCCTCAGACCTTGAAGGATTAAATTGGATTATCGACCCGCTCGATGGAACAGCCAATTTTATTCATGGTTTACCCAATTATTCTGTAAGTTTGGCCTTGGCTCGTGGAAAAGATGTTTTAGTGGGAGTGGTGTATAATGTTTGCACAAAAGAAATATTTTCGGCGACTAAAGGTGGTGGTGCATTTAGAAATGGTGAAAAAATACAAGTTTCGCCAATCGAACATTTGGGGGAAAGCCTACTCGCCACTGGATTTCCATATTATAAATTTGAAAATCAAGATAAATATTTGCTTATTTTGGAATCATTAATGCAAAAAACACATGGTTTACGCCGCATGGGTTCGGCAGCAATTGATTTGGCTTACACAGCTTGTGGATATTTTGATGGTTTTTATGAATACAACCTAAATTCATGGGATATGGCGGCAGGGATTTTACTGGTAGCCGAGGCAGGTGGTTTTGCCTCCGATTTTTCGGGTGGTGATAACCATCTTTTTGGTGGTGATGTAGTTGTTGGTTCAGCCGTTCATGTCGAACTATTGGCCGAAATTCAGCGTTATTGGATAAAATAGTCAATTAATAATTGAGATTAGTAAATTGATAATTTTGAATTTTTATCCTTCAAGTTTATGGATTTAGAGAAATCGAGTTACGTGTCGCTAAAATACCCAATTGGTGATTTTGAATATGGGAAAAAGTATTCAAAAACAGATACTCGTTCACACATTAAAGTTTTAGAGAGACTTCCACAAAGGTTAAAGGCTTTAACATCAAAACTATCTGAAACTCAATTAGATAAACCGTATCGCCCTGATGGTTGGACGGTTCGTCAAGTTGTTCATCATATTGCTGACAGCCATATTAATATGTTTACTCGTGTGCGTTTTGCTTTGACCGAGGAAAATCCACCTATTAAAGGCTATGACGAAGCTGCTTGGGCATTATTACCCGACCATTTATTGCCAATTAAGCCATCATTGCAGATTATTGAAGGATTACACAAACGTATAGTAGTACTTTTTAAAAATCTTGACAAAAACGGTTTAAAGAAAACTTATTACCATGCAGGCTACAATAAAACGTTTGAAATTCAAGAAGTTATTGCCATGTATGCATGGCATTCGGAGCATCATTTTCAACACATTATTCAGGCACTAAAATGATAGAAAATATTATTATTGGACTTGTTTTCGTGGGTGCAGTAGCATATTTAGTAAGTACTGTACGAAAACAATTTTCCTCAAAATCTTCAGGCTGTGCGAGTTGTGCAGGCAACTGTCAAGTCAGTAAGATTGAGATTCCTACTGAAAAGTCATAAAAAAAGTGCCATTTTATGATGGCACTTTTTTTATGACTGGCTTATTTTACATCGGTGTAAAAGTCGTTTCATCCATAATCTGATAAGTATGTTCTTTCCCCAAATATTTATCAATAATATTATGAGCCAAATAAATTAGTGGTGTGAGTAATATTGCCACTGCAAATTTATAAATATAATTATTTGTGCCAGTTGTAAGTACTTCCGTAATTGTCCAATTACCAAAAACGTAAAATGCGATAAAAACCACAACAAAACTATCGATTAGTTGAGAAACTAAAGTAGAACCAGTAGCTCTCAACCAAATCATTTTATTATTGGTATATTTCCTGAGCCATTGAAAAATCGTTGCATCCAAGATTTGTCCAACCAAAAAGGCAGTTATAGACCCTAAGATAATTCCAAGCCCTTGTCGGAAAATAATACCATAGGCATCATTAATATTTAAGAAATTCCCGGCTTTATCTTTATTGTTATGATTTACCCAAAAATCAGCGGGTGAAACAATTGTGGAAACATAGATAACAATAAAAGCATAAGCTATCAAAATTGCTGTCAAATAGGAGATTTTCTTTACTCCACTTTTACCAAAATACTCGTTAATAATATCAGATGTAATAAATACAAATGGCCAGTTTAATACTCCAGCCGACATATTAAAATTAAATTTTTGCCCGAATAATGGAATTTGTAATGGGTCAATTCCAAAAGTAGCTTCAATCGAAAAAATCTTTGCACCAATCACTTCTGCAACGACAGCATTGGTTAGGAAAATTCCGCATAAAACAAGATATAGTGTTTGCTTTTTAGTTTTTAAGGAATCGGACATTTTTAGTTTAATGTAAAGTGATGAGAGTAGAGTTTAGAAGAAGCGATAAATTCTTCATTATAAATTCTAAACTAAAATAATTCCATCTTGCATAACCAATTTTCGGTCGGCCATATTTGCCAAATGTTCGTTATGAGTAATTATAACAAATGTCTGATTGAATTGTTTCCTCAAATCAAAAAACAGTTGGTGTAATTCTTCGGCATTTTTTGAGTCTAGATTCCCACTTGGCTCATCGGCAAAAACTACTGATGGTGAATTAATTAATGCTCTCGCAACCGCAACACGTTGTTGCTCGCCGCCCGAAAGTTCAGATGGAAAATGCTTTGCTCGTTCTTTTAAACCTAAAAGTTGAAGCAAATCTTCTGCTTTTTTAGTAGTTTCTCCATTGTCTTTTCCACCAATCCAAGCTGGCAAACATACGTTTTCGAGGGCTGTAAATTCGGGCATCAAGTTATGAAACTGGAAAATAAAACTAATTTTTTCATTCCTAAATTTAGCCAATTCTTTGTCTTTCAATGCACTGTAATTGATTCCATTTAAGAGAACCTCTCCCGAATCTGCCTTATCGAGTGTGCCTAAAATTTGTAGAAGTGTGGTTTTTCCTGCTCCCGATGCTCCAACTATCGAAATTACTTCGCCTTGACTGATTTCTAAATCAATTCCTTTTAAAACTTGTAAGTTTCCGTAGTTTTTCTTAATATTTTTAGCTGTAAGCATTTTTATGTGAAGCGATTTTCAAGAATCGCTGTTATTAAATTTGTTATAAATTTTTAATGGTAAATTAATGATTAAAAATAAACAATATTTGCCTAAAAGTAAGCCAAAATTAGAATTTTATAGCATTTCAGCAATTAACTGAAATTTTGTAATTGTTATTTCATAATTGTTCACTAATTTAGCAAAAAAATTAAAACTAAAAAAAATCCTACTTTACATGAACGTTCACGAGTATCAAGGTAAAGAAATACTTAGCCGTTATGGTGTACGAATCCAGCGTGGTATCGTAGCCGAAACACCTGAGCAGGCAGTAGCTGCCTATCAGCAAATTGCCGAAATGACTAACTCTAAGTTTGCCGTTGTGAAATCACAAATTCATGCTGGCGGACGTGGAAAAGGAAGTATCGTAGGCATTGAGCAAAGAGGTGTTCAGTTAGCAAAATCTGCTGATGACATAACAAGAATCTCAACAAATTTGCTTGGAAATGTGTTGGTAACCATCCAAACTGGAGTAGAAGGCAAGAGAGTAAACAAGATTTTGGTTGCTGAAGATGCTTATTATCCTGGTGAGAGTGAGCCTAAAGAATATTATATGGGAATTTTGCTTGATAGAGCAAAAGGCTGCAATGTAATAATGGCCTCTACAGAAGGTGGAATGGATATCGAAGAAGTAGCTGAGCATACTCCTGAGAAAATATTCAAAGAGTGGATTGACCCACGAGTTGGTTTACAGGCTTTTCAAGCTCGTAAAATTGCCGATAAATTAGGTCTTACTGGTACAGCAAATAAAGAAATGGTGAAGTTTGTGACTTCTTTGTATCAGGCTTATGTTGAGTCTGATTCTTCAATGTTTGAAATTAATCCAGTATTAAAAACATCAGACAATAAAATTTTGGCTGTTGATGCCAAAGTGAATATTGATGATAATGCTCTTTATCGCCATCCAGATTTAGCAGCGATGCGTGATGTGGAGGAAGAAGATCCATTAGAAGTCGAAGCGTCAAATAACGACCTAAATTATGTAAAACTTGACGGTAACGTTGGTTGTATGGTAAATGGTGCTGGTTTGGCAATGGCTACAATGGATATCATCAAATTAGCTGGTGGTGAACCCGCAAATTTTTTGGACGTAGGCGGTGGAGCTAATGCTAAAACTGTAGAAGCTGGTTTTAGAATTATCTTGAAAGACCCTAATGTTAAGGCGATTTTAATCAATATCTTTGGTGGTATTGTTCGTTGCGACCGTGTTGCTACTGGTGTTGTTGAGGCTTACAAAGCTATCGGCGAAATCCCAGTGCCAATTATCGTTCGTTTACAAGGAACAAACGCTGCCGAAGGTGCTGCAATCATCAACGAGTCTGGTTTGAAAGTATTTTCAGCGATTGTTTTAAAAGAAGCAGCTGAATTAGTTGAGAAAGTATTGAACGACTCAAAATAGTCCACAATTATCGTTGTGCAGTTTTTTATACAAAAAATCCTGATAGGTTTACTTATCAGGATTTTTTATTGATTTAATTCGAGTGCCTATTGTTGTTTGTCGATTGCATTCTTTTAATCTTTGTGAGAGGCGGCTGACTTTTGGCAACAGCCCGGAAGTGCATCATGAGATTTTTGGTTGGCTACGACCTCATCTGCATCATATCCAATTTTTGAAATCACTTCTTTGATTTTTTCTGGACTTGTCTTTTTGGTGTTGTACGTAATCGTTACAACCTTATCATCTAAGTTTAAATTTGAATTTACGATTCCTTTAGAAACTCCTAAATCGCGTTCGATGCGTTTTTTGCACATACCACATTTAGCTGATGTTTTTATTTTTAACTCAGCAGTTTTTGGAGGCTCAATCGCAAATGCGAATGTACTGATTATCATTATATTAGCTAAAATTGAAATGATTTTTTTCATTGTTTGAGTGCGGTACGTCGCCACGATTTTTTAATTGTAAAATTTATTCTTTTAAAACTATGCCGTTCGGTAAGCTACCAACCGCAATATCTTTCCTTTTTAAATGAGTGTTTGCATCAATGACCGAAACTGTATTTCCTTTTTGATTAACCACATACGCCCTTTTCATATCTTTTGTAAAAGTAATTGCATGTGCATCATCTCCTGAAATAATTGTACCTCTGAAACTCCAAAGATTATTTTTTCGTTCAAAATAAGCTACTTTGTTTTCCCCTGCTTGGCAAATCCAAAGTTCATTAAGTGTTTGATTATAAGCGATTTGACCAGGTGTAAACACCACATCTAAATAATCAATTACGGTTAAAGTTTTCGTATCAATAATATTTATGGTTTGAGCAACTTTGTTCTCAACATAAATTTTATCATCAACTCCTGCCCAGACATTTGTTGGGAAAGCATCAACTTTTATTGTTTTTACGATTGCTTTTGTTTGAGAGTTTAACACATACACAAAACTACTTTCTCCTAAAGCAACAAAAACATATTTTCCGTCTTTCGAAAATACTACCTCGCTTGGGTCTGCCCCGAGTGCAACTTTGGTTTTTAAAACTCCATTTGTGGCATCAAAAATAAACATTTCGCCTGAATGAGTAGCACTTGCCGACCAAATTTCACTACCATCTACACTGAAAACAGCATTGAAAATAGTATTAGGTAATGCTATTTTCAATAATGTCGAACCTGATTTTGCATCAATAACTGCTATTCCACCTTTTTTGTCAGTAGCATTGTGTAAGGCTGCGTGTCCGAGCGTAAAATCATGCTCAGGTGTTGCTACCGCTAGCTTTTTACCATCAGACGAAATATTAATGTGATGCGGAAAACGGCCAATCTCTGTCAATTGAATAATATTTTTAACGCTTAACTCATTCAGATCAATAATCGAAATAGTGTTACTGCCTCCATTAACAATATAAGCCTTCGGATAATCTGTTTCTAACATCGGGACAAGTTCTTCCATAGTTTTTTTTGATTTACACGAAACCAAAAATCCGCCCCAAATCAAACCTACACAAATGGAAGCACTTATTGAATATAATTTTCTTTTCAAGACCATAATTTAATGTTTTCTACTACTTGAAAACGTATCAAATCAGTTATTTAATATATCAAAAATAAAACATATTGGTTTATAGTATAGAAAATTAAATTCTACCTCCTAGTTTGTATCGGGTTCCGAAATAAATAACACGACCAACAACTGGACCCCATGCACTTCCTGCATCAAATCTACTTCCAAATGGATTATCTGGAGTAACAATTGGGTCTTTTTGACGGAAATTTGTTAAGTTTTCTCCACCTAGATAAACATCCCATCTTCTAAACGAGCGACTTACTTGTGCATTCAGATTCACAAAAGCTGGAGCGTATTGTATTGGCATAGCTTCGTAACTTGTGTGGTAATAAGTAGTTGATAAATTTGGGATTCTACGTTGGCCATTGTATTGTAGTGTTCCATCAAATTTCCATTTATCGTAGGGTAGGGCATATCCAACATTAAACAGAATTCTATCTCTTGGCACAAACATTTTTTGTACCATTATTTCTTGATACAAAGATTTTCCAAGTGTTTGCCAAACATCTGTAAAACGATAAGCAACCTTTAATTCAAGTCGAGGAATTGGCATAAGATTCAGTTCAATTTGTGCTGAATTTGCATAATTATTGCCTTGTGAATTATAGAAATATAAGAAATTTGGATGTTCGGTATCGCCAATTAATTGATTTTGGAAGCGAGTATGATACAAATCTATTATCAAATTAGATTTACCAAAAGTTTTGGTTAAGCTTATGCCATAGTTCCACGAAACCTCGGGTCTGATAGTTTCTAAGATGCGGACTGTTCTTGAACTCACTAAATTTCCAAAATATTCTGCAAATGGGTTGGAAGTTCGAAACCCTTTTCCTGCCGAAAGACGTATGGCTGTATTTTCGGTTGCATTATATAGTACGTGTAAGCGAGGCGTAAAAATCGTACCAAAAAGATTATGGAAATCAATCCTAGAACCTGCTACTGCAGTTAATTTTTCGAGGTTTTTATAGGTATATTCAAAGAAACCACCTTTTACAATTTCTTCTCTTTTGTAAATCAAATCAGCAAATATTTCATCGTAATTATCATATAATAAGCTTAATCCGGCTTTATATGAATGATTGGTATTGCCAAAAATATCTTGATAAATCAAATTACCGTAAAGTGTTTGTTGTTTTCCGTTATATGGACGAAAACCGAACTGTGATTTTGAATTATGAATGACTCCATTAACTATTAATCCTAAGCCTCGGTACGGTTTTGACTGATAAAGTTTGGCAGTTTTTGAAAAAAACTCAGCTCGATTTGTCGTATTAGAGAATCTATAAATAAGGTTATCAAGCGATAAAGGATTTTTATTGATTTGACCGCCCAAACGTGTATCATAGAGGTATTTTATGCCAAACTGAGCCACCATTTTATCAGATTCGTATTTCCAACGATTGACAAAATTCGCTTGCGTGTATTTGGGTAAGTCATAAAAATTATCGTTGTTTTTATCAATTATCGTTTGCATCGTAGAGCCATGAGTAAGTAAGGCTACTGACCACTTGGACTTAATTTCTGCTTTTTGCTTAAATATATGAGCTAAATTTAAATTTATTTCGCCACGGCCTAAGCTATTTACGTAAGTATTTAAGTAAACTTTTTCAGCTAAATCTGGCTTTTGAAGCTCAACATTGATTTGTCCTGTCATTGATTCATAACCATTCACAACCGAACCTGCACCTTTACCAATGTCAATCGACTGAATCCACGTGCCAGGAATATAATTTAAACCGAAAGTGGTTGCCAATCCTCTAATTGATGGGATATTTTCCACGTTAGTTTGAACATAAGTTCCTGCCAAACCCAAAAGTTGGATTTGCTTTGCACCCGTAACTGCATCGGCATAACTAACTGAAACTGAGGCGTTTGTCTCGAAGCTTTCAGAAAGATTACAACAAGCGGCCTTTGCCAAAGCCTTTGAAGTTAAGATTTCAGTATGAATCGGTGAAAGTCTATCCATCGAGGTAGAACTGCTACGAACTACTACTTCCTGCAATTGATTTTCGGATTGAAGATAAACTCTTAAATCGGTTTCATTACTAATATTGAGCGTATCAGATTTATAGCCTACAAAGCTGATAACCAGTTTCTTAGACTTGGTACGGGCAATCGAAAATTTTCCTTCAATATCGGTTGTTGTTGCTATTTTTGTGCCAAGCCAGTTTACTGTTGCTCCAATGATTGCTTCTTCTTTATTATTACTTTTATCTAAAACTATACCGCTTACGTTTTGGGCAAAGCTTTTACTTCCGAAGATAAGTAGAAGCACGAGGAATTGCCAATTTGTATTTTTACGAATGTTATTCCTCATTTTATTGATTTTTTATTACGATTCCGTTTGGTTTTTGACCAACCTGAACGTCTTTGATTTTTGTATGATTAGTAGTATTAACTATTGAGACACTAAGGTTTTTTTGATTTGTTACATAAGCAAGTTTATCATCTTTCGAGAATGCAATCGCATGAGCGTCTAAACCAGTTTGTATGCTGCCAGCCTTTTTCCATTTATTGTTTTCTCGCACAAAATAATATACAAAACTTTGACCAGCGTTACTCACCCACATTTCGTTTAATAATTGATTATAAGCAACATAACCTGGTGTAAAACCTAAATCAACAGTTTCTGTAAGCTCTAATTTATCGACATTTATTACACTAACTGACTTTCCGACTTCATTATCTACATACATATTTCCATCTGCTCCAGTCCACGCTCCGACTGGTTCAACACCGACAGCTATTGTTTTAATAACTTTTTTTGTTTGAATATCTATTACCGAAACCGAATTACTGCCACCATTGGCTGCAAAAGCATATTTTTCGTTGGCTGAAAATGTTAGTTCTGCTGGTTCTTTTCCGACGGCAATACTATTTTTTAACATCATTGTTGTGGCATCAAATACTAAAGTTTTACCATCATGTTCCATCGCCGTAGTCCAAATTTCAGTTCCATTAGGAGAGAATATAGAATTATGATTTGGTTTAGAAAGTTCTGTGGTTGAGAGCACTTTTCCAGTTTTAGCGTCAACAATCAAGATTTTTCCACCTGTTTCGTGTGTTCCTGTATGGCCTTCAGTTAAATCAACTCCCGGAACGCCTATACTCAATTTTGTTCCATCTGGAGAGAGATAGATATGGTGCGGAAATACAACATGGTCTTTCATATTATGAGTAGCGTGCTTACCTACAGACTTGTTAAGGCTGATTGTACTCGTTTGGGCACTATTTAAGTCAATGACCGAAATTGTAGTGCTTTCTCCATTGATAACAAAGGCAGACGGAGACGTAATATTTAGTAGTGGCTGTGTCTCTTCAGTCGAACAAGAAAAAGCTACAACTATTAGGAATAAGGATATTATTATTTTTTTCATATTATATATTTTTTAATGAGCTGTAATCGTTTGATTATTAGTCGATTAAGTTTACATATTTTCAAAATCGAAGACGATGCTTAAATATTCCCAAGTCATCTTGATTATGCCATTATTTTTATTTTTTGCAATCACTTCAAAAGTAAGTGCTTCTGTTAACTCTTTATTTTTCTTTGGTTTTACCGTAATTCGGATAACATCATTTTCGGCTTTATAATCGTCAGCTAGGTGCATATCCCAAGTTTTGCTTAAAATAACCGTCCATTTATCTTTATTTGGAATAGTAAAGAAACCATACTTGCCTTTTGGTAGGTGTTTGCCTTCAATTATGACATCTTTCGAGAAATCAATCCAAGTGGCTTTGTGAGCTCCTGTTGACCAAACTTGGTCATATGCAACTAAACCATTCCAAATATTTCGACCACGAACACTAGGCGAACCGTATTCAATATGAACGTGATTATCACCAATCATTTCCATTTTTACCATTTTTGGACTTTTTGGCTTCGCCGCTATTTTGTTGGTGTCAGCTTTTGGTTGATGATTTTCATGTTGAGCGAAAGAATTAGCTGCTGAAAGCAGACAAAAAGTCATTATTGATATTTTTTTCATCTTGTTTTAATTTTTATTTGAATTTGTCTTTCGACTGATAATAAACAGAGTAAAGCCACTCATAATAGTAAAAAGTCCGAAAATTGAAAAGGCTCTAAGTAGCCAATTCGATATATTATCACGACTCTGATAGTCCATTGTATGAAGCATCCACAAAAAATCGAAGATTCTCCATTTGTTATTTCTAAATTTTTGTACCGTTCCGAGTTCACTTGCCACATAAACAGTGGTATTTGTTGGATGTGAAAATGTAATAGCAAATGCGGGTAGCGGTTGCTCTCGGTATTCATGGTGTCCATTTGTATTGGTTAAATATTCGACAGACTTTACTGGCGTCTCATTTAGGAAATTTTTCTTGGCAATTTCAATTGACTCTTCCTTGCTTAAAGCAGTTCGTAACTCGCCAGTTTTTGCATTGGCTAATTGTATTTTTATACCTCTATCATGCTCTTTTGAATAGGCAATTTGATAAAATGGACGATTCAGAATTTGTATTAGTCGAATATCTAAAAGAAAATTTACCGAATCCTTTAACTTGATTTGGTCGATTATTTCTTTAGGATTTACAAGGGCTACATCTGCACTTATCGGGTGAATATGAGCTTTTTGATGGTCGCCATGTACTTCATCCATATTTGACCAACTAAAGTACAGTCCACCGATTGTCCATAAAAAGAATTGAATACCTAAGATTAAACCCATCCAACGGTGTGTTTTTCTGATTTTTCTTTGAAATACTCCTTTTTTCATATTTTTTAAATTATAATCATCAAAATGGCCATTCCGACCATTAATAAATCCTCTATAATTGTAACCGTACTCATGGGTAAATTAAAAACTGTTCCCAAGCAAGCACATCTAATTTTTCGTTTATCGACAACACTTTGTATAACTCCAATCGAACCGAACCCCATAATTATTACCGTAGCCCAATTCGTAAATGCAGGTTGAAATGCTGTCAAATAAGCCAAACCCAAGCCTAATTCGATGAATGGATAAACGAATCCGTAAGTAGGAACTTTCATTGCAAATAAGTCATACATGGCATAACTTTCAGCAAATGCTTTTAGATTTAAAAACTTAAAAAATGAAAATACAATAAAAAATCCCGCCATAAAATTATCCATGAAGTGCATCCAACTGATATGTTCGAATTCAAAAATATTGTTATGAAAAGCTTTAATGATTGAAATTCCTGTGATAAACGAAAATATTAGAAGAAGTGGGCGATAGGTCTCAAACCAAGTTTTTGCAACTTCTTCTTCAATATATGATGGTGTTATTGATTTTTTACTTACCGAATATTTTGAATAGGGTTTTATAAGCTCTTGAAAATTAATTAACGGAATGTCTTTTTCCATTTCAAGCGTTGCCGTATTGGTTGTTTTATCAACTATTACAGATTTGACACCTTCAACTCCCGAAAATAAATGCTGAATTTTATATTCACAGGCTTCGCAAGTCATGCCTGTTACTTCAAATGATCGTGTCATATTAGTTTTTTTATAGATGAAGTTTTATGATTTTATGCTTACTTAGCCTGATAATTTCGTGGATGATTAAATCTGAGCATTAACTAAAGCCTAAAAGCACAAAATTTAAAATCTTATCTGAAGTTCAGAAAAGAAAATTAAAAGATTTAGCTTAAAAAATTGCAATAAACTGAGAAATATATCTCAAATCAAGAAGGATTGGATGAAAATCAAGATGGTTCGACCATCAGAAGGGGGAGAAGATGAATTGTTTCTGGAAGAAATATTATCTAAAACTTCTTCTATGATTGCTTTAAAAAAATAATTAACTACAGTTTTTACCCAGTTTAAGCCAATTTGAACAAATTTAGCTACACTTTGAGAGGCTGATGAAGAATAATCAACATTTTCATATTTTTCTTTTTCAGAACAGCACTTAGATTTTTTTACGGTAGTTCTCTGCGGAGAAGAGTCTTTTTGAGACGTTTTGTTACAGCACGTACCTTCACTTTTATATAAGGAAGTTTTTTTACCTTTTACTGTGCAAGAGTGTTCGACCAAACCAAAGCCAGTGCTGCTAAGTAGCACAACTGCTGCCATCCACACATTAAATATGCGAAATAAAGCTTTTTTCATTGATTTAACTGAAATTATATAAAAACGTACAAATGTATAAACCAAATATTAAAGAAAAAAGTTCATGATTTTAAGCTAAAAGACTTCCGTTGGGTACTTTTTGTTGTAATTCGGATAAAACCACTTCGCCATTTTCTAAAATAAAACCAGTTGTAAGTACTTCCGACATCAAATCGGCGATTTGACGTGGTGGAAAATTTGTCACACAAATTACTTGTTTACCGAGTAATTCTTGCTTTGTATAGAGTTTTGTAATTTGTGCAGAAGAGCGTTTGATTCCGATTTCAGTTCCGAAATCTATCATAAGTTTGTAAGCTGGTTTATGTGCCTTTGGAAAATCATTTACTTCGATGATTGTTCCAGCACGTAGTTCTACTTTTTCAAAATCCTGCCATCTGATAGTTTCGCTCAATATTATTGAAGTTATATGTTCGAGTTTTGATGCTTGGAGAAACCAAAATTATATCATCAATTCTCGAACATAAATGATTTATTTCAAACTTCCGACCATTTCATCTGGTTTTACCCAAGCATCAAATTCTTCGGCTGATACATAACCCAAGTTGATGGCTGTTTCTTTCAAAGTTAAACCATTTTTATGGGCAGTTTGAGCAATTTCTGCTGATTTATAGTAACCAATTTTTGTGTTTAAAGCCGTTACAAGCATCAAAGAGTTATTAACATGCTTTTGGATGTTTTCTTCAATTGGAGCTAAACCAACTGCACATTTATCATTAAATGAAACACAACCTTCGCCAATCAAACGTGCAGAATGCAAAAAGTTGAAAATCATTACAGGCTTAAAAACATTTAGTTCAAAGTGCCCCATTGCACCACCAAAATTGATGGCAACGTCATTTCCCATTACTTGTGCCGCAATCATTGTAAGGGCTTCGCACTGAGTTGGATTTACCTTTCCCGGCATTATTGACGAACCTGGTTCGTTGTCTGGAATAAACAATTCACCGATACCAGCACGTGGGCCAGATGAAAGCATACGAACATCGTTAGCGATTTTCATCAAACTCGCTGCTACTGTTTTCAATGAACCGTGTGATTCTACAATAGCGTCATGAGCTGCTAAAGCCTCAAATTTATTTTCGGCTGTGATAAATGGAAGACCTGTTAAATCGGCAATTTTTTTTGCTACAACTTCTGAATAACCCTCGGGTGTATTGATTCCCGTCCCGACGGCAGTTCCACCGAGTGCTAATTCAGAAAGGTGTTCTAAGGTATTTTTGATGGCTTTCAAACCATGATTTAATTGGGAAACATATCCTGAAAACTCTTGTCCAACTGTCAAAGGTGTTGCATCCATGAAGTGAGTACGACCGATTTTTACAACTTGCATAAACTCAGCCGATTTTGCAGCCAAAGTATCACGTAGTTTTTCGATACCTGGAATAGTCGTTTCCATCAACATTTTATAGGCAGCAATGTGCATCGCTGTTGGGAAAGTATCATTCGAAGATTGTGATTTATTTACATCATCATTTGGGTGCAAATACTTCTGTTTGTCAGATAAATCTCCCCCTTGCAATACGTGACCTCGGTAAGCAATTACCTCATTGCAGTTCATATTTGATTGTGTTCCTGATCCAGTTTGCCAAACAACCAAAGGAAATTGGTCATCCAATTTTCCTTCCAAAATTTCAACACATACAGTTCCAATCAAATCGGATTTTTCTTTTGGTAAAACACCTAATTCGTTATTGGCCAAAGCAGCTCCGTGTTTTAAATAAGCAAATGCCTTGATAATTTCTTTTGGCATTTTATTAATATCCTGAGCTATTTTAAAGTTTTCGATTGAGCGTTGAGTTTGAGCTCCCCAATATACATCAGCAGGTACTTGTACCTCGCCCATCGTATCTTTTTCTATTCTGTACTGCATGATTTGTTGTTAATTATAAATAAGAGTGTTTTGAGAATTAATCAATGTTGCAAAATTAACTTAGAATTGAATATAGATTTGAAAAACTATACTTTTTTTACGATTTATACAAAAAAAAGCACGGTTGAAGCCGTGCTTTGATTCGTGTATTTATTTTTAGTTTTGTCGGTAAGGAACAATCAAGTTAAATTCTGGAATTTCAACGAAAAACTGTTTTCCATCAATCATTCGCTCCATGAGGTAGCTGCCCATCATTTTGCCAATTGTAGTTTTTAGATTGCAGCCTGAAACGTATTCATGGATTTCGCCAGGTTCTAAAACTGGCTGTACTCCAATAACGCCTTCGCCTTCTACTTCTCTTACAGTGCCATTCGTATCAAAAATGAACCATTGTCGACGCAACAGTTGAATTGTGTTTTCACTGTTATTTTCTATACAAATTCGATATGTAAAAACAAAATGTTCTTGAAGTGGGTTTGAATACGAAGGATGATATTCCGTTTTTACTGTTACTTTAACACCAGCAGTTACGGCAGTTGTTATCATGGTATTTTTATGTAAGTTTTTTAATTATTGGTTATTCAATTGCAAGATAAAGATTATATTTAAATATACTAAATTTACCAAAATTTATTTAAAGGATTCGTAAAGCATATTTTTATTATCTTAATTAGGTAAAAATACAAAAAATATTTATATAAACTTATTTTTTTATTGTATGGATGTGAAAATTGAAGAAAGCTGGAAAGTTAGATTAAGAAAAGAATTTGAAAAGCCTTATTTTAAAAGTTTATTGACTTTTGTAAAAGATGCCTATAAGACTACTGTATGTTATCCGCCAGGAAGTTTGATTTTCAACGCGTTCGATAAATGTTCATTTGAAAAAACTCGCATTGTTATTTTAGGTCAAGACCCTTATCATGGTATTCGCCAAGCCAATGGTTTAAGTTTTTCAGTCAATGATGATGTTACTTTTCCACCATCACTAATCAATATTTTTAAAGAACTGAATGATGATTTAGGTGTGCCTTTTCCAAAAAGTGGTAATCTTGAGAGGTGGGCCGAGCAAGGAGTGCTTTTATTAAATTCAACGTTGACGGTGCAGGCATCGAGTGCAGGTTCACACCAAAATAAAGGCTGGGAGCAGTTTACCGATGCCGTTATCCAATGTATTAATGATGAAAAAGAAGGAGTAGTGTTTTTGCTTTGGGGAAAATATGCCCAAGACAAAGGTAAGATAATTGATACCTATAAGCATTTTGTATTGAAGTCAAAGCATCCATCACCAATGGCGGCTAATTTTGGTGGTTGGTTTGGAAACAAACACTTTAGCCAGGCTAATAATTATTTGAGAAGTAAGGGATTTGCGGGAATTGAGTGGTAGGGAAAAAGGCACAAAGATGCGAAGGCACTAAGGCTCATAAACATTTTGGTTAAGAACTTCTTTGGAAATAAAAAAAAAGGCACAAAGAATAAGTTTCTTTGTGCCTTTGCTACTTTGTATCTAAGTGCCTTATTTGATTATTGAAAACAATCTGCTCCAGCGTATTTTGTTTAACAAACTTCCTTCGCTGTCGATTGACATCCAAATAAATACTGCTTTTCCTACAATATGGTCTTCAGGTACAAAGCCCCAAAAACGAGAATCATCCGAACCATGACGGTTATCGCCCATCATAAAGAAATAATCTTGTTTGAAAGTATAAGACGTGATTGTTTTGCCATCGAGTGTGATTTTACCATCAGCATATTTAGCATTGTCATTGCCATCAAAAGTTGTGATTACGCCTTTGTAGAGAGCAATGTTTTTCTCATCCAATGCGATAGTCATTCCTTTTTTCGGAATTGTGATTGGACCAAAATTGTCTCTATTAAATGGGAAAAGTTTTGGATTATGTGGAAATGTTGGATAACGCATATCTGCCGAATCGCTTTTGGGCATAATCATCGGTGTTACACTTTTTACGAAATCCAGATTTTTCATATCACTCACTGCTTTAGCCGATGCCGTAACATAATAAATAGTTTTATCAGTCATACGCATATCTTGCTCAAACTCAGTGATTTGGTATTTCTTGAAAACCTTTTCATTTACCTGTGTATTGGTTTCGATAGCATATTCCATTTGCATATTCTCAGGATTATCCGACATTTTACCATTGATAAAAACTTGGCCATCACGAACTTCGAGAAGATCGCCTGCAATACCTACACAACGTTTGATATAGTTGGTACGTAAATCAACTGGGTATTTGTCAAATCCACCAAATTCATCAGGTCTTTCAGGGCAACCCGGATAATTGAAAACTACCACATCATTATTTTTCACACTCGTAAACCCTGGTAAACGAAACTGCGGTAGTTGAATAAGCGTAGAATAGGAAGGTATTTCTGTAAACCAAATTTTTTGGTGCGTAAGTGGCATTTGTAGGATTGTTTTCGGCGTACGAGAACCGTAATGCAGTTTGCTTACAAAAAGAAAGTCATTGATTAACAGACTTTTTTCCATTGAAGCCGTTGGAATTGTATATGCTTCCAAAAACATCCATCTGATGAGTGTAGCAGCTACAACTGCAAATAATACCGAATCCCACCATTCTCTAAAAGCTGATTTTTGCTTTTTTGTTTTTTTATTAGTTTGTACTTCTGCCATTGATATAAATTTTAATACTTTAGAATCTGTTTATGGTTATTTTTAATAGTTATTTCAATCCCAAAAGCTCGTTCATTCCAAATATGCCTTGCTTGCCATTGAGCCATTCGGCTG
>CAMAQF010000073.1 GCA_945860265.1 Emticicia agri | reverse complement strand
GCTCTATCCAGTTTTGGGAGAGGCATTTAGACTAAAAGAATTATTTGACGATTTTTGGGATTTTAAAGATGTAGAAGAAGCAACAGCTTTCCTTTCTTATTGGTGTGATTTAGTCAATCAAACTTCCATTCAGCCTTTTAAAAAATTTATAAATACCCTTAAATCACATTGGTCAGGAATAATCAATTTCATAAAAACAGGTATCACAAATGGAATCCTTGAAAGCATAAATGCAAAAATTCAACTGGCAAAAAAAAGAGCAAGGGGTTTCAGAAATATCAAAAATCTTATCAACATGATTTACTTCATTGCTGGTAAACTCAAATTTAATTACCCACTCTATTCAACATAGACCCAAAAATAACTTTTAAAAAAAATAGAACATCTTGAATGCTATTAAATAAAAAACGTCAAGCTACGTTTTTCTCCCTCAATTCATAGCAAATCTAGTTTTTCTTCCCCAATTTTGGGGTAAAAAATACGAATATATGTTTGATGCGTTGCAAAAAGAATTTGAGGGCGAACTTTACTTCAAAAATACAACTACCGACAAAGCTTTAAAGAAAGTCTATTCGACTGATGCTTCGGTTTATCAAGAAGAACCGCTGGCTGTGGCCATCCCTAAGACTGTAAATGATATAAAAAAACTGATAGAATGGGCAAATAACGCCCAACTTCTAGGGTTGGGGCGAACGTCGCAAAGAGTTACACTTATTCCTCGTGCTGCTGGTACATCACTGGCTGGACAGGTTGTTGGAAAAGGGCTAGTTGTCGATATTTCAAAAAACTTCATCAATATACTCGAAGTAAACCAAGACGAAAAATGGGTAAGAGTGCAGCCTGGTGTAATTCGTGACGACCTCAACGCTTATCTAAAACCGTATGGTTTGATGTTTGGGCCCGAAACCTCGACATCGAACCGTGCTATGATTGGTGGTATGATTGGCAATAATTCGTGCGGACTTCACTCAATTATTTGGGGTGCAACTCGTGATAATCTTTTAGAAGTAAAAGCTTTATTATCAGATGGTAGTGAAGTTGTTTTTGGCGATTTAAACCAAAAAACATTTCAAGAAAAATGTAAATTAGAAACACTGGAAGGTAAAATTTATCAAAGTCTTGAAAAAATTATAAATAACCCTGAAAACCAAACAGCCATAAATGAGGGTTTTCCGAAAGCCAATGTAAAACGTCGAAATACAGGTTATGCATTAGATACTTTAATGCCCCACCCGTCAGATGCTGATTGTGCTTTTGAGTTGAATCTCTCCAAACTAATCGCAGGTTCAGAAGGTACGCTTTGCTTTGTTACTGAAGCAAAACTTAAACTTTTCGACCTTCCTCCCAAAGAAGTAGGCATGGTTGCTGTTCATACGTATTCGCTCAATGAGTCTCTTTTGGCTAATTTGGTGGCTCTCGAACATCACTGTTCGGCCTCTGAGTTGGTTGACGATTTTATTTTGGAATTCACAAAAACGAATATAGAGCAATCAAAAAATAGATTTTTTATCGAAGGCGAGCCTAAAGCCATTTTGATGGTTGAATTTTTTGATGAAACTAAAGAAGGACTACTGCAAAAAACCAATAATTTAATAAAAGCTCTCACTGAAAAAAACCTGGGCTACGCTCACCCAATCTTGTTGGGTGATGACTCCAAAAAGGCGTGGGAAGTTCGAAAAGGTGGATTGGGTCTACTCCGCAACCTTGAAGGCGATACTCAGTGCGTAAACTTGATTGAAGACTGTGCCGTTGACCCACAAGACTTGCCAGCGTATATCGAAGATTTGGAGGTTTTACTAAAAGAACACAATGTTCAGTACTCAATGTACGCCCACGCTGGAGCGGGCGAGCTACACGTTGAGCCGATGATTAATCTAAAAACCACCGAAGGCCGACAACTTTTTCGGACAATTTTGATAAAAACAGCAGTTTTGGTAAAAAAATATGGTGGCTCTCTCTCGGGTGAACACGGAGACGGGCGTCTGCGTGGCGAATTCATTCCATTTATGATGGGCGAAAAGAACTACGCACTTTTCAGAGAAGTAAAGAAAATCTTCGACGAAAAAGGCATTTTCAACCAAGGAAAAATCATTGATTCGCCGCCAATGAATGAATATTTACGATATGAGGCTGATCTGCCAACGCCCAAACACGAAACAATTTTTGATTTCTCGAAACAAGAAAGTATTTTACGCTTGACCGAAAAATGTAGTGGTTCTGGCGACTGTCGCAAAACCGAAATCACAGGCGGAACGATGTGTCCAAGCTATATGGCAACTCGTAGCGAAAAAGATACAACCCGTGCCAGAGCCAATGTTTTAAGGCAATATTATACCAATGAGGAAGCAATTACACAGGAAAGCGTAAAAGAAATACTTGATTTGTGTCTTTCTTGCAAAGGATGTAAGTCAGAGTGCCCATCGAGTGTTGATGTGGGCAAGATGAAAGCCGAGTTTTTGCAGAAAACTTATGACACAAAAGGTATTCCATTTCGCTCGAAATTAATTGGAACTTTTACCAAACTCATGAAACTGGCGTCGATTGCTCCTTGGGCGTACAATTTTATTTTCAAAACCGAAGTCATTCGCCGAATTGCTAATCGAATCGTAGGTTTTCACCCTGACCGCACAATGCCGCTATTGCATAGCACTACATTAAAAGAATGGACACGCCAAATAAGCCCCAAAGGGAGAATTTTTACTCCCCCTTTGGGGCTTAGCAGGACTGTCTTTCTCTTCTGCGATGAATTTACGAATTATAATGATGTAGAAGTAGGTAAAAAAGCGATTTTGTTGTTACAAAAACTTGGATATGAGGTGATTATACCAAATCACTTAGAAAGTGGACGCACTTATTTATCAAAAGGAATGGTGCGTGAAGCTCAGAAAATTGCTATAAAAAATGTTGAATTGCTAAAAGATATTGTATCGGAAAATACGCCAATTATTGGACTTGAGCCTTCTGCAATTTTGACCTTGAGAGATGAATATTTGGAACTTGTTCCGCAAAATTTAAGAGATTCTGCTGAAAAAATCGCCAAAAACGCTTTTCAATTTGATGAATGGTTTGCTCGTGAAATTGACCGAGGAAAAATCAAAAAAGAAGCTTTTTCAGACGAAAAACGATTGATAAAACTGCACGGTCATTGTCACCAAAAAGCTTTATCGTCGCTTACACCTACTAAGAAAAGTTTGTCTTTACCTGCAAATTATGAGGTACAATTAATTCCATCAGGTTGCTGCGGAATGGCGGGTTCATTTGGCTACGAAGTCGAACATTATGAAGTCTCAATGAAAATAGGAGAATTAGTTCTTTTTCCGACCATCAGAAAACAATCCGAAGATATAATAATCGCTGCTCCAGGCACAAGCTGTCGCCATCAAATAAAAGACGGAACGGGTAGAATCGCACAACATCCCGCTGAGATTTTATATGAAGCCTTAAAATAATGTACAATGAAAAACGGAGAATTGATAATGTTTCATTCGGAATTATTCATTCTCCATTATAAATATTACATAAAAAATATTAAGCTTTCATCAACTTCACTAAATCCTTATCATTTACTTCTTTGATTTGGTCGGCTAGGTCAAGGAAACGCTTGTAAGTATCATCTAAGAAAGGTTTTTCAAGTTTAAAACCAAGCATTTCGAGGCGATGCTTCAATGCATGGCGACCACTTCTCGCAGTCAAAACAATCATAGATTTATCAACACCAACTTCTAGCGGATTGATAATTTCGTAAGTATCGGTATGTTTCAAGAAACCATCTTGGTGGATACCCGATGAGTGAGCAAAAGCGTTACGCCCAACGATTGCCTTGTTGGCTTGTACTTGCATACGCATTGTTTCTGAAACCAATTTACTCATCGGAAATAGCTTCGTGCTATCAATATCAGTATAAAAACCAAGTGTTTTATGCACTTTCAAAACCATCGCAACTTCTTCCAACGAGGTATTTCCAGCTCTTTCTCCAATGCCGTTGATTGTTACCTCCACTTGTCTTGCCCCCGCTCTGATTCCTGCAATCGTATTGGCTGTTGCCATGCCCAAATCATTGTGATTGTGCATCGAAAGAATGGCTTTATCAACGTTTGGCACATTATTCATTAAATAATGAATACGGTCAAACATATCGTTTGGTAAAACGTACCCCGTTGTATCAGGAAGATTCACAACCGTAGCACCTGCTTTAATGACACTTTCGGTCAATCTTGCCAAAAACTCTAAATCAGCACGGCCAGCATCTTCGGCATAAAACTCAACATCATCAACCAAGTTTCTAGCATGTTTTACGGCATCAATCGCTTGTTCAATGATTGAGTCACGGTTACTATTAAATTTATGTTTGATGTGAATATCCGATGCACCAATTCCTGTATGAATTCGAGGGCGTTTCGCAAACTTCAAAGCTTCGCCAGCGGAATCAATATCACCTTTTACAGCACGCGATAACGCACAAACTGTTGGCTCAATAACTGCTTTAGAAACCTCCACAACCGAACGAAAATCGCCCGGACTCGATATTGGAAATCCTGCTTCGATGATATCAACCCCCAGCTTTTCGAGTTCTTTCGCAATCATTACTTTTTCGTCAGTCGTTAACTGACAACCCGGTACTTGCTCGCCATCTCGCAAAGTGGTGTCAAAAACATAAATTTTATCGCTCATTTCTGATGAGATTAATATTGGTTAAGTAAGAATCATATCAATCTGTTTTCACAAAAAAGCCCTTTCTTACAATGATAAGAAAGGGCTTTCGTATATACAAAATCTCCATTTCTCACAACGATAGTTTGAGTAGAAGGAGAAGTGAAATTTCGATTGATGAGTGTTTCAATGGTATTTGATTTTAATATTACAAATTTAAACAAATATTCTATTCGGACAAAAAAAATCACTTTTTTTTCAAAAAAATCAATCTTAAAATATGGCTTTTCCAAGTTAAGGTATTTTATTTTTATACATAAAAAATCACCTTTTTTTATTTTATTGCTCTTTTTTTATTTCTTACTTTACATTTAACATTAACATAAAGAGGTTTTAAGTCGCTGACTATAAGATTATTAATCGTTTTTTCAAAAAAACCTTCCTCCTTTCTATTTCAAATATTCTTAAATTCTCACTAATAGTTAGTATTTTTGTACAATTCCTAAGCCAAGAAAAAATTTTATTTCACCTATGCAAAGAAAAACTAAAATAGTAGCAACTGTCGGGCCTGCTTCCGAAAGCGAAGAAATGTTATTGGCATTGGCAAAAGCCGGTGTAAATGTTTTCCGTTTGAATTTTTCCCACGGAACGCACGCCGACCACCAAACTCGTATCGACCGTATTCGCAAAATCAATAAAGAGCATGGTTACAAGTGTGCCATTTTGCAGGATTTGCAAGGTCCTAAAATCAGAATTGGTTTGATGGAAAGCGGCAATGATGGCGTTGAAATTTTCGCCGGAAATCAGTTAAGATTTGCCAGTGACGACATCCTTGGAAACGCTGAAAGAGTAAGTACTCCATACAAAGGAATGTACAATGACGTACAAGTTGGAGAACGAATTTTGATGGATGATGGAAAATTAGAGGTTAAAGTTATAGGAAAAGACGGTACTGACGTAATCACAGAAGTAGTTTATGGCGGTCTTTTGAAACAAAAGAAAGGTGTAAATCTTCCGAATACAAATATTTCTCAACCATCGGTAACTGATAAAGATTGGGAAGATTTGAAATTTGGTTTGGCAAATGACGTTGATTGGGTTGCCCTTTCATTTGTTCGTACTGCCGAAGAAATTCAAGATATTCAGAAATACATCAAAGAGCAAGGCAAAACAGCAAAAGTAATCGCAAAAGTTGAAAAGCCAGAAGCAATCACAAACATGCAAGAGATTGTTGATGCAAGTGATGCTATAATGGTTGCTCGTGGTGATTTGGGTGTTGAACTTCCTTCTGAGGATGTTCCGATGATTCAAAAACGATTGGTTGAAATGTCGAATTTAGCGGCAAAGCCAGTTATCGTTGCAACACAAATGCTCGAAAGTATGATAGACAGTCCACGTCCGACTCGTGCGGAAGTGGGTGACGTTGCAAATGCTGTTTTGGATGGTGCTGATGCCGTAATGCTAAGTGCCGAAAGTGCTTCAGGAAAATATCCGCTTTTGGCAGTTGAAACAATGGTAAACACAATCGTAAAAGTAGAAGAGTTAGCTGATGAGAAAAAATTGTATTTCCGCCATCATACACGTGTAACGGAAGACTATTATTTATCAGACGAAAAAGAAAATGATAATGTGGTAATGACCGCTTGTCGATTGGCTCGTGACTTGAAAGTAAAAGCCATTATTGGTATTACTTCATCGGGTTATACAGCCGTTCGTCTATCACATCACCGACCTAAAGCGGGTTTATTTATTTTTACAAATAACGAAAAACTATCAACTCAGTTGAGCCTTTATTCGGGTGTTCAGGTTTTTATGACCGAAACAATGAAAGGTAAAAATGTAGAAGAAGTTGTTGACGCAATTAGAGATATTTTGGTTAAAAAAGGCGAACTAAAAAAAGGAGATTTGTTTATTAATACCTTGAGTTTACCATTACAAGACAATAACCGCACAAATACTGTAAAGTTAAGTAAGGTGGAGTAACAGCTCCCGGAGATTAAATAAAAAGACCTTTTTCGTAAGCGAAAAAGGCCTTTTTATTTGTCATCTACTATTCTACTAAAGTTAAAGCCTTGATTAAATGGCTCTTGTGACTTGAATCAAGCAACTGAAATATAAGATAATACTGTTAGAAAAAATCAATTTTCGACCAAACAATCTCTCAATTTCACTTCAAACACCAACCAATCTAAATCATAATTGGCAATAAGTTCGATGCGGCTATCTCGGCGGTAGGCGATATATTGTACCGAAAACTCTCGGTCAACAGCATTTATTAGTACCCAATCTTTGCCCGTTCTAAAAACACCTTTGGCTCTATCAACGCCTTGAAGTGTACTAAAAAATTGACGCAACTTAGGCAAACTATAAACCTCATCGGGAGAAAAAATCCAACCACAACTGTACATTCCCAAGCCTTTACTTAGTTTTTTGATAGGTTTCCCGATTTCAGGAATTTCGTCTGTTTCCTCCGCTTGATGGTGATGATGCTCGTGCGAATGTGCCTGCGGAAATTCTGCTTTTCTACCTGCAAATGGCTCAATATCAAGCCAATCTACATTTATTTCACCATTTAAAACTGTTTCCACCAAAAGTTTAGGCGGAAACAAAAATGTTGCCCAAAGTTTAAATTTCTCAGCAAGCTCCTCCCCTACTAAGTCAGCTTTATTTGCCACCAACACATCGGCCAAATTGACTTGGTCTTGAAAAGTCTCATGTGAACGCACATTGGCATCAGCCCAACGACGTGGGTCAACCAAGCAAATCGTCGCTCTGATTTCAAGAATATCTTTTAAATATTTGCTTTGCAATAAATCTAAGATACTCGCAGGATGCCCCATGCCCGTTGGCTCAATCAAGATTCGGTCAGGGTTTTGGTTGCGTAAAATTGAAGTAAGCGTTACTTGCATAGGCACATTGGCAGTGCAGCAAATGCAGCCTCCTGCTACTTCTTTTATTACAAGACCATCCTGCTCGTCAATAGCTGTATGGTCAATCGAGACTGCACCAAATTCGTTTATAATAATTGCCCAACGCTCATTAATGGGTTTGCTTGCTAAAATATGTTTAATGGCAGTAGTTTTGCCAACACCCAAAAAACCTGTGATGATATTTACCGGTATTTTCATAAATAAAAGGTTCTTTGTCGATATAAAATCAAAAGGAAGGCTATACTTAGAGCGAATGTCGCCCAGCGAAGCCTTCCTTAGAAATAACACCTTTTATATAAAAAAGTTTACTTAGCTAGAGTTATGATAATGTTTCTATATTCAATTGGACCATGGTCACCTTGGAAGAAAATTGGTCCCGGTTCTCCTTCGTTGCTGTCTAAAGCACCGCCCGTTATTCCTGGAATTTCGTTTTTGTAGATGATTGTTTTACCATTCAAAACAACCGTCACAACTCTTCCTACTAATGTAATATCGAAACTTTGCCACTCCCCTGCTGCTTTAGCGGGCATTTCGAGCGGAGCAATAAAACCATAAACAGCCCCCAATTGGTCTTTTAATGGTTCACGACCTTTACTATCTGTAACTTGCACCTCATAGCGACCTCTCAGATAAACTCCGCTATTGCTTTCTTCAGGATACTTAAACTCAACATGTAATTTAAAATCTTTGAAAGTTTTTACCGTACGAAGATTAGCACCTGATTTTGGACTTTTTAGAATTCCATTTTCTACAATCCATTGGTTTTCGCCACTTACAACTTGCCAGCCGTCAAGATTTTTGCCATTGAAAAGTTTGATTGGCGTTCCCCAAACAGGGTTTATCGTATTATTTAATTTTGGAGCCCTTACCCCAACCCAACTCAAAGTTTCGCCACTTGGCGTGTTTATGGTTCCTGTTAGTTTGTCATCTTTCAAAACAGCCTCTACTGACAAGTCTTTTTCGGCTCTATCCCATTGTGGCGGAATTGAGAAAGACATTTTATCATCAGCGAAATTGATGCGTGAAATCGGTCTGGCACTTCCTCCATCTCCCACAAAATGTCCATTTAAGTATTTGACACCCGAATGGTTTACCTCCAGCCAAGAAGGCACTTTTTTATCGCCTTTAGTAATAGTAATGTCCCAACGGCCTTCTATACTTTTGATTGGAGCAAGTTGTGCCATGAGAGAATTGCCGATAAGGATTGCTCCTAAAAAATTTACAAAGTGTTGCTTCATGATTGTTTTTGGTTGAATAAAAAATATGGTTAAAAATGTATTTTTGAATTTTAAACCGCAACGACGGATGTTTCGGCACTATAAACTGTCTGAAGTTTTAACATTCACACAATTCAGAGATTTTTGCTACAAATTTACTTCTTCGTTTCTTCAAAACCCATTTCTTCGTACCATTCTTCAAATTCAGATGGTGAAGCAATTGGTTTCGGACTCATTGCTCGGCGTGAGCGACGCTCAGGTGTTTTGATTTCAAGGTCTTTTTCATCTTTATCACCGTTGAATTCGATAATAACTTTATATTTTGCTGGTCGGAAATATATCTTTTTATCATCCGCAAGTTCCAGTTTGACGTCCTTGTCTTCTTTTTTCTTTACATCATTCAAATACTTTTCGTAATCACCTTTTGAGGCTAAATCAATTGCTTGGTCGAAGTTTAGGTAATTTAAACCAGCATCAGCATCATCGGTGATATTTTTAATTATTAAACCCTTATCTGTTTGAATTTTAATCGTTGCCTTTCCTGCTGCTTTTGCGTAGTAAGTAATATTATATTTACGTTCTTCTGGCTCGGCATATTTATCAAACATTTTACCCCACGAAGCATTGTAATTGATTGTTGGCAAATCATATAAATGCACATTTTTGGCTAAAACTTCATTACTCAATGTTTGTAAAGGTTTCACATCAGCAATATAAATAGAGCGTCCATGCGTGCCGACTACCAATTCATTTTCTCGTGGATGAATCACCAAATCGTGGATTGATACATTAGGCATTCCATCGCCATTACCACGCATGAATGTTTTACCTTTATCCATCGAAATATACAATCCGTTATCGGTTCCAATATAAATGATATTCGCATTTTTTGGGTCTTCTTTTATTACGTTGATTGGCTCGGCTGGCAAATCGGTGCCGATTGCTTGCCAATTTTGACCATAATCGGTTGAAACAAACAAATATGGTTTGAAATGGTCGCTACGATAAGCATTTAATGAAGCATAAACCGTTCCTTCCGTGTGAGCCGAAACTGCAATGCCACTTATCCAAAGATTTGGTTTATCCATGATTTTGGTGAAAGTATAACCTCCATCTTTTGTAACATAAATTAAACCATCATCTGAACCTGTATAAATCAAACCAAATCTACTTGGAGATTCTTCGATTGTGGTCAAAGTTCCGAAAGGCACATCCCCTTCTTTTTTTCCACGAGTCAAATCACCCGAAAGGGTTTTGAAAGTATCGCCTTTATCAAAACTTCTATGGAATTTATTTGAACCAAAATAGATAATATCTTGATTGTGACGAGAAATCGTAAGCGGAGATTCCCAGTTGAAGCGGAAAGGTGCTTCGCCTAATTCACGTGGAACATCTAATCTTTTGCGTTCGTTGGTTGCTTTATTGATTCTGAAATAGTTTCCAAACTGAAAACCTGCATAAACAGTATTGTTATCTCGCCAATCGACTTGTACTTGCATTCCATCACCACCGAGCAAGAATTTATAGCCATCTCCATTATCAAAGATACCATAATTATAATCAAACGAATTGGTTGATGAACCAAACCAAACGCCATTATCTTGCAAGCCACCATAGACATTATAAGGTTTTGCCATGTCGACCGAAACGTGGTAAAGTTGTCCTACGGGAATTGAGTTTGCCTTAAACCAAGTTTTTCCGTCGTCATAAGTTATGTTTATGCCACCATCGTTTCCGTTGATATAATGTTTAGTGTCTTTCGGGTCGAACCACAAAGCGTGGTGGTCAGAGTGTACGTTTTCTCGCTCAATACTTTTGAAACTTTTACCACCATCTTCCGAACGAACAATTGGCACACCGACAATTACGATTTTCTTATCATCGCTTGGGTCAACCCAAATTTGTCCGAAATAATAACCATAAGTAAAATAAATATTATCTAAATAATCGGAGTGGGTACGTTTCCATGTAGCTCCAGCATCTTCACTGCGGTACACCTCTGCTCCAGTTACTTGCGTATCGAATAAATCGTTATTGCCATTGTAAGTGTATTCGTAAATATCTTGCACCTTGATTTTATCGGCTTTTAAGTCTTCTTTGAAAGCCTTTGCGGTGAATTTCTCAGGAAAACCTTGACCGTCTAAATATTCATTGATGGTCACATCACTTAAAGCCAAAAACTCATCTTTAGTGATCGTTTTCATTTTTTTTGTGGTCAAACGGCTAGCATCTTCTTTTTCTTCTTTATTTATTCTATTCGCTTGGTTATCAATTATGGCATAAATGATTTTCGGATTTTTGGGATAAACTGCCAAACCAATGCGGCCATTACCAGCACCCGTCGGGAAGCCGCTGCCGTCGCCTGAAATCAACTTCCAAGTTTCGCCCGCATCGGTACTTTTATAAATGCCCGATTCTTTGCCACCTTCCACAAAATTCCATGCTGTACGTTCTTTGTACCACATAGTTGCATATAGAATATTAACATTATTTGGGTCGAGTTTTACATCTATCGCACCCGTGTTTTCGTTAGTGTAAAGCGTTTGCTTCCATGTTTTACCGCCATCAATGGTTTTATACATGCCACGCTCTTTATTTGGCGAATACAAATGTCCCAAAACTGCCACCCACGCAATATTTGGGTCGCTTGGGTGCAAAGCAATTCTACCAACGTGGTGAGATTCGGGAAGTCCAAGATATTCCCAAGTTTTGCCATTATTGGTAGATTTGTACATTCCAACGCCCGAATACGACGAGCGACTCGAATTATTTTCGCCTGTACCAATCCAAATCGTGCGAGTTTTCCAGTCAACGGCAATATCGCCAATTGTCATAACTGCCTCATTATCAAATATTGGCGAGAAGGATTGACCATTGTTGACTGTATGCCAAAGTCCCCCCGAAGCATAAGCCGCATAAAACTCAGTTGGGTTTTCGGGATTTGCATCAATATCTACAATACGGCCGCTCATAATGGTTGGGCCGACGTTCCTGAATTTCAGATTTTTTACAAGCGATGCTTCTTGCATTTTTTTACGTTGCTCATAGCCGGCCATTCGCTCAGTAGCTGATGTTGGGGAAATTGCATCGGCTACGATTACTGGAACTGTTTCAGCTACAACTTTCTTTTTTTTCTGCGAGAATCCAGCAAAACAAGTGATTGATAAAAGGGTGATTAGGGTTAGTTGTTTTTTCATTTTTTATGTTTGAAGTGTTTCATTTAAGTTTATATTTAAAAAAACCGTGACGTGGTCTGATTTGTAAATTGTTTCGTGCGAAGGTAACAATTTAGAAAATTGTCGTCCAAAAGTTAAAAATCAAAACCCAGCCGCCTGACCATCTTTGCGAGATTCCGATGCTCCGAAATATACTTTTCTGATTGGGTCGTACCGAATCGCTTGATAACCACCATATTGGCCGAGCGTGTAGCCAACTTTATGTCCTTTTTGCATCAAACCCCTGATAGTTTCATACGGTATCCCCGACTCCATCGTTATCAGGCCCACGCCTTCCATTGGCTCTCCGGTTGGCTCTGACGAACCATCGTGGTTGATTCTCGGAGCATCGCCTGCTTCTTGTAAATTCATGCCAAAATCTACTACATCCATAATTATTTGCACATGTCCCATCGGTTGGAATGCACCGCCCATTACTCCAAAACTCATAAATGGCTTACCTTCTTTGGTTACAAATGCAGGAATAATTGTCTGAAACGGACGCTTGTGCGGAGCATAAGTATTGTTTTCGCCTTCTTTCAAATTATATAACTCACCACGGTCTTGGAAAATAAAACCTAAGCCATCAGGCATCATTCCTGAACCAAAACCACGATAATTACTCTGAATCAACGAAACCATATTCCCGTCTTTGTCTGCTACGGTTAAATAAATTGTATCGCCTTCTCGCAAAGCTGGGTTTCCAGCATCGAAGTGAGTGGCTGCTTTATTTGGGTCGATAAGTTTACGTCTTTCAGTAGCATACTCTTTCGAGATCAATGATTTTACTGGAATTTTAGCAAATTCGGGGTCGGCATAAAATTTCGCACGGTCTTCAAAAACTAATTTCTTAGCTTCGGTGAAAAGATGCACGTGTTCGGTACTTCCATAAGGGATTTTCGAGAAATCATAAGCTTCTAAAATATTTAGCATCTGCAGAGCGGCAATTCCTTGTCCGTTTGGTGGTAATTCCCAAACATCATAGCCACGATAATTGGTAGAAACTGGTTCAATCCAAGTTGAAGTATGGTCGGCAAGATCTTTTGCACTTAAAAATCCACCATTTTTCTTCATAAACGCATCAATTGTTTGGGCGGTTTCGCCTTTGTAAAAAGCATCACGACCACCTTTGGCGATTTTTTCTAAAGTATTTGCCAAATTAGGATTTTTAAAAATATCTCCCCTTTTTGGCACTTCTCCATTCTGATAATAATGTTCTTTTATGTTTGGAAAACTTCCATATATTCGTGGAACATTTTTCAAACTCATCGCCAACTCGTCATGTACAGGAAAACCATTTCGGCCGTAACTGATAGCGTGCGACAATATTTTTTCCATTGGCAACTTGCCAAATTTCTTGTGTAACTCAAACCAACCATCAACGCAGCCAGGTACGCTGATTGGTAAAGGGCCCGTGGCAGGAATATGAGTCAAACCTCTTTTCTTAAATTCTTCCAAAGTCAAAGAGTACGGTGAGCGACCCGAGCCATTTAGGCCATATAGTTTTTGAGATTTGGCATCCCACACAATAGCGAAAATATCTCCACCGATTCCATTTACGTGAGGTTCAACCATTCCTTCCATAGCGTTAGCGGCAATAGCAGCATCAACTGCATTTCCGCCCGCACGAAGAATATCGATAGCGGCTTGGGTTGAAAGCGGGTGTGACGTACAAACCATTCCGTTTTGTGCCATTACTTCAGAGCGGCCCGCCCATGTCTTGCCATACACTCGGTCTTGAGCAAAACTGGAAATTGAAAAAATAAAAAGTGAAATTAAGGTTAGGTGTTTTTTCATGTAGTTTATCAAATTTTTCATAAATATAATTTTTTTAGACAATGCTTCCAACCAAATTCTAAAAACCAGAATCATTATTGTTGAAAAGGGTTATTTACTCATACAGAAACACCTTGTTTCGTCGTGGGAGAAGACTTGGGTGGTTGTTCGTGATTATCACTTTTTTCTTCTCTCCGACAAGCTGAGTTTTTTTGTTTTAATCCACTGGCCACGGACGACAATTTTTATAATTATTAAATCTTTATATTTAACAAAATGAAAAACTAAGTGTTATTAAAGTTTTCGCTAACTTATTTGCATTTTCTTGTAAAAATGAGGGTGAAATGGCAATAGTAGCAAGTATTTCTTTTGCTGGCAAATCGCGTTGGTTTTCGTCAACGGGCGGAATTGCGGGTACAAGCATCACTCCTATTTTAGCTGGATATGAACGAAAACTCATTCTTAATTCTAAACTTTCATTTCTCTTGCAATAAAAGTGCGGTTTTAGAAAAATCAGGGACTTGTGAAATAAGCAAAGCAAAAGCAATTTACAAAACCGAATTGGTCGATTTTATAAAGTTTAGCGATGACTCATCTTTATTAATCAAGAGTCTTTCAGCCGCAGAGCTTTCACTCGCCGAAAATACTTATGATGGCATTAGCAATATTTATCAACGAATTAAATAGTACATCCATGAAAATTTTATTAAAATCAATCATAATCAGCACTTTTCTTTTAAGTGCATGTTCAAAAGAAATGGTAGAAGTAGATGCTTTGACAAATAGTGCATTGAGTCAGTCTGAGTTGCTCGGACAATGGAAATTTAAAAGCTATGCTGATGGTAAAGCTCCTGCATTCGATGTTACGCTCGAAATTAAAGAAGAAGCTGGCAAATATGCGTTCAATGGTCGTTCATCGGTGAATTTTTATTATATTTCTCCCAAAATTGACGAAAGCAAGAAGACTATTTCGGTTGAAGCTGTTGGTAGTACCAAAATAGCGGGTACTCTTGAAGCCAATCAATTTGAAATGGCATATTATGAAAACCTCCGAAGCGTAGATCATTATGATTTGAAAGAAAAAAACACACTCATTTTTCATATTACTAAGCCAAAGAAAGAAACAATGTATTTTGAAAGAAAGTAATTAATCAATAGTCCACAGATGAAGGTCAACAGGCGAAATACCTGTTGATTTCCGGCCAAAGACTTAAAATCCAAACAAATGAAAAATTTTAAAACATTAACACTCGTTGGAGCATTGTTTCTGATGGCTACAAGCTGTAAAGATGAAGCCGATTCTGTTCAACCCAACCAATTATTAAAATCAATTCCAGCTACTTTTGCAGACCAAACCAGCGAGTTTGCTTTTGATTTCTTGAAAAAACACAACGCCGCTGAAAAAGCTGACAAAAACTATTTTGTGTCACCGCTAAGTTTGCACATAGCACTCGGAATGTTGGCCAACGGAGCTGATGGTAAAACCAAAGAAGAACTTTTAAAGGGTTTGGGTGTGTCGTCTGATTTAGTAACAACAAATAGAATTTACAAAGATTTGATTGATAATTTACCTAATTCTGACCCAAAAGTAACTAATACGATTGCTAATTCGGTTTGGTACAGAAATACGTTTTCGGTAGAAAAAAATTTTTTAGATATTCTGACAGCTTCTTTCAATGCCCAAACTTATGCCGAAGATTTCAGCAATTCCGCCACAGTTGGCAAAATCAATACTTGGGCAAGCGATAACACAAACGGAAAAATCAAAAAAGTGATTGACCAAATTGAGCCAACTCATGTAATGTTTTTGATGAATGCTCTTTATTTTAAAGGAGATTGGAAGATTCCATTTAAGACCGAAAATACAAAAGATGCCAGTTTTGCAGGAATAAGTGGCACAAAAACGGCAAAAATGATGAACATGACCGAAAAAGTAAAATACACCAATCGACCTAATTATCAAGCTATTGAATTAGCTTACGGAAACGGGAATTACGTCATGACAATTCTTTTGCCCAATGAAAAAAGCAATGTGAGTAATGTATTAAACTCATTGTCGGGAAGTGAGTGGAAAAACTTCAACACGGCACTTTCCGAACAAAAAGTAATTGTTGGACTTCCAAAGTTTACACTCGAATACGAAACAAATTTAAATAGCGTATTGAGTAATTTGGGAATGCCTACGATGTTTAGTGATTTTGCCGATTTATCGAAAATCTCACCACCTGCGGGCAAACTTAAGGTTGGCTTCGTGAAACAAAACACTTTCGTAGCCATTGACGAAAAAGGTACCGAAGCCGCTGCAGTAACTACAATAGGTATTGAACTTACTTCTGCTCCAATCATGCCCGAATTTATTTGTAATCGGCCATTTGTTTTCTTCATCAGTGAAAAACAATCAAATACGATTCTTTTTGCAGGAAAAATTGTGACTTTATAAAGTTTACCACAAAGACATGGACGTTTCGACTCTACAATTTTAGAATTACCCCAGAGATTGCAGTAATAATCTTTGTAATCTGAGCTTCTTTTGTAAATTTCCATAAATACGGTTTTCTTTGGCTTTGATTCAGTAGAATTTTTATCTTTACTTAAAATCAACCCAAAAAAACCAAAATGAATAAACCTCTACTACTCGTCATTTGCATACTATCAAACTTTACAATTTTTGCTCAAAAAAAGCGAGCAAGAGACTATGGCATTGAAATCGGTGTACTTCGTACAGGAAAACTTAACGCCATTACTGACGTTTCGGGCGTAAAAGTCGGACACGTAACTTTACATCAAAACGATGGCGTACATACAGGTGTAACTACAATTTTGCCGCACGACAAAAATATTTTTCAAAATAAAGTTCCAGCGGCAATTCACATTGGAAATGGTTTCGGGAAATTAGCGGGATATTCGCAAGTTGAGGAGTTGGGCAATATCGAAACACCAATTGTACTTACCAACACCCTTTCTGTGCCAACCGCATTGACCGCAATTATTGATTATACTTTTCAATCCCCCGATAATAAAGACGTAAGAAGTGTCAACCCAATAGTAGGCGAAACCAACGATGGCGGACTAAACGATATTCGTCGAAGATTCATAACAAAAGAACACGTATTGGAAGCTCTCATGAAAGCTCAAACAGGAGCTGTAGAAGAAGGCAACGTCGGTGCAGGTGCAGGAATAGTCTGCTTTGGGTTTAAGGGCGGAATTGGCACTTCTTCGAGAATTTTACCAATATCAAAAGGAGGCTATACGGTTGGAGTTTTGGTGCAATCAAATTTTGGTGGAGTTTTGCAAGTCAATGGTGTACCAATCGGAATCGAACTTAAAAAACATAAATTTAGCAAAATTGACGAAACCTATAAAGATGATGGTTCGTGCATGACTGTGGTCTTGACCGATGCCCCACTTAGTGCCAAAAACCTAAAACGATTAGCCGCCCGGGCAATGCTAGGTTTGGGACGAACTGGCGGAATGGCCGCTAATGGTAGTGGCGATTACGTAATTGCCGCCTCAACGGCCGAAGATTTAAGAATTGCCCATAATTCTGATTCGATGTTTGAAACATTTAAATTATTGAGAAACAACGAATTAGATTTACTTTTTGAAGCCGTAATCGAAGCAACCGAAGAAGCAATTATCAATTCACTTTTTGCTGCCGAAACCCTCACTGGTTTTGAAAATACTAAGGTCGAAGCCTTACCAATTGGTAAAACCATCGAAATTATAAAGAAATATAACAGGATAAAGTAGTGTTTGAAAACTTAAAAAGCCTCGAAATTCGAGGCTTTTTAAGTTTATAATAGTCGAACTTGGAGGCGGCTGATGCCCGGTTCGGCTCATCGATTAAGCTTCGCCCATTGGGCCACCAAAATTCATTGGAAAAGGCATTGTTTCGCTTGTTTCTCTTATACTGCCAAAATTATCTTCATATTTAGAGATATTGTCCTGTAATGCAGTTAATAAACGTAGCGCATGTTCGGGTGTTAAAATCACTCTGGATTTTACTTTTGCCTTCGGAACACCAGGCATCAATCTGATGAAATCAATTACAAATTCTGTGTTAGAGTGAGCTATCATTGCCAAGTTGGCGTAAACTCCTTCGGCCATTTCTTCTGATAACTCGATATTTAATTGCTGTTCAGGTTCATCCTGAATGTCTTTTCTTTTTGCCATTAATATTTGTAAATTTAAATAGTTGGGAGTCCTAAATTTTAGTTGTTTAACCAAATATAAGAATCATTTTCTTAAAAATAAAATTACCCTTAAATTTGTTATTTTAATATCAGATTTCTTCAAAAACAAGCTCTTATCTCACAGCTTCACGTACTCTTAATAGTTTTTCGAGTAAACCTTCTAGTTTATCTATAGCCAGCATATTTGCACCGTCAGATTTTGCCACCGAAGGGTTTGGGTGCGTTTCTATAAAAATTCCATCTGCACCAACGGCAATCGCCGCTTTTGCGATTGTTTCAATGAGAGCTGGTTTTCCGCCTGTTACGCCCGAAGATTGATTTGGTAATTGAAGCGAGTGAGTACAATCCATAATAATTGGCACATTAAAGGCTTTCATTTCAACAATATTTCTGTAATCAACCACAATGTCGGAGTAACCAAACGAATTGCCACGGTCAGTCAACATCACATCGGCATCTGGATTTATGGCTTTTACTTTTTCAACTGCAAAGCCCATCCCCGACCCATGCATAAATTGTCCTTTTTTCACATTTACGGCTTTTCCTGTTTTTGCGGCAGCAACCAAAAGCTCTGTCTGTCGACAAAGAAATGCAGGAATCTGTAAAACATCAACGTATTTAGCAGCCAATGCTGCTTCTTCTGATTCGTGAATATCAGTTACAGTTGGCACTTCAAATGTTTGACCAACTTCCTTCAAAATTCCCAAAGCCAGTTCATCGCCTATGCCTGTAAACGAATCCAATTTTGTTCGGTTTGCTTTGCGAAATGAAGCTTTAAAAATGAAAGGAATTTCCAAACGGTCAGCAATAATTTTTATTTTTTCGGCAATTTCCAATACCATATCGCGGCCTTCTACAACACAAGGGCCAGCAATTAGGAAAAAATTACCAGAATTCTGATTTTTTAAGTGATTGATTTTCAATGCTTTGTATATTTTAATAATTATTATTTACAATTCTTTTATTTGCCAACTAAATTTTTTTCAATGCAAATACAGCATTTTTGACAACATTTTGCCAAATTTTATGTGCAAATGGGTGTTTTGACAAAATCTACTAAACAGGTTTAAACAATTCTTGTGCTAAAAAATTATCGTGTATTTTGTTGTTTTCGTTTAAAAGCGTTTTCTTTGCAGTCGTTTTTCACCAAACTACAGTTCAAAATGTCAGAAATTGCAACTAAAGTAACGCAAATTATCGTTGAGAAACTCGGCGTTGATGTATCAGAGGTAACTCCAGAAGCTTCATTCACAAATGACTTGGGAGCGGACTCACTCGACACCGTAGAATTGATAATGGAATTTGAAAAAGAATTTAATGTCTCAATTCCAGACGACCAAGCAGAAAATATCCAGACCGTTGGTCAGGCTATTACTTACTTGGAAGAAAATTCTAAATAAGTATTCTTAGTACTGAGTACCGAGTATCGAGTTTGGTGTGCACAAATTTCTTTGTATATTTATGCACTCCGAACCCGGTACTACGAACTCTGTATTTTTTTACTTTGACAAAAAACATTTACACTTTATGGCATTCAAACGAGTAGTTGTAACAGGATTAGGAGCATTAACACCTATCGGAAATTCGGTAGAAGAATTTTGGCAAGGGCTATCAACAGGAAAAAGTGGAGCGGCTACTATCACCAGATTTGATGCAAGTAAGTTTCGAACACAATTTGCCTGTGAAGTAAAAAATTTCGATGTGACGCAGTATATTCCTCGTCAGGAGGCTCGTAAGATGGACATGTTCACTCAGTTTGCGATGATCGTTGCTGATGAAGCCGTCAAAGATTCGGGCATCAATTTAGAAAGTATTAATAAAAATAAAGTTGGAGTAATATGGGGCTCTGGTATTGGCGGGTTGAAAACTTTTGAAGAAGAAGTTATCAATTTTTCTAATGGCGACGGTACACCGAAGTTCAATCCATTTTTTATTCCAAAAATGATTGCAGATAGTGCTTCTGGCCAAATCTCCATCAAATATGGTTTCCGTGGACCAAACTACATAACAGTTTCAGCTTGTGCTTCAACTAACAATGCAATCATTGATGCCTTTAACTATATTCGTTTAGGTAGAATCAATCTTTGTGTTTCGGGTGGTTCAGAGGCCGCTATAACCCAGGCGGGTATTGGTGGATTTAATGGTCTTCGTGCTATGTCGGAAAGAAACCATGACCCAGCAACAGGTTCTCGTCCTTATGACAAAGATCGTGATGGTTTTGTACTTGGCGATGGCGGTGCGGCATTAGTTTTGGAAGAATACGAACACGCCGTAGCTCGTGGAGCAAAAATCTATTGTGAGATTATCGGTGGAGGTTTCTCATCTGATGCTTATCACATAACAGCTCCACATCCAGAAGGAGAAGGTGCTTATTTATCAATGGTTGATGCCATTGATGATGCTGGAATTAAGCCTGAAGAAATAGACTATATCAATACACATGGAACATCAACACCACTCGGAGATCCTCAAGAAATCAAGGCAATTGAAAGGTTATTTGGCGACCATGCTTATAAAATGAGTATTAGCTCTACCAAATCTATGACCGGTCACCTACTTGGAGCAGCAGGGGCTGTTGAGTCGGTAGCCGCTATATTAGCGATTCAACATCAAGTGGTTCCACCAACAATTAATATTTTCAATATTGATGAGTCGATTGACCCACGAATAGATTTGACACCAAATATTGCAAAAGCTAGAAAAATAGACGTAGTTTTGAGTAATTGTTTTGGTTTCGGTGGGCATAATGCTACATTGATATTTAAGAAAATTTAATTTTTGATTTCGTGCTGTCAGTAGTAAGCAATTCTTTTTGGGAGCTTTTTAAATCTGATTCTAAGGAACGCAGTTTTAGGAAATCAGTAGAGCAGATAATTGGTGCAAAACCAGGAAATCCGTTGCTTTATCAACTTGCTTTCAGACACACGTCTGCATCGAAAGAATCAATTATTGGCGGTTTTAGAGAATCAAACGAAAGACTAGAATACCTCGGTGATTCGGTTTTAGGAATGATTGTAGCTGAATACCTATTCAAAAAATATCCTTTTAAAGATGAAGGTTTCTTGACCGAAATTCGCTCTCGTATCGTAAACCGCGAATCTTTAAACATTTTAGCACGAAAAATAGGTTTAGAGTTACTCATTGAGTTCGATGGACAAAGAGTCGCTCACAACCGAACTTCTATGTACGGCGATGCTATGGAAGCACTTATCGGTGCAATTTACTTGGATAAAGGTTTTCGTTTTACGAAAAAATTTATTTTGAAAAAACTCATCGCCAACTACTTCGACCTTGATACGGTCATTCAAACAAATACAAACTACAAAAGTATTCTACTCAGTTGGTCTCAACAAGATGGCAAAAAGGTTTCGTTCGATATTATCCAAGAAAATGGTAAACACCACTCTAAAGAATTTGTAGCTCAAGTTTCGGTAGACGGCGAAGCTGTAAGTAAGGGTGGGGGATGGAACAAAAAGAAAGCCGAACAAGAAGCTGCACGTAGAGCTTGCGAGGCTTTGGGAGTGAAATCGTAGCTTGGAAAATGCCACCCTTGCGGTTACTGAAAGATTGTTATTTATAAATTGAGACTTCCCCAAAAATCACGATTTCGATCAGTCTGCCATAAAGATTCTTTTACTCTATATCGTTGAAGAAAATCGAATTTATCATTTATCTACTGTCAAACACTACCATTTAGAAATACATAGCTGTATATTTGCTAATTCAAAACCAACTGCTTAATTTTAAAAACTTTCAAAGAAACAAAGTAATTCTTTCAAAAATTTTAATATTCAACTTTCTAAAACAATGAAAAAAATAATGGTTTTAGCACTTGTTGCTTGTAGCACATTTGCTTATGCCCAAAAAGGCAAAACAGTAAACGTATTTGACGGCAAAACTACCAACGGTTGGCATACTTGGCACGAAACTACGGTAAAAGGCTGGCACGTAATGGATGGAATACTAATGACTAACGGAGGAAATGGCGATTTAGTAAGCGATAAAGAATACGAAGACTTTGAGTTAACTTTTGAATTCAAGGCCGCTCCAAAAGGCAATAGTGGCATAATCTACAAAGTTTTGGAAACTCCGGAAGCAAGTGCTTCGTATATGTCAGGGCCAGAGTACCAAATCATTGATGATAAAAATTATCCTTCGCCAATTAAAGATGTGCAGAAAACCGCTGCAAACTATGATATGCAAGTGCCTGCCGATTTAACAGTAGTAAAGCCAGCAGGACAATGGAATACGGGCAAAATTATTGTAAAAGATAACCACGTTGAACATTGGCTGAATGGCAAGAAGATGGTTGAATACGAATACGGTAGCACTGACTGGCAAATGATGGTAGCCAAAAGTAAATTTGCCAAGGCGGAGTTTGCAAAAGCCCATCCAAAAGGTAAAATTGCTCTTCAAGACCACGGAGATATGGTTTCGTTTAAGAGTATCAAGATAAAAGAATTATAACAAAAAAAGGAGAGCCA
>CAMAQF010000072.1 GCA_945860265.1 Emticicia agri | reverse complement strand
ACCCCAAAACCTTTTGTCTGTTGCAAGTGCTTTTTTGTATTTGTTAATCTTCAATTTTACTCTCTCAATTTGCTTTTCTGTCATATTTTACAAGTGTCTTGGTACAATAGCAGCCAACGTTTTTCGGGCTTGGCGAAGGTGGGGAATTTTAGCACTTCACTTTCATAAAAGCACTGAACCCCCACTTGCGTGTAGGTGCTGTTATGCCTTCGCCCTTTATTCTGTCAGCCAATTTAATGCTTCTTGTGTTATTCCGTTATACCAATCTTTTTCATTGTCTGTTGAGTTTGCCAATTCGTTTGAACGCTCAAAAAATCGTTGAACGTGTCTTGGTTCGGGAACATAACTTGCTTTGTGCGAATCCTCAACCATTTTTAAAAATACTGTTAATGGCAAAGGAACGATTGTAGAAGTTCCACCGTAGTAACTGATGTTCATTTTGTGTAAAGCGTAAAAATGAGCAACACAAGCCTCGTTTATGTTTGGTGCTATGAACAAACAATAAGCTGGTTTATTTGTTTCCCGTTTCACTTTTGCAAGATGTCTTGTAACTGGTTCGCCCTCTGTTTCATATTGTCGTTGTCCACCTTGCATTGTAACTTCAACAGTTAAGCCAAAATCTTCATAATCACAAACAATATCTGCCATATTTCCTTGTGCGGTTGACATTGGATTTCCGAAGTCGTCAAATTTCAGATTTGACTTTATATTTCCTCCGTCAAGCATTGTCATTGCTCGCCAAGTATTCCATTCCAACATTAAAGGATTGTCGTATAGTGAATTGGCAAGTATTTGGTCAAATGTCGAATTGATGTCGTCAAACAAGCGATAATCTTTTATTGCCGTAACTTGTTCGGTAATAATTTGCTCTTTTCGTTTCTCTAATTCGTCAACAAAAATGTCTTTAAGCTGTTGTAAAATTGCTATTTTTTCAATTTTGATTTTTGGAAATTCTGTCTTTATTTTTTGTTCAAGTAATTCTCTGTTGTCGGTTAGAAGTGCTGGTGTTTCTGCATTACCAAGAGATGCAACGTATTGTTTTTCGTTGTCAATAAATTGTGGTTCTCTGTTTGTATGTTCCAAGAAATAATCTACTTCCTGAATTTTTTCAGGAACAATTGAAATAGATTTTCCAATGTGTGAAATGTTTACCAAGCCTGTTGCTCTCAAATAACGAACGCAAGCATCTGCATAATCTCGCATATTACTTGCTTTAGTTTTTAAGAATTTTGAAATTGAATCGTCATTAGTTTGTCTTGTTTTGGTTTTTCCAGAAGCAATATCGGCACTATAAATTTGTTGTAGTTCAGCATCTAAATATTCAGCACGAAATTTTTTGTAATTTCCTTCGTTTTGTGCTTTTGCTATTCTGAATTGATTGATTTTTTCAACAATTGTTTCAAATTCTCGGTAGTCAACTAATTGTAATCCAAAAATCATTACTTCGTCAAACTTCAAAGAACCGAAATGACGAACTAATCTAAAAAGTTCAAGATAAGGTCTTACCCAAAAATCAGCAGAATTAGCAGAAGGCTTATGAAAGGGTGACGGTACTTGAAACTTTAGAAGTTGTCGTAAAAATATTTCATCTTTTCGTCTTGAATTTACTAATTCTAAACCAGCTGGTGTTAAACTGATAACTGGCGAAAGCACAACAAAACCTAGTGATTTCGGTGCTCGATTTATTCTATCTCTTGCACTAAATGCAGGGTCGTTTGCACCTTCGCCATTAAAGAAGTTTTCTTCTTTCAATAGCTCCATAAATGCAAGTTGTGTTTCTGTATTCCATTTTTGTCCTGCAAAATGAGTATTCAATAACTCAATTTCAGGAATCATTTTAGCAGGTGTTCTTGGTGATGTTGTAACGAAAATTACTTTACTATCTATTCTTGCCATAATTTATTATAGTACTAATTCTTTTTCAAATTCTAGTTGTGGGAAATGTTTTTTAGCAACGTTACCGTAATTTGAAATCAAAATATGGCTTGCTTCTGATTTAAATCTATTTCTAATATTCACTGCATAAGATTTTCCATATTCGTCAACAATCATTTCACCATATAACTTTTCTGTTAATGGTGTTCTTCCAATAACCATAAGTGCCTTACATTTAAGTTGCTTATACTGATTGGCTAACTCAATGTGATTTCTTTCATTAAATCCGTCTTTGTGTTCAACATTACCATAATCTGAAAAAACACAATCATATGGTGGGTCTAAAAACATAAAATCATCTTTATCTGCCATTCTAAATATTTCTGAATAATCAAGATTGTAAATTTCTGTTTTATTAAGTAGGTTGTTATGTGCTTTAGTAACCAAAGAAGTGTTTAAGTTAGCATATCTTCCATATGGCACATTAAATTCTCCTTTTGAGTTATAGCGAATCATTCCCGAATACGCTGTTTTATTGATGAAGAAATATAGCAAAGCTTCTGAATACCTTTTTTCTGTCAAATCGTTGAACATATCTCTGATTTGGTAATAAAGAGGTTCATTTTCGTCATCTACACGTTCATTTAGTGTTTTGCTTTTCAACTCTTCAAACTTTTTGCGATTTGTTGCATAAACTTTTTCGATTTCTGATAATTCAGTTTTGAGAAGTTCAAAATTGTCTTTTACTCCTAAATAAAATGAAATTAGTTTTGAGTTAATATCGTTAATGATTGCTTTCTTGGGTTCTAAATGAAAGAATAACGCACCTCCTCCAAAAAATGGCTCAATATATTTCCCGCTAAACTGCGGAATATGTTTAATCAAATGGGGAATTTCTTTAGATTTCCCTCCTCTGTATTTTACGAGTGGTTTCATATTTTCGCAGTTTTTCGTTTATATTCAACAATGCTTTCTGCAACTACATTTAAAATTTGCGTTGCTTCTTCTTCTTCGGCAATAATGTCATAAACTTTGTCTGCCGACAATAAACGAATTAACTCTTTTGAATCAACTTCAAGCAATTCTGAAAGAATAGTTACTTGTTCTCTCTTTGCCCGTCTGTCGCCTTTTTCAATCTTACAGTATGTTGCTGTGTCTATTTCTAAAGCAGCAGCCAACTGTCGTTGAGGGATTTGTTTCTCCTCTCGAAGTGTCTTTATTCTATTTCCAAAGATTGTTGACATAATTTAGTCTTGACATTATTTGGCAAATATAATTATTTTTTCTTTCTGTCGTCATTTTATTTTTTGCACGGTCGTTTTTTTAGGGTGAGGCATAACGTTTTCGGGCTTGGCGAAGGTGGCGATTTTCACCACAAATGTTGATGCGGAGAACCAAACTTTGATTAACCACAAATGTGTCTGCGGAGCACTGAACCGCCACTTTTGCCAAACCGCTGTTATGCGGTCGGCTTTCTTGTCTGCCATTATTCACCTGCAACAATCCCATAAGATAGCATCATTAGTTCTTTGAGTAATTCTTTGTTTTTGGTAATATCGTTTTTGTCAACTCTAATTCTATAACGTCCCCATTTACTGTCGTAGTCCATTGTGTCAAGTTTTGCCGTGTCAAGTTTATCTTGAATTTCTGGTGAATGTTTGAGTCTAATTTCAAGAAGCATACTACTTTTCTTTGCTCTAAATATTGCGAAATTGTTTGGCTGCCCATTCTTTGCAAGTCCGATGTAGTATTTGTTGTATTTAAGTTCAAGATTTGGGCTAATTTCTTTTACGATGTCAAGTAATTGGTCTGCTAAGGCAACGGTTTGTTTTGTTCCTTTTATTGTTTCCCAATAATTTCTGTCAGTCACTTCTTTTGTTTCCTCATCCTCTTCTACAAGTCCTAAATTAACTTCGTCAAGAACGGTCGTGAAAATTAATGAAACCTCATTTGCTGAAAATTGATAGGCTGACATTTGAATTGCAATCAATGGTATGTAACCATTAAAAAGCCCAATAACGTTTAGAAATCTACTTGTAATATCTTCTGCTATTATTACAGCACAATGGTCATATTGTGGATAGCGTTTTCTTTCTATGTCCCAATATTCAATTGTTCTTATGATATGACTTTCGTCCACCTTGCCAAGTTGAATTTCTACTTCATATCGTCTTTTACTTTCAGCATCTTGTAAAAGCAAGTCAAGTCTGCCAGCTTTGGGATGTATTCTCTCCTTGTCTTTAAGAATTAAGTCACCAAGTCCCAGAATAGTTGGGTCTTCCGCAATAACTTTTTGAACCCAAGTTTCATTGAGTTCTTTATGTGTCAAAAGGTTGAGTTTTTCAGGTCGAACTAATTTCATATTTCTTTTCTTTTTATGTTTATGTCGTTGTGTTGATGTCGTCTTTTAAGCTGACGCATAACTCTCTAATATACGAAAGTTTTGTCGTATTTTTTGTATTGTTTAGTATTAAACTAAGATTTCGTTGTATTATTTTTGTCGTACAATATTTTTACCAACATTTTTTGTAAAAACATTTTAGCCATATGAAAACAGCGAATCCACAATTGTAGATTCGCTGTTTTCATATAATCGTCGTCCATCGGTTGTGGACTTAAAACTACAAATTCATTTTCTTCAACTCACTCACAGCGAAATCTGCTGCACGAGCCGTAAGAGCCATATACGTAAGTGATGGGTTTACGCAAGAGGCCGAAGTCATAGCTGAACCGTCAGTTACAAATACATTGCTTGCTCCCCAAACTTGGTTATTGCCATTCAATACCGAAGTTTTAGCGTCACGACCCATACGGGCTGTTCCCATTTCGTGGATACCGATACCAGGGTTTTTACTACGGTCATCATAAGTGTTGATGTTTTTCATTCCGGCAGCATCAAGCATTTCGGCGGCTTCGTTCATCATCGTTACACGCATTTTCAAGGCATTTTCACCCCAACCTGCATCAAACTGAACAACAGGTAAGCCCCACTTGTCTTTTTGGTCAGAAAGCGTAAAACGATTATTAGCATCTGGCAATGTTTCGCCAAAACCACCAATATTAAACGACCAAGGTCCTAATTGAGTCATTTCCTCTTTAAAGTCAGCTCCGAAACCATCCATTTGTCCGCCACGTCCCCAACTTGCACGGCTTGCACCACCTTGATAGCCAAATCCACGCACGAAATCACGTTTTTTATCGCTACCCCAGTTCGCAAAACGAGGCACATAAATACCATTGGCACGACGACCATAGTAGTACATATCTTCCATACCCTCGAAAGTTCCCGAAGCACCAACTGCCAAATGATGATCCATGATATTTCTGCCCAATTGGTCAGAATCATTACCTAAACCATTTGCATGGGTTTTTGATTTCGACTGCATCATAATCCAAGTTGAATTAATAGAAGATGCATTCAAGAATATAATTTTTGCAAAATATTCGTATTCTTCTTTTGTATTTTGGTCAATGGCTTTTACACCAACTGCTTTGCCTTTTTCGTCATCAAAAATTACTTGGTGAACAATTTTATCAGTCGTAAGCGTCAAATTGCCAGTTTTGTTAGCTGCAGGTAAAGTACCTGATTGTGTGCTGAAATAACCACCATAAGGGCAGCCACGCATACAAGCATTACGGAATTGGCAAGAAGCACGACCTAAATCAGTTTGTATTTTAGTCGGAGCGGTCAAGTGAGCCGTGCGTCCAATTGTTACGGCACGACCACCAAATTTCTTTGCAGTTCTTGCTTTAAATTCTTTCTCTACACAGTTCATTTCCATTCCGGGTTGGTAATCACCATCTGGCAATACATCCAAACCATCTTTAGTGCCACTTACACCGATGAAATTCTCAACGTAGCTGTACCAAGGAGCTAAATCTTTGTAGCGAATCGGCCAATCAACGCCATGTCCGTCTTCAAGGTTTGCCATGAAATCACGCTCGTTCCAACGATAACTTTGACGGCCCCACATTAATGAACGACCACCCACATGATAACCACGAATCCAGTCGAAACCACGGTCTTTTTTCTCTAAGTATGGGTTTTCTTTGTCATTTTCAAACATATTGCGGTGTTCTTCACGGCCAGTATAGCCCGTACGAACGCTCGCCCAATATTGCTCTTTTGCCATGCTGTCCATGTTGCCACGGTGAGGAAAATCCCAAGGATTTTTCATCGCAGTGTCATATCCTTCTACGTGCTTAATGTCACGTCCACGCTCAATCATCAACACTTTTAAGCCTTTCTCACATAATTCTTTGGCAGCCCAGCCACCTGATATTCCCGAACCTACAACGATGGCGTCGTAAGTCATTTTTTCTTTTTCTTTACCTTGAATGTTCATTTTGATTATTGATTGCTGTATGCTTTAAGCGATATGCTTTGGGCATTAAATGAATATTTTTTAGATTAGCACAAAGTCTATTGCTTGATGCCTATTGCCCCACTACAACGCCCACGCTTTTTGCCCAGGAGTCATTTTTACACAACCTTCGTATTTACCCGGTACTTCAACGTAAGCCAATGCTTGTTTGCAGCCTATTTCCGAAGTAAAGTAACCCAAAAGAGTCAATTCTTTCATTAACTTGAAGAATGGCGTTGGAGGTGTTTCTTCTTTGCCTTTGTTTTCTTTTGGAAGACCTGTTTCGGCATCGAGCACTTTCTTAGCAGTTTCAATTTTCTTTGCTTCTTCATTCGACATCACTTCAAATTTCTTCAAAAGAGCAGTTTGTTGAACTGGTGTACTTTCCAAGAATTTTTTACCACCGTTGGCTTTTTTCGATTCCTCTTCGAGTGCATCAAGACCTTTCACAAAGTGATCTTGTTGCGAAGGTTTGTAGCAATCCTTCAACATCATTTCTACAAACGGGCCAACGCCTGCCTCTTTAGCACCTGGAGTTGTTGTTTTCGGAATAATGATTTCGGCAATTTCGGCAACCAAGCCTTTATAGTCGGTTGATAAAGCAAAAGAGGTTGCGGCTTCGGTTGCAGTGGTAGGCTTGCAGCCTTCGAGTATCGCAATCATTGTTGGGGCAGACAAAGCACCTCCCATCAGGTAGGCTACTCTTTGCATGGCATCTCTTCTATTCAATGTAAGATGTTCTGTTTAGGGTTGACAATTAAATTTAATTGATGAATTTACGAAAGAATCATTTGTCTATGCAAGTATATACGGATGAAAATTCTATAAAAAGCAACAAAATATCAAAATTTTCGTGTTTTATTTTCCTTAAGCTAAATACAACAAAGCCATTGAATCTTTATTTTTTACTATGTTTTATGATTTCACTGAATTATAAAAATAAAATTTATATTCAAAAAATATGGACTTAGAGAAGTAAAGTATGCATTAAGTCCTTTTTTTTGAGAAAATATTTTGCTTTTTTTATTTAAATAAAATTTTTGTTTCTAAAAAAAGTTATAAATTTGTGCTATCAATCTAAATATTAAACAATACAAAACTATAATCTGAAAAATGCCTCAATCAGATGATATAAGTTTTAAAAACAACTCCTCTTTAGAGGCTAGGGGTTACTTTGAAAATATGAAAATAGCAGTAGTAGGAACAGGATACGTAGGACTAGTAACAGGAACTTGTTTTGCCGAAACAGGCAATCAAGTTATATGCGTAGATATTGATGAGCGTAAAGTCGAAAAACTTCGCAAAGGAAAATTAACTATTTATGAGCCGGGTTTAGACGTGATTTTTGATCGTAATACTAAAGAAGGTCGTTTGAAATTTACAACCAATTTAGCTGAAGGTGTCAAAGATGCACAAGTAATTTTCTTGGCATTGCCGACTCCTCCTGGTGAAGACGGCTCGGCCGATTTGAAATATATTTTGGGAGTAGCCAATGACCTCGGCCCATTGCTCGAAAACTACGTAGTGATTATTGATAAAAGCACAGTGCCAGTTGGAACAGCTCAAAAAGTACAAGAGCGTGTGGCAAAAGGTGCAAAAGCTGAGTTTGATGTGGTATCAAATCCTGAGTTTTTGCGTGAAGGTGTTGCAGTAGAAGACTTTATGAAGCCTGACCGTGTGGTTATCGGTACAACTTCCGAAAAAGCTAAAAAGCTAATGGAGAAACTTTACGCTCCGTTGGTGCGTCAAGGGAATCCGATTATTTTTATGGATGAGCGTTCGGCCGAAATGACCAAATATGCAGCGAATGCGTTTTTGGCAATGAAAATTACGTTTATGAACGAAATCGCTAATCTTTGCGAAAAAGCAGGTGCTGATGTTGATGCAATCCGCAGAGGTATTGGTACTGATAGTCGTATTGGTAAGCGTTTCTTATTTGCAGGAATTGGCTACGGCGGAAGTTGTTTTCCTAAAGATGTTCAAGCTTTAGAAAAGACTGCTACTGAATTTGATTATGATTTCAAAATTTTGAAGTCAGTAATGAAAGTAAATGAAAAGCAAAAAACCAAAATGATACCGCACATCAAAGCTCACTTTGATGGTGATTTGAAAGGTAAAACGATTGCTCTTTGGGGACTGGCATTCAAACCTCATACTGACGATATTCGTGAAGCTCCAGCTTTATATAATATTAAGGAATTGCGTAAAGCAGGGGCAAAAGTGGTAGTTTACGACCCAGAAGCAATGGACAATATTCGTGAAGTAGTTGGTAAAAAAGTAAAATATTCCAAAACACCTTACGAAGCCATCGAAGGAGCAGATGCCTTAATGATAATGACCGAATGGCCAGAATTCCGTACACCAGATTTCGAGAAGATGGAAGCTGCATTAAAAAACAAAGTTATCTTTGATGGCCGTAATCTTTACGAATTAAAAGATATGCGTGAGTTAGGTTATACATACTTCTCAGTTGGTAGAGAAACGGTTAACAATTAACAATTATCAATTAACAATTAACAATTAGGTAGCATTTAATAATCATATCTTTAACTTATGGCTGTTGATACCACGTTATATCCAAGATTTTATAATTTTGCGATTAGAATAGTGAGGGCATACCAATATTTGAAAGATGATAAGAAATAGTTTATTTTGTCTAAGTTGCTTTTAAGGAGCGGAACTTCTATCGGAGCTAATATTGCGGAAGCAAATGGGGCAATTTCAACTGCTGATTTTTCTTCAAAAATGTCAATAGCCTATAAAGAAAGTTTAGAAACAAAATATTGGCTTTCGTTGTTAAATGATACTGATTATATAGACCTAAAAGTTTATGAAAGTATATTTCAAGATGTAGATGAGATTGGAAAAATCCTGTTTGCTATTTTGAAAAAAACAAGAATAAATTAGAAACAATTATTTTTTTAACAGTAATTATCAGTCAATTGTACAAGTAAAATTTATAATTGATAATTGATAATTGATAATTGACAAATAATGAAAAGAGTATTAATAACAGGCGGTGCGGGTTTTTTGGGTTCGCACCTTTGCGATAGATTTATCAAAGAAGGGCATTATGTGATTGCAATGGATAACCTCATCACAGGAGACTTACGCAATATTGAGCATTTGTTCAAACATCCAAATTTTGAGTTTTATCACCATGATGTGAGTAAATTTATTCACGTACCGGGTGAACTTGACTATATTTTACATTTTGCTTCACCTGCAAGCCCGATTGATTATTTGAAGATTCCGATTCAAACTTTGAAAGTTGGTTCACTCGGAATTCATAATTGTCTTGGTTTGGCTCGTGTAAAAAAAGCAAGAGTAATCATTGCCTCAACATCAGAAGTTTACGGCGACCCACTCGTTCACCCACAAACTGAAGAGTATTGGGGGCACGTAAATCCGGTTGGTCCACGTGGTGTATATGACGAAGCCAAGCGTTTCCAAGAAGCCATGACAATGGCTTATCATACTTATCACGGTGTAGAAACTCGTATCGTGCGTATCTTTAATACCTACGGCCCAAGAATGCGACTCAACGACGGACGTGTTTTGCCTGCGTTCATCGGTCAAGCATTGCGTGGCGAAGACCTAACCATCTTTGGTGATGGCACTCAAACTCGTTCGTTTTGTTATGTTGATGATTTAGTAGAAGGTATTTATCGTTTATTATTATCTGATTATGCTTACCCTGTAAATGTTGGGAATCCGTCAGAAATTACGATGAATGAATTTGCTGAGGAAATCATCAAATTAACAGGAACAAACCAGAAAATTGTTCATAGACCATTACCGAAAGATGACCCTAAACAACGCCAACCAGATATAACTAAAGCAAGAGAAATCTTAGGTTGGGAACCAAAAATAAATCGTGCAGAAGGTTTGAAAATCACTTACGAATACTTCAAGAGTTTACCTAGAGAAAGACTTTTTGATGAAGTTGCCCACCGTGAGTTTGATAAGAAGTAAAAATATATAGATTTTTTTGTCGTGCCACATTTCCGCAATGTGGCACGACTGTTTATAAACGTTTTTATAAATTTTTGTGTTAAAAACTTATAAAATACAAGATAGAATTAAAATGAAATTAGACCGCATAGAAGACGCAATCGAAGCGATTCGTAATGGAGAAATAATCATCGTTGTTGATGACGAAGACCGCGAGAATGAAGGTGATTTTGTGTGTGCCGCCGAAAAAACTACGCCTGAAATGGTCAATTTTATGGTGAAAGAGGGTAGAGGCTTGATGTGTACGCCACTTACTCGTCAACGTTGTGAAGAATTAGAACTTGATATGATGGTTGGCAAAAATACCGCCCAATATGAAACCGCTTTCACTGTTTCAGTCGATTTGCTTGGTAGTGGTTGTACAACCGGTATTTCGGCAAGCGACCGAGCAAAGACCATTCAAGCACTCGTCAATTCAAATACTAAACCCGATGATTTGGGTCGTCCAGGACACATTTTTCCTCTGCGAGCGGCCGAAGGCGGTGTAATTCGTCGTTCGGGGCATACCGAAGCTGCCGTTGATTTGGCTGTTTTGGCTGGGCTTCAACCTGCGGGTGTTTTGATTGAAATTCTGAACGAAGACGGTACAATGGCACGTTTGCCAGAATTATTTGAAATTGCCAAGAAGTTTAATCTTAAATTGATTAGTATCAAAGATTTGATTGAATATCGTTTGGCAAAAGAATCGCTTATAAAAAGAGAAATAGGCGTAAATATGCCAACCGAATGGGGCAATTTTGATATGGTTGCTTTTCGCCAGTTGGATAATGATCAACTGCATTTGGCACTCATCAAAGGAACTTGGGAAGAAGATGAGCCAATTATGGTACGTGTACATTCTTCTTGTGTAACTGGCGATATTTTTGGTTCTTGTCGATGTGATTGTGGTCCTCAGCTTCATGCCGCAATGGAAATGGTCGAAAATGCAGGCAAAGGTGTAATTTTGTATATGAATCAAGAAGGGCGTGGAATTGGCTTGTTGAATAAATTGAAAGCATATAAATTGCAGGAAATGGGTAGAGACACAGTAGAAGCAAATCTCGAATTAGGTTTCAAAATGGATGAGCGTGATTATGGCGTTGGAGCTCAAATTTTGAGAAACTTAGGAATTAAAAAAATGAAACTGATTTCAAATAATCCTAAAAAACGAGCAGGCTTAATTGGTTATGGTTTAGAAATCATTGATTCGATTCCGATTGAGATAGAAGCCAATCCACATAATATCGGATATTTAGAAACCAAACGAGATAAAATGGGTCATAACATTATGGGTTCTTAAAAATATTCGTAAAAAATTATCATTTAATGAGTTATAAAACAATTGTTTATAACTCATTTTTTTTGTTTATTTGAGCTATAAAACTTATTCTTATCCCTCATGAAATGGATTTGGCAATATGAAAACTGGTATGATTTTACGTATGATTCTACAAAATTAGTTGAATTTGAGAACGAATTTCATAAGAATATAGGTATAATTTATGGAGTTGTTAGTCATTTGGAATCAGAAAGCTTAGAAAACCTAAAGATAGATATTCTCACGCAAGAAGCCTTGTCAACCTCGAGCATCGAAGGAGAAATTCTAAAACGAGAATCTGTGCAAAGTTCTATCAGAAAACATTTAGGACTTAAAAGTGATTACCGAAAAGTACAACCAAATGAAGCTGGTATAGCCGAAATGATGGTAAATATTTATCAGCATTATGATAATCCTTTGAGCGATGAAACTTTCTTTTTGTGGCATAAAATGCTCATGAATGGAAGAAGAGATATTGAGGTTATTGGTGATTACCGCCAACACGCAGAACCAATTCAGATTATTTCAGGCAATTTTTCTGCCCCAAAGGTGTTTTATGAAGCACCACCTTCGACACAAGTTCGTAATGAAATGGAAAGATTGATAGCATGGTATAATTTCCAAATAGATAATCCAAACAGAATGCCTAGCTTAATATTTGCGGGGATTGCTCATCTATATTTTGAAATAATTCATCCTTTGGAAGACGGTAATGGACGAATAGGTCGGGCCTTGGTCGAAAAAGCGATTTCTCAAAAAATAAAAACACCTTCTTTTAATTCTCTTGCAAAAGTAATTGATTCAAATAAAAAAGCTTATTATGATGCACTACAATCGTGTAATCATAGTAAAGATGTGAATAAATGGCTTTTGTTTTTTGCCAAAATACTACTCGAATCACAGCAATATACCATCAAAATGGTAAGTTTTTTAGTACAAAAGTCAAGGTTTTTCATCAAATATAATGATATAAATGAAAGGCAGTCAAAGGTGCTATTAAGGATTTTTGAAGAAGGGATAGAAGGATTTAGAGGGGGATTAAGTGCAGCTAATTATAAATCAATTACAGGTGCATCGGCAGCAACCGTAACAAGAGATTTGCAAGAATTAACAAATATCAAAGCCCTAACAAAAAAGGGTGAGCTAAAGTACACAAGATACTTTTTGAATTTGATAGACTTATAATCAATATAACAGCAAATGATAATAAAAGAATTACGCAAAAATAACCACATCATTCTTCATAGCAATACAGAAATTGTAAATTATTGACATATAATTTCTAAACGTTTAAAATATTCGGCACGCACAACAATTTCTTAACAAATCGAAATTGAATTTTACCAATATTTTTCATAAAGAATCTTATAAAAACTTGTTTTTCAAGTACTTATCACAATAAAAAGGGTGGGTGCTTGTTTTTTTTAGAGAAAATTTTTAAGACCTTTGTATCGGAAATTTAAAAACCACTAATGATTTTTACTTCAAACATTTCTAACTCCAAAAAAACATGATGCGAAAATTTACTTCAATGCAGAAAGTATTTGGCTTTCTTGCGGTAATGCTTTTTGCTTTCCAAAGCTTTGCACAAGGAATCTCAACATCAGCAATCAATGGTTTGATTACTGATAACAAAGGAGAAGGCTTGCCAGGTGCTACTGTTGTAGCTGTTCACGTGCCATCTGGTACTAAATATGGTACGGTAACGAATATTTCAGGAAAATACGTTTTTCCTGCTGTTCGTGTCGGTGGGCCTTACAAAATTATTGTAACATTTATAGGTTATAAAGAAGTTGTTAAGGAAGGTGTGATTGCCAATCTTGGTTCTACTGCTGACGTGAATGCAAAATTAACTGAAGAAGGAACTCAACTTGATGAAATCGTAGTTAGAAGCAACAAAAGCAGTATTTTTAGTTCAGACCGTACTGGTGCTGCAACTGGTGTTGTGAAAGAACAAATTCAGGCATTACCAACTTTGTCAAGGTCATTCAGCGATATTACTCGTCTGACACCACAAGCAGGTAATGGTAATAGTTTTGGTGGTAGAAGTGGTAACTTCAATAATATTACTGTTGATGGTGCAGGTTTTAACAACGTATTTGGTTTATCAGGTACAGTTGGTGGACAAACATCAGCACAACCAATTTCTTTAGATGCAATTGAGCAAATTTCGGTAAACATTGCACCTTATGATGTGCGTGAAGGAAGTTTTACAGGTGCAGGCGTAAATATGGTTACCAAATCAGGTGATAATGAATTTAGAGGCTCGGTTTATAATTTTGGTCGTAATCTAAATTATGTTGGTAAAAAAGTATTAGGAGCAGAGTCATTACTTGACCCAGTTGCTCAAAAATTCAATGTGCGTAACACAGGTTTTAGAGTAGGTGGTCCGATTATAAAAGACAAATTGTTTTTCTTTATCAGTGGTGAGCAAGAAAGAAGAAGCGACCCAGGTTCTACTTTCAAAGCAAAAGGTTCGACGTTGGGTGGAATTGAATCAAATGTATTGAAATCAGATTTAGATAAACTTTCTGCTTTTTTGATTCAAAAATATGATTACGACCCAGGTCCGTATGAAGGATATCAATTAGAAAGTAATTCTGATAAATTGAATGTTAGATTAGATTTAAACCTTTCTGATAAACATAAGATTTCTGTTAAATACAATTTCTTACAATCATTAAAAGACCAAAATGCAAGTTCATCAGGTTCATTAACTGGTGGTCGTGCTCCAAGTCTAAATGTTTTGCCATTCCTTAGTTCATATTATAGAATCAACAATAACTTGAACTCAGTAATTGCAGAATTAAATAGCACACTTAAAGGAAATATTGCTAATAAATTCCAAATCGGATATACTGCATTCCGTGATTTCAGAGAGACTCCACTGGGAAACACAACTCCTTTTCCTTTGGTTGATATTGGAAACGGTACAGGTACTGCATATACCGCTTTTGGTTATGAGCCGTTTTCTGCAAATAATATCTTGAATACAGATGCTTTCCAAATTTCTGATAATTTAGATATTTTTAAGGGAAAACATACTTTTACTATTGGAACGTACAATGAGTTTTTTAAATTTAAAAACGGATTCGCTCCTGATTACTATACAGGTTACCAATTTAAGTCATTAGATGATTTTTATGCAAGTGCTAATAATGGAACTGCCAATGCTATTCAGTACCGATTGAGATATTCGGCATTGCCTGGTGGAGAATTTCCATTTGCAGATATAAAGGCAGCTCAATATGGCCTATATGTTCAGGATAAGATTCAAGTTAACAGTAAATTGAATGTAACAATAGGACTTAGAGGCGATATGCCAGTGATTAATACTGATATTGGCGAGAATACTGCTGCTGCTGCCCTTACTTTTAGAGATGGACAGAAAATCAATACTTCAGAGGTTCAAAAAGCTCAACTCTTATGGTCTCCGAGAGTTGGTTTTAACTATGATGTATTAGGAAATCAAAAAATACAAATTAGAGGTGGTACAGGTATTTTTACAGGTCGTGTGCCATTTGTTTGGATTTCAAACCAAGCATCAAACAACGGACTCTTGACGGGTAGTGTTACTTTACCTGCAACAATCGGTGGTGTATTGAACCCAGTACCTGCTTTCACAGGAAGTGTAGATGTTTTGAGAAGCAAATATTCAGGAGCTAATGCCACTTATAATTTAGCTGTAACAGATAAAAACTTTAAGTTTCCTCAAATTTGGAGAACAAATCTTGGTATTGATCTTCAATTGCCAGCGGGTATTGTTGCTACGGTTGAAGGTGCTTACACAAAAGATTTGAATGCTGTCTATCACCAAAATGTTAACTTACCTGTATCAAGCGGTACACCTGCTGGTTCTGATAAACGCCCGATTTTCTATACAATCAATGCTACAACAGGAGCCAGAACAACAGTAAATAGAATAAATAGTAATATTACAGATGCTATTTTGATGAAAAATACTAATGAAGGATATAGCTATTTTATAACAGCTAAGTTAGAGAAATCTTTTAGTGATAACTTATTTGCCTCAATAGCTTATACAAGGTCAGATGCACGTTCAATCAATGATGGAGGTTCGATTGCGGCTTCTATTTGGAGAGACCGTTCGGTTTCGGGAGACCCAAATGCAGATGCTATGTCGTATTCAAGTTTCTTGGTTAAGGATAGACTTGTTGCTGGTCTTACTTATGCTAAAGAATATTTGAAAATTGGAAAAACAACCATTGGTATGTTCTTTGAATATCAGTCTGGTAATAGATATTCAAATATTTATTCAGGAGATATGAATGGTGATAGCCAAACAAACGACTTGATGTATATTCCAAAAGATGCATCTGATATTAGATTGATAGATATTCGTTCTGGTACGACAGTTACTTATTCGGCTGCTGCTCAGTGGGCAGACCTTGAAAAATATATCAATCAAGATGAATATTTAAGTACTCGCAAAGGTATGTATGCTGAAAGAAACGGAAATGTAACACCTACAAGAGGTCAGTTAGATTTGAGTATCAAGCAAGATATTTTTGTAAACGTAAAAGGTAAAAGAAATACATTACAATTAAGTTTTGATGTGTTCAACTTTGGTAATATGATTAACTCTGATTGGGGAGTATTCAGAAATATTAACAGAAGTTCATTCTTGACTTTCCAAGGTTTTGATAAAGATAGAAACCCATTATTTACATTTCCTTACTTAACAGGAACCACTCCTTTGACATCAACGTACAATACTTCAAATAGTATTGGTTCAAGATGGCAAGCACAGTTAGGTTTGCGTTACATCTTCAACTAATTGATTATCAAATAGTTGAAATACAAAAAAGTCCCGCCTCGAAAGAAGCGAGACTTTTTTATGATCTATACTGAAGGTCTGACCAAAAGCTATAGTGAAGCGAGTTAAACCTGCGACCCATAAAGACCAGCCACCACTTCTACTACTTGATCAATTTCTTCAATCGTATTATATTTTCCGAAAGAGAAACGTACATTTCCACGCTCGGGCTCAATATTTAATGCTCCTAAAACGTGTGAACCAACCTCTGAGCCACTCGTACATGCACTTCCGCCAGAACATGAGATATGAGCAATATCAAGGTTAAAGAGCAGCATATCATTGTCTTCGTTTGGCGGTAAACTTACATTTAAAACCGTATAAAGGCTACGATCCAAATTATCCGAATCGCCATTGAATCTTACTTCTGGAATTGCCGCTTTTAATTTCTCAATCATCCTGCTTTTTAAGCCTTCGATGTGTGCTTTATGTTCGGCCATTTCTTTGTAGGCTATTTCGAGAGCTTTTGCCAAACCTACTATTCCGTAAACGTTTTCTGTTCCGCCACGCATGTTACGCTCCTGAGAACCACCGTGAATAAACGGATGAATTTTGCTATCGGCATTGATATACAAAAAACCTACGCCTTTTGGCCCGTGAAATTTATGTGCAGCACCCACCAAAAAATCTATTTTTGTATTTTGCACATCATGTCTATAATGCCCCATCGTTTGTACGGTATCCGAATGGAAAATAGCATCGTGTTTTTTACAGATTTCGCCTACTTTTTCTAAATCAATCAAATTTCCAATTTCATTATTTCCATGCATCAAAGAAACTAAGCTACGTGGTTTTGTACTTAACAATTCTTCCAAATGTACTAAATCAGCGTGTCCTTTTTCGTCAAGATTTATATAGCTTAATTCAATCTTACCTTGTTTTGCCAAATATTCGAGCGTGTGCAAAACCGCATGATGTTCTGTTGGCGAAGTAATGGCGTGCTTTAAACCATAAGTATCAATACTACAAACAATAGCGGTATTATCAGCTTCTGTGCCGCCAGAAGTAAAGAAAATCTCAGAAGGAGAAGCATTGATAAGGCTTGCTATTGTCTTACGAGCCTTTTCAATAACCGAACGTACTTGTCGCCCATGCGAGTGAATGGATGAAGGATTACCGAAATTTTCGGTCATCAAGGGTAACATTGCCTGCAAAACTTCTTCATCAAGGCGAGTGGTGGCGGCATTATCTAAATAAATTTTTGGCATTAGTATGGCTTAGTTTGTTAAGAGTAGCCAGTCAACAGTCAATAGTTAACAGTCCACAGAGAAAAGTTTTTATTATTCAAAATTAACTCACTTCTATTAATTGGTGAATCATTGTATAATATTTTCCCAAAAATAATATTTGGATTTTAATATTACAACCCACTATTTTGATAGACTAAGGCGAATATTATTTGGTTTGATTGGGAAATTGTGGCACACATCCAAGGCGTTCCGCACTGCGGACTGTTGACCATCAACTGTGGACTTTTAAAGCTCAACACTCACATTTCGTTTGAATGCTGCACCAAAATCAATCATTGACTCGGTTTTTAAAATTCCAGAAATATGGTCTATTTTATCATATAGCACACTTCTCATGTGTTCGTTCGATTTTGCTACAATTCTTATATAAAGTGTATATTGTCCCGTAATATAGTAGCACTCAGTCACTTCAGGGATTTTGCGTAACTCTTCTATGATTGTTTTTGAGTCAGAATCTTCTTTTAACACCAAACCTGTGAAGGCACTCCATTCATAGCCGAGTTTTCGTTCATCTAAAATAATTCCTGCTCCTTTCAAAATCCCGATTTTCTTCATACGAGTAACCCGCTGATGCACCATCGTATTTGATATATTTAGGTTTTTGGCAATCTCGGAGTAGGGCTTTCTCCCATCTTTTTCGAGCTGTATCAAAATCTTTTTATCATAATCATCTAAATTACTTTCATTTATCATTAGTCAATATAGTTTAAAAATGCTTGTTTTTAAAGTAATATTTTGTTAAAAAATATTTTAAAAGCAAATATAACATATTTTTAAAATATATTAAGTCATTTTAACATATTTGAATTATGTTTCAAAAATAAAATGGTAATGTTAAACTTTTCATTAACCATCAATCATTTATCATTATGCTAATAGATATTTCACTCAGCGAACAACTAATCGAACTCGAAGAACGCTACGGAGCACATAATTATCATCCAATATCTGCCGTTCTTGACCGTGGAAAAGGTGTTTATGTTTGGGATGTTGAAGGAAAACGTTATTTTGATTTTCTTTCAGCTTATTCGGCTGTTAATCAAGGGCATTGTCACCCACGAATAATCAATGCACTTATCGAGCAATCACAGAAACTAACCCTTACTTCGAGAGCATTTTATAGTTCAATGCTGGGGCGTTATGAAGAATATATTACCAATTATTTTGGTTATGACCGGGTTTTACCGATGAATACGGGTGTGGAAGCCGTAGAAACTGCTTTAAAACTTTGTCGCAAATGGGGTTATCAAGTAAAAGGCATTCCAGAGAGCAAAGCTAAAATAATCTTTGCAGGAGGCAATTTTCATGGACGAACTTTATCTGTAATTTCGGCATCAACCGACCCAACAGCACGTAATGAGTTTGGACCATACATGACAGGTTTTGAGACAGTTCAGTATAATAATATCGAAGCTCTTGAAGAAGCACTAATGAAAGATCCTTATATAGCAGGATTTATTTTTGAGCCGATTCAAGGCGAAGCGGGCGTAGTTGTGCCTGATGATAATTATCTAAAAGAAGCCTACCGTTTATGTAAAGCCGGCAATGTGCTTTTCATTGCTGACGAGATTCAGACAGGCATCGCTCGAACTGGTAAGTTGTTGGCTATCAATCATGTCGGTGTACGACCAGATATTGTAATTCTCGGAAAAGCCCTTTCTGGTGGGGTCTTGCCAGTGTCGGCAGTTTTGGCTGATGATGAAATTATGTTGACCATAAAACCTGGCGAACATGGCTCAACTTATGGTGGAAATCCGCTCGCTTGTGCTGTTGCGATGGAAGCATTGGAGGTTGTGAAAGATGAAAAACTAGCTGAGAATGCCGATTATTTGGGGAAAATTTTCCGAGTGGAAATGCAGAAATTGGTCAATGAAACAAATATCGTAACACAAGTGCGTGGACGTGGATTATTGAACGCAATCGTGGTGGATTCGCACGAAGATTCTGACTTAGCATGGGATATTTGCATGAAATTTAAAGATAATGGACTTTTGGCAAAACCAACGCATGGCAATAAGATTCGACTCGCTCCGCCATTGGTTATGACCGAATCTCAGATGTGGGACTGTGTTGAGATTATTTCTGATGTGGTAAAAAGTTTTTGATAGTTAAGTATCCAGACAAAAGATATGAGACGGTTCACCGCAGCGATTCGAGACAAGAGATAAAGCACTAATTATCAATAAATTACAACATTCCAATTTGTCGATTAATATTGTCCAGTTACTTATCAAACTATTTTAAATGCAAAAAGCAAAAATTTGGGAATTTTTTGTCGAGAAAAATATTTCTGATATATTTTGTTACTTTGCTTCAAAATGCTGTTTCAATGATAATAGGACGAAGTTTTGAATAAACACATTCAAAATTGGACTTTTTAGATTTTCTTAAAAAATAGCTGAGGTGATTGACTCCACGTTTTTGTAGGAAGTACGAAACATTGCCATATTTATGAAAGTATATCTGATTGATTTGAAAATCGCTAATATAGGCAAGGAAGCATCCAACCAAGTTTCTATTGGCATCAAATAATACGAAAAGAGAAAAGCCCAAAACAGACGAATTGCTGTAAGAGTTAAAAAAAGTAATTCCCGATTACCCCAAAACAACAAAAAATAAAACGATTGAGGCTGCTTAACATAAGTGGCCTCTTTTTTTGTGACACTTCTTAGTTTTTTTATTAGTCATTTTAATCGTGCAAAAACCGTTTCCTACAAAATTCCGTAACTAATTATAGCAATAAAATAGGCTGAATTGTATCTTTGTAGAATGAAGTTACAAAATGATTTAATATTACGTGCCGCCAAGGGCGAACGTGTTGAGCGTGTTCCTGTCTGGATGATGCGTCAAGCTGGACGTATCTTACCTGAGTACCGTGATGTAAGAGAAAAAGCAGGAAGTTTTATAAAATTAGCTACAACACCCGAATTGGCTGCCGAAGTGACGATTCAGCCAGTAAATATTTTGGGAACGGATGCCGCAATTATTTTTTCGGATATTTTGGTTGTTCCAGAAGCAATGGGTTTACCTTACGAAATGGTAGAAACCAAAGGTCCGATTTTTCCAAAGGTTATTCAAAATAAAAAAGATATTGACGCTTTGCGAGTAAGCAATCCTGAAAATGAATTGGCTTATGTATTAAAAGCAATTGATATTGTGAAAAAAGAACTAAACGGTCAAGTGCCATTATTGGGTTTTGCTGGAGCTCCTTTTACTATATTTTGCTATATGGTTGAAGGTAAAGGCTCAAAAACCTTTTCAATTGCTAAGAAAATGCTTTATTCTGAGCCAGAATTAGCACATTTACTGCTTCAAAAAATTACGGATACTACAATCGCTTACCTAAAAGCTCAAGCGAAACATGGTGCTGATTTAGTACAAATTTTTGATTCTTGGGCAGGAATTCTCTCACCCGAACAGTATCGCAAATTTTCATTACCCTACATTACCCAAATCTGTGATGCCATAAACGAGGTGCCAGTAACGGTATTTGCCAAAGGTGCATTTTTTGCAAGAAAAGAAATGTCGAACTTGAAATGTGAGGTAATTGGTTTAGATTGGAACATGGATATTAGTGAGTCTCGCCGCATGATTCCACACAAAACTTTGCAAGGAAATCTCGACCCATGTGTACTTTATGGTTCATTCAAAGATATTGAAAAACATACCAAAAAGATGATTAAAAACTTCGGTGGACAGAAATATATTGCTAATCTTGGTCACGGTGTATATCCCGATACTGACCCAGATAAAGTAAAATGTTTCATTGATACCGTGAAGAATTATAAAATATAATCGTAGGACAGGTTTGCAACCTGTCAATCAGTGAGATAAAAGATTAAATGTAAAAAAGCCCTACAAATTGAATATTGTAGGGCTTTTTTATGAAAATTCAGGCTAAATCAAACCTTATCTGGCACAACAAAAGGAGCACGATACTTACGAGTAAGCATGGCATTTGCTTCCTTATCGCCTACAAAGGTTTCTTTAGTTGGGTCAAAGTGCAATGTTCTGCCCAAACGATAAGAAATATTGCCCAAATGAGCAATACTTGCCGCCAAATGAGCCGTTTCTACTGGACCATTGAGTATTGATTTATCTTTTGCTCGTATGGCATCAATAAAGTTTTTGTAGTGGTCGCCACCAGCATTTCGGGCAGGACCAGGCTCACGGTTTTTGCCTAAATAAGTTTTATAATCATTATAGCCATTAATAACCATGTAGCCTTTATCTCCATAAAAAATATTGCCTACCTCCACACCATCTTCTTTATTTGTCATCCAAGGACGCACTTCCATCTGAATCACCTTTCCTTGTTTTGGGTAATTGTAGGTCGTACTTAAAACTTCAGGCGTTTCTTTGCAGTCATTCCAAAGGTATTTTCCACCTGCTGCTGTAATTGTTTCTGGTAAACCTACATCTAAACCCCACATACACAGGTCTGTTTCGTGGATACCCTGATTACCCACATCTCCATTGCCATATTCCCAAAACCAGTGCCAGTTATAATGCACGTAATTTTTGCTAAATTCTCTTGCTTGAGCTGGTCCTTGCCATAAATCCCAGTTGAGTCCTTCGGGGACTAGCGATTTCCCTAAATCGCCAATATCTGGACGCCACTTATAGACCGTTCCTCGTGCCATATAAACTTTTCCGATAAGTCCTTCTCGCAAATGTTTGATTGCTTCTTGAATGGCTACCGAACTACGTAACTGCACACCGTTTTGAACGATTCTATTGTATTTGGTGGCAGCTTCAACAAGTTTTCTACCTTCAAATAAATTATGGCACGCTGGTTTTTCGACATAAACGTCCTTTCCTGCTTGACAAGCCCAAATTGCCGCCAAAGCATGCCAGTG
>CAMAQF010000071.1 GCA_945860265.1 Emticicia agri | reverse complement strand
TGTTGACGGGATTAATTAATGTGTGTAAATCCAGTATAAGGAACCAGGATTTCTGGAATTTTGATACCATCTGGGCCTTGGTTATTCTCTAATAAAGCAGCTACAATTCTAGGAAGTGCTAAGGCTGAACCATTTAACGTGTGACAAAGAATTGATTTCCCCTCCACTTTAGTCCGCAATTTTAAACGATTTGCTTGGAACGTTTCAAAGTTGGAGACCGAACTTACCTCAAGCCAGCGATTTTGAGCTCCTGACCAAACTTCCATATCATAGGTTAGTGCTGAAGCAAAACCCATGTCGCCCCCGCAAAGTCTTAAAACGCGGTAATGCAGATTTAGTTTTTGCAATAATCCTTGTACATGCAAGGACATTTCTTCCAATGCTTGGTAGGAAGTTTCTGGTTTGTGTATTTGAACAATTTCAATTTTGTCGAATTGATGCAATCGGTTTAGCCCGCGCACATGTGCTCCCCAAGATCCTGCCTCCCGACGAAAACATGGTGTATGACCTACGTTTTTGATGGGCAACTCTTTTTCATTAACGATGACATCACGGTATAAATTGGTAATGGGGACCTCTGCCGTAGGAATTAAAAAAAGTCCTTCCTCCTTCGTTACGTACATTTGACCTTCCTTATCGGGCAATTGGCCTGTTCCAAAACCCGAGTCCTCATTGATCAAAATGGGAGGTTGGATTTCGTAATAGCCTACTTTAATGGCCTCGTCTAAGAAAAAGTTAATTAATGCTCTTTGTAACCTAGCACCCTTTCCCTTGTAAACAGGAAATCCAGCACCCGTAATTTTATTTCCTAAATCAAAATCAATGATGTCATATTTTTTAATCAGGTCCCAATGAGGCTGGGCGTCAGCTTGCATCGCGGGCAATGAGCCCCAAGTTAAAACTATTTCGTTCTCTTCTGCCGTTTTTCCCTCTGGAACGGAGCTATGCGGAAGATTGGGCAGCGTGACTAATAAGTCGAGCATTTGCTTTTCTGCCGCCTTTGCTGCCTCTTCTTTTTCTTTTATGGTTCCTTTTAAAGCGGCTGTTTCTGCTCGTTTACCTTCTGCCAATTCTTTTTGGCCTGATTGCATGAGCGTACCAATTTCCTTCGCCGCCACATTCGATATCTCCAAAGCAGATTCAGCTTGTTGCAATAAGCTTTTTCGCTGATCATCCATGGCAATCAATTGACCGACAATTTCGGATGCATTGGCTACATGCTTTTTTCTCAATCCCTGGATAGTGATTTCTGAATTTGCCCGAATGAAAGGAATGGTTAACATAGTTTTATTTTTAAAAAAGTCCTTCGTTTAATGCATTTAAGGCAACATTTTTATGCTTTGCATCTACAAGTAAAGAAATATTATGTTCGGATGCACCATAAGAGATCATTCGGATTGGAATACTTTTAATGGCATCCAAAACCTTAATGGCAATACCTTCTTTATCTGCCCAAAAATTCCCCACGATGCAAATAATCACTTGGTCTTTATCTGGATTTTCCAATTCGGCAAATTCCCTTAAATCACTCATGATGGCATCTAAATGAGTCGTTTGGTCGATGGTCACTGAAACAGAAACCTCTGAAGTTGTAATCATATCCACCGGTGTTTTGTATTTTTCAAATACTTCAAAAACACGTTTTAGGAATCCATAGGCATTCAACATTCGGGTAGAATGTATGTAAATGGCGGTAATATTATCTTTGGCAGCAATGGCTTTTATTTCAATATCAGTAGATTTTTCAGAAATTAAAGTCCCAAATGCTGTGGGCTCCATCGTGTTTTTTAATCGCACAGGAACGCCCTTCATTTTAGCTGGTGTAATCGTACTTGGATGAAGAATTTTTGCTCCAAAATAAGCTAGTTCCGCCGCTTCAGCAAAAGATAATTCGCGGATTGGAAATGTATTCTTCACAATTCGTGGATCATTGTTGTGCATTCCATCGATGTCGGTCCAAATTTGTACCTCTTCGGCTTGGATGGCTCCGCCGATAAGGGATGCGGTATAATCGGAACCTCCACGCTTTAAATTGTCAACTTCCCCGGCAGGGTTTCTACAAATAAATCCTTGTGTGATAAAAATTTGTTTTTCTTTATGTGGGGCTAATATTTCTACCATATTTTTTTCTATTTTCCGCATGATAGGCTCATTGTCTTCGTCGATCACCATGAAATCAAGGGCAGGTAAAAGCAATGAATCAACACCTTCTTCTTGGAGATAAGCTTCAAAAATCTGGGTCGATAAAAGTTCCCCTAAAGCCACCATTTCCTTTTCTTCTTTGATGGAGTAAGGGGTGGTTTCGATCAATTTATTTATGAAATCAAACTCACGGTTGATTATTTCTTGGCCCGCACTTTGTCCTTTTTCGGTCAGATATAGCTCACGAATAAATGAATGATAATGTTCTTTTAAGAAAGTGGCCTTAGCTTCCGCTTCAGCGATGTTATTTGAAATTACTGACTCAGTGATGGATAACAATGCATTGGTTGTACCTGATAATGCTGAAAGCACCACAACTTTCTGTTGGCCATCCTCGGTGATTAGTTGGCGTATCGATTTCATTCTCTCGGGCTTCCCAACGGAAGTTCCTCCAAATTTCCAAACTTGCATATCGTAAAAATTAAAAAGCTAACATTTTTATGGCCGTAATAGCCGCTTCATCTCCTTTATTTCCATGTTTTCCTCCCGCTCGGTCCATCGCTTGTTCTTGAGTATTGGGAGTTAATACACCAAAAATGACGGGTTTATTAAATTTAATACTCACATCTGTGATTCCTTGGGCAACGGCATGGCATATAAAATCAAAATGCTTTGTTTCTCCTTGAATGACACATCCCAAACAAATTACTGCGTCAACCTCTGGTTTTTGAGCCATCTTTTGAGCACCTAAAGTCAATTCAAAACTTCCAGGTACCGATTGGCTAATGATATTTTTCTCTTGCGCCCCATGTTTTATTAACGTTTCATAGGCCCCTGCATATAAGGCATTAGTCACCTCCTCGTTCCATTCAGAAACTAAAATGGCAAACTTTTTATGTTGAATTTCGGGCAACTCATCGGTTCGAAATTCACTTAAATTTTTATTTGCAGATGACATAATAATGGGATTAAAATAATAAGGGATAAAAGCGTTTGCTCTTATCCCTTAAAACATCATTCATATTTTTTTATTCAGAGATAGAGCTTTCTAAAAGCGCTTTGTATTTTTTTGCAGGTACGGATTCAGCTGACTCAGGGAATTTATCCGTGATTTGCGAATAGGCATCTAGCGCTTCTTTTCCTTGTTTATTTGCTTCAAAAGCTAATGCTAATTTTAACAAATAGGTAGGCGTAAAAAACTTGTTTGGTTTGTAATCAGCTGCTTTTTGATAATATTCAATGGCTTCTCCAAAAGATTTTTTCTCTGCATACGCATCTCCAATTAATGAATATGCACGTGCCTGAACTAATAAATCTGAACTACTGAAGTTCTTTAATTTTTCGATTGCTTGGTCATATTTCCCTTGTTTCAACAAAGTAATTCCCAAATATAAATCAGATAAATTCTGTGTATTACCTCCAAATTCATCAGAGATTTTGGCCATTTCTTTAGCGGCTGCAGACAATGAATCAGATTCAAATGCGTATACAGCTTTGTATAATTTCTTTTCACCCTCAACATCCTGAGAATTTTTATACCATTGGAAACCAAAAAATCCAGCTACTAATGCGATTAAAACTATACCCGCTCCTAATGTGGTTGATTTATTTTCTTCAAAAAATTCAGTCACTTTAGAAACTCCTTGTTGAAGTGCCTCTGGACTTTCAATCATTTCCATTACATCTTTTTTTTCTTTCTTTGCCATAATAATCCTGTTACAGGAATCTAATTGAACGCTCTTTTAAATTTGAGTAGCTAATATATTTTCGATAGCTAACTCAAAGGACTGCAAAATTATAAAATCTCTTCCATTTATATCAATATTAATGGAATCTTTTGCGTTTTATTTTATCTGATATTAGTAATTTGCCTATTATTTATTTTAAATTAATTTAATCGATGTCTTTCAACCGCCAAGAGCAATTCACAAAATTAGCCGATTCATATGATATTTGTGTGATCGGTGGCGGGGCCACGGGAGCGGGAGTTGCTTTAGATGCAACGTTACGAGGATATAAAGTGATTGTCATTGAAAGGGGGGATTTCGCCTCACAAACCTCCTCTAAATCAACTAAATTAGTGCATGGTGGAGTTCGCTATTTGGAGCAGGCTGTTAAAAATTTGGATTGGCAACAATTTAAAATGGTCTACAAAGCGCTTCATGAGCGAAAAACAATGCTTCAAAATGCTCCTCATTTGGCACATCCCTTGGCATTATTGACCCCTTGTTATTCTTGGTTTGATCGAGCCTATTATCGGATTGGCATGTGGCTGTATGATAAAATTGCGGGTGCTACAAATTTGAAAGATTCAAGAGGCTTAAATAGAAAAGAAATTCAAAAGGAGGTTCCTGCTTTAAATTTGAAAAAAATTGTCGGCGGTATTTTGTACTACGATGGCCAAATGAATGATGCTCGGTATGCCTTGTCGATTTTACAGGAGGCGGAAAGGTTGGGGGCCACTGTGATAAATTACACGGAATTGAGTTCGTTTACTTATAGCCATAAAAGCTTAAAAATAAAAGAAGTTCAGGTTAAGGATTTAATTGGAAATAAAGAATTCCAATTCAATGTACGAGCTGTCGTTAATGCGACGGGCCCTTTTACCGATAAAATCAGGAAGTTGGCTAACCCAAACCTGCAGGAAAGAATGAAGGTGAGTCGGGGCGCTCACATCGTTTTAGACAAGAAATTTTGGCCTGGTGATAGGGCTTTGTTAATACCTAAAACAGATGATGGTCGTGTCGTATTTTTATTGCCTTGGCGCGGATATGTGTTGGTAGGTACGACGGACGATGCAGATAAATTATCTGAAAATCCCACCATTTTCGAAGGAGAGAAGACTTATTTGCTTGAATATTTCAATCGATTTGCCTTGGAAAAAGCAAGCCCATCGGATATAAAAGCGGGGTTTGTTGGTCTTAGACCCTTATTGCAAGTTCAACTTCAGACGGCCATGCAAACAGACACTAAATCACTTGTTCGTGATCATGAAGTGGAAGTGGACCGCAGAAGTAAATTAGTTAGCATCATGGGGGGCAAGTGGACAACCTACCGAATCATGGCGGAGGACACCATGGATATTGTAGAAACGGAAGTTTTGCATGTCCAAAAATCTCCTTGTTTGACTAAAAACCATCCGATCATGGGAGGAGATCATTTTGATGTTGACCTATTTCTTAACTCAGCGGTTTTGAATGTGGAAACCCGCAGACACTTATATGAAACCTATGGTTCATTAGCCCCGAGGGTCATTGAATTTTGTCAAAATATACCTCAAGGCACTGAATTGCTGTTGGACGGCCTCCCTTATTTGCAAGGAGAAATTGACTATTTGAAAAAACATGAAATGGCAACGTGCTGGGATGATGTAGTAAATCGGCGTTGGGGTATTGGTTTGCGTGATGAGGAATTGGGCAGGAAACTTGAGGACATAAAAAAAGAGGCTTTCGCCTCTATTTCTTAATACTCATCTTCGTTAAAGAAGAAATCGTCTTTGGTCGGATAATCTGGCCAAATTTCTTCGATACTTTCGAAAGGCTGTCCGTCATCTTCTAATTCTTGTAGATTTTCAACCACCTCTAAAGGAGATCCTGTACGGATGGCAAAATCAATTAATTCATCTTTTGAAGCAGGCCAAGGGGCATCTTCTAAATAGGAGGCTAGTTCTAGTGTCCAATACATAGGATATAAATTTATGCTTAAAACTTATTATTGAAAAATATTTCTAAATTTTGTACTCCGAATTGAAATTACTTCGCTTCGGTTTGCAAAAGTAAAATAAAAAAATATTTATAAAAGATTTATTTTTTAAATTTTAAATAAATATAAAATAAGTGCCAAATTGGCCCAATTTGAGACATTAATATGAAGAAAAATCCGGGTGTACAAGTGGAAGTTTGTGCATATTCATTCATTTCTTGCTTAGCTGCAGATCGTGCGGGTGCAAATCGTGTCGAATTATGTGCGTCGCCATGGGAGGGGGGAACAACTCCATCAGGGGGTTTGTTGAGCCAAGTATTGGCGCAAACCAACATAGAAGTTCATGCGATGCTTAGGCCCCGCGGGGGAGATTTCTGCTACGACTCCTATGAAAAAGATACGATGGAAGCGGAAGCCATTGCATTAATCGAATCAGGGGCTCATGGTCTTGTATTGGGAGCTTTGCTTCCAAATGGCGAAATAGATTATGCATTTATGGAGCGAATTCGTAAGGCGACGGGAACGATACCTTTAACGTTTCACCGAGCAATTGATGTATCCAAAGAACCATTATCCGTGATGGAGGCACTGATTTCGTTGGGATTTACACGGATATTAACGTCGGGCCAACGAGATAAAGCGACGGATGGAATTTCAAACATTGCCCAAATGGTCGATGCAGCTAATTCTCGGATTGAAATCATGGCAGGCAGTGGAGTTCATCCTGATAATTGCCAAGAATTTTTGAAAATAGGGGTTGACGCGATTCATCTAAGCGCTAGGACTATGAAAGATTCTCAGATGGAATACAGGCGACCCGATATTTCCATGGGTGGAATTCCAGGAATTTCCGAATTTGAAATTAGGTATGCTAGCGAAGATTTAATCCGCGAAACTGTTAAAAAGGTGAGCGAATATTAATCTTCATAAAGCGCTAATTCGATCCAACGATCTTGAGGAACCGTCCTCAAATCATATAATGGCACCTTATTTCTTTGGTAGGCTGGGATGGCAAAATCTTTTTCAGAAGGTCCACCATTTTTGTATAGGTCGACTAGTTTAGCAAATCGGACTACCTCATTTTCTAAGTCATTGTTCTGGACACCAGCGCCATAGTCGTCAAAGTCAAATTTGTCTCCAGCTTGTAAAATGGATGCCGATGTACCTTGCTTATATCCTTCGGTACTTCCTCGGTGAAACTTATCTAGGTCATCATTTTCGTGTTCAAAACCTGCAGCAATGACGGTTAGGTAAAGATCATCTTGTAAATCTTCGTCCGTCGATATACCAAACTTGATCATATCGGCTTGCTCACTAATCCTGGCTTGCAAATACTCAACGATGATATCTTGTTCACTCATGACTAAGTCTCTTTGGCTACTGGTGGAGACCGTAACTAAAATTCTTTTTGCTCCTTTAATCTCTTGCGAGTTTAGAAGTGGAGATTCTAACGCATCTGAAATAGCCATTAATGCCCTTTCTTCTCCTTGGCCTAAGGCTGAACTCATCATGGCCTGCCCTGCATTTTTCAATACCTTCTTGACATCCATGAAGTCTGTATTGACATCACCTGGTTTTGCGATCACATCAACGACACTTTTTACGGCTTTTGCAAGTACATCGTCTGCCTTTGAGAATGCATCTTTTAAGGCTAAATCTTTATGGATTTCAGCTAATTTATCATTCATGACCACCAAAACGGTGTCACAATAAGTTTTAAGTTCTTCAATTCCCTTTAAGGCATAATTTATTTTTTCTTTCCCCTCCCACTTGTAAGGAGCAGTAACTATGCCGACGGTCAAAAGCCCATTTTCACGAGCTAATTGGGCTATCACTGGAGCCGCGCCCGTTCCTGTACCTCCACCCATTCCAGCTGTAATGAATACCATTTCAGTTTCATAAGTCAAAACTTTACTAAGCTCTTCCTTACTTTCGATGGCAGCTTGTCGGCCTACTTCAGGATCTGTTCCCGCACCTAAACCTTGATTTCCAAGTTTAATTTTTGTTTTGACAGAATTTGAAGCTAAGGCTTGTGAATCGGTATTGCAGATAATTAAATCGGCACCTTTAATGTGCAGCTTATCCATGTGGCGAACAGCATTAGAGCCACCGCCGCCAATTCCAATAACCTTAATGATTGACTTAAACGAAGATTCTGGCACTATTTCCATATTATGATCAAAGAAAGAAGGATTCGAGTTATTCATATTTTAAAAAAGCTTGTCATTTGTATTAAAAAATTATTCATCAATCGTTGCCCCAGCGCCACTCATTGCCTAATTCTAACTCCCTCCTGAGATTTTCTTTGATGAAAAAATCACGCGTCGAATAGAAGTCAAGTCGTTTGGCAGGAAAATTATTCGTGTTTGCCATTCCATAAAGTAACATGGCGGTATATTTCACCGTGTTTTCCATTTCCTTCTTATTGACTAAGTCAAACACATCGCAATCGGCATGATAGCAGTCCAATACACTTTTCTCTAATTTTCCCATGGGCGCACTAGCAGGAATTCCTTCGAGTAAAAAGGATTGATGATCTGAATGTAAACCGGCGGAATTTTCAAGTTCATTCGCGAATTTTTCATCAATGGATTTAATCTTGTCGCCAATTTCTTTCAATAGAGGCATAAGTTCTTTTCTACCTCCTCCATTAAATCCGTGCACATTATTCGTCATGTCTAAATTGATCATGTAAACGATCCGGTCTAGGTCACCTGATTTTTTGGCCTTTTCAATATAAGCTTTAGAGCCTAATAAACCACCTTCTTCTCCCATAAAAGCAACAAATTCAATCGTACGCTTACTTTTTAATCCCAATGCTTTAAAAGTTCGGGCGATATCAATGACCGAAAATGAACCAATTCCATTATCAATGGCCCCTGTCGCTAAATCCCATGAATCTAAATGGCCGCCAATAATGATTTTTTCATGTTTGTATTTTCGGTTATCTCCTTTTAATGTTGCTATTACATTTCTAGCCTTAATCGGTTGGCTTACATTGTGCATCTCAATGAATCCCAATAATCCGGGTTGGTCTTTTAGCCATTTCCTGATTTCAATCCCACTTTCATAGGAAACACAAACGGCAGGAATGGAAATCAAATTCCCGGTGACTGACGCTGTTCCCGTTAATAAAACTTGACCTTTAACGCTGTTCGAAAATATGACGCCAATGGCACCATATTGTATGGCAAGAGCTGTTTTTTCAGATCGATGTAAATTTTTTGTTCCTGGCGCGACATCCAATAACCCGATATTGGCTAAAACGACTTTACCTTTTACCCATTCTTTTTTAGATTCAAAGTCGGCATCTAGTCCATTGCCCACATCCACGATAGTTCCTTGAATATTAGCTTCCACAGGAGTCATTGCGAGTGAAACTACTTGGATTTCCCTGAAGTCATCTGATTTTGGAGGAGCGACGGATAAGGTTACGGTGTCTCTAGCCCATGCTTCAACTTGAAATCCCTGATATTTTACATCGCGAAATCCATAATCTTTGAACATTTTGTAGACATACTCTTCAGCTTTTTTTCCCTGAGGACTACCCGTTAATCGATGGCCTATTTTAGTGCATGCATCCCCTAATGTTGTGTAGGCCTTTGAGTTATTTTCAACCTCCTCTTTTATTCGTTTGAATACATCTTCAAGACTTTCTTCCCCACCTAAAGGGGTCGAACTTGTGGAAACTAACAAAACCGAAAGTGAAAGAAATAAGGTAAAATTTTTTTTCATAGGTTGAAGGATAGAACCGAGTTGATAACCTTTTAGAAAATTAGTTTTTTTTCAGTAAAATACCAAAGGTAAAAGCGATTTGATGGATATAATTTATCTTATGGGTTTAAAGGACAAGGCATTTCCGCTTTTTGATTTCTCTTTAATTGCGTGCACCAAAAATCCATTTCTTTTTCCGGAATAGGTTTTCCTTGATAATAGTTTTTGATTTTCCCCGTTGCACCCTGAATATTTTGTTGGCCTAGGTCAATTAACACCTCCAAAACAATGCAGCGTGTGGCAATTTGATTTTCGGGCACTCCTAATAACCTAAGTCCACTTTTTATTTGATCAATTTTGCTTGGGGAATATTTTCTAGCCCGACTGCAATATAAACTGGACATCAGTACATTTTCAGCCGTTTGTTTTACCTCCAAGGAATCAAATTTTTTCTTGTAGGCCGGAAGATTTTGAATGAAAAATTGGAATAGTTTATTATCCGTATCCAACATCACTCGCTGCATTAATAGAAATGACATTTTATCAAGATACTGATCAGGCTTTACGGAATTTGCAAGCTTATTTACGACTTCCATATTTTTTACGGTATCCATCGTATATCGCGCAAATAGCGCCACAGATAACATATTATCAAAATCTTGATCTCCAGCATCAAATTTCTTAAGGCTTGCGATCATATTTTTATTCATGTCTTTCGCCTTATTTAAAATCAACTGAATTCCATCGATGGTATTGGTTTCATCTCCCACGGGCTCGACATTGATCACTTTACCTTCTGGTGAAAAAACGATAAATGAAGGAGTTGAAGGAACAAATATTTTATTCTTTCTTAGAAATAAGCCATTCTCTCTTTTGCTCAAATCCAATTGGTAGGCTAAAAAATGAGTTGACAAATATGATTTTATTTTGGGGTCTCGCAATGTCTTGTCATAGGCCATACAATGTGAACATGTAGGCAGATATGCTTCGAAAAATACGGGCTTTTTTTCTTTGGCAGCTTTGGCAAATATCTGCTCAAAACTCTCTAAAGGCCTAAATGAAGGATTTTCTGTTTTGCTTTGTCCCAAAGCAATTTGTTGAATGAAGAGAAATAGAATTGAAATTTTCTTTAGCATAAAACTATTTTTTTTCAAAAATACATTATCCTGCCCAATTTTCTCTATCTAAATTTCGATAGGTTATGGCCTCAGCTACATGCGCCAAGTCAATTTGATTCATTTGACTTAAATCTGCAATGGTTCTTGCCAACTTCAAAATCCGGTCATAAGCTCTGGCGGAAAGTTGTAAATTATCCATCGCGCGTTTGAGTAATTGTTGGGATGAAGTATCTAATTGGCAAATTTCTTTCACCATTTGTGAAGACATATTTGCATTTGAATAGGTATTTACGGACCCTTTAAAACGTTTTTTCTGCATGTCCACAGCCTTTATCACTCTTTGGCGGATCGTTTCGCTATTTTCCGCCGGCTTTTCTGAAGTCATTTCTTCATAATAAATAGGGGTAATCTCTACATGCATGTCAATTCGGTCTAACAATGGACCTGAAATTTTATTTAAATATTTACGAACATTTTCAGACCCACATGTGCAAGTCTTGATGGGATGATTATAAAACCCACAGGGACAAGGGTTCATGCTAGCTATCAACATGAAGTTGGCCGGAAATTCGACCACCCACCTTGCCCTAGAAATATGAATGCTTCGATCTTCAAGCGGTTGGCGCAATACCTCTAGGACATGTCTTGAAAATTCTGGCAGCTCGTCTAAAAAAAGGACCCCATGATGCGCTAGAGAAATTTCCCCTGGTTGGGGAATGGATCCACCACCAATCAATGCCACGGATGAAATCGAATGGTGGGGCGATCGAAATGGCCTAGTGGCAATAAGTGCTTTTTTATCACTTAATTTTCCCGCCACGGAATGTATTTTGGTTGTTTCGAGTGCTTCTTGGAGCGTCATTGGGGGTAATATGCTTGAAATTCTTTTGGCTAACATCGTTTTGCCAGCACCTGGCGGTCCTATCATGATCATAATGGGTATCTATTATACTATATTATAAATTTGTAACTTTGTACACTATTACAATTAAAATAGATGTCAAAAAAGTTTGCGATTTTATTAGTAAGGGTTAGTACTATGGGTCAGAGTAATGACCCTCAGACTGAAGATCTTAAGAAATATGCTCTTTCCTTAGGTTATAACCAACTAAAGATAATTGAAACAAAAGAAAGTGGATTAGCTGATTTAGATAAGAAAATCGGGACTAATCAACTATTCTCATTTATTAAGGATAATCCAAAATACAATGTTGTATTCTCAACAGAAATTTCAAGAATTGGTAGACGACAAAGTGTTTTACATCAGATAAAGGAATGGTTAGTAAAGAATAAAATCCAATTATTCGTAAAAGATATTGGGTATTCATTATTTGATGAAAATGGTAAAGTGACGATGGGAGGTGATATGATGTTTAGCCTTTATGGTCTTTTCGCAGAATCTGAAATTAAACAGAAAAAAGATAGATTTAGAAGGGCAAAACAAAGTTTAATGGAAATGGGGTATTCAATTCCAGGTAAACTATTATTTGGTTACAAAAGAGTAAAAGGGGAAGGAAATAAAAACACATATATTTTAGACCCTGTAAACTCTAAAGTAGTAAGAACTATTTTTAATTGGTATATAAACGGAATTGATAAAAGTGAGAAAAATGTATCAATAAGACGTATTTCAATAGAATGTGTAAAAAAAGGATTACCGAAGTATACTCATAGTAAGAGAAATGTAAACAAATTATTAAAAGAGGAAGGGTATACAGGAGAAAAAATTACCAATAACAAAAGGAAAAATTTAAATTATGAAGATGCTGGGTCTGAAGAGAAATATTTTATTACTAACAATAAAATAAAATACCCCATAATCATTGATAGAGAAACTTTTGACCTTGCACAATCAAGTTTAATACAGAAGAACTCAAGAGTTGACAAATCCACTAAAAATATCACACTTCTATCCCAACTGATTAAGTGTGATAAATGTGAAAGTCATTATAGTGGAAATTACAGAAATATCAATGGTTACGATCGAAGTAGTTATAGATGTAGTAGTAGAAGTGGTATGAAATTCTGCAAAAACACTAAATCAATCGGAATGTCATTGATGGATAGTGTAATATGGAGTTTAATTAAAACAGATTTTTACTTATTGTCCAAAGTAATTTCAAATTATAATCCAAATAATGAAGTTGAGCCCCTTAAGAACTCATTAAGGTTATTAGAAGAAAGAATTACCCAAATAGATGAAGAAGTATCATCAATGAGTGAATCGATGAAAGGGTTTAGGAATTTTAAGAATATCTCAGGTATAGAGTTCATCAATACCATTACTTCGAAACTACAAAAATTAGATAAAGAAAGAAATCGTTTAGAAAACCAAATTTCTAAAGTTCAGATAAGTTTAATGGCTAACGAGATTGATTTTAATAATCTATTTAGTTCAGTTAAACCCAATCTTGATATAATTGAAAACTCTAAAGAGTTATTAAAGAAGTATATCAACCTATTCATTTCTAAGATAAACATAACTTTTCAAGGAACTCGATATTCCATAATTGAAGTGAATTTTAACCTTTATAGTTATCATCCAATTACAGAAATAATAGTACCCAAAGAATTAAACGGGGGAACCAGACTATTAACAGAATTAAAATCAAAGACGTGGGTAGTTTTAGACAAAAAAAATACTCAACACATAAAGACATACAAAACAACAGAAGAATTAAGATTAACAGAGGATAAACAAGGAATTATCCTTACAGATTATTCCCAATCTAAAAGAAAGAAAGAAATCACAATACCTCTTGATGAAATTCAATTACTCCAATACAAAGATTTAATCGATCGATTTCAATTTTTTAAGTTAAAGTCACCATCTTAAATTGCCTCAAAATAAAGGTATTAGATTTTACACCCTTGAAATCCCCTATTTTGGGGATTTTTTTATGCAATATTCTTGATTTAATCGTCTTACGATATATGAATGTTTTTTTTGAGACAACTCGGTATTCCTCTCAAGTCTTTACTATTTATAAATATTCCTTTCCACTTGGAATAATAAATAAAACCACATAGAGGGTAATTCCACTTACTATGCAATTATACTAACAAACAATAAGATGAAGACTTCAATATTTAATGGATTAAACACAGGAAAACTGGATTTTGACTATAATGTCAGATATAGACCAAGAATAAATGTTACACCACTTTCAATGAATAGACAAATACAATACCTGTTCAAAGGTGTAGATTATGAACATATCTGTTATGTTTGGGAAAATGACAAGTATTCAAATCATAAACATTCTCATAGTCTTATAAAGACATCGGACAAGGATTTAATATTACAACTACAAGAAAATCTAAAATCTACTAAAAAACCGATTATAGGAGATAGAGAAATTCTAATTAGAGAAATAAAGAATTTGTTAAACCCCACAACAGGTGAGATATTGAAAATAGATAAACACAGAAAAGTAGTAGTTGAACACAATGAAATAAGAGGAAAACATGGAGTTGTTTATGTTGAACCAGTGTTAAGTAATATTTCATCCTCGATTTATACACACAAGTTCACTGACTATGGGTCAAACTTTGGGTACATTATACCTTACTTAACCTTTCAAACTCCTTAATCACAACCTTCGTGTAATTAGAATTGGTATCGTAACCCCAAACGGACATTCCGAGGGTATATCCATCAAAAAGAACTCCAGAAAGTCCACTATAACAATCTAGGAGATGGAAATCACTCATATTTTTAATTCTATTTGTATGAGTTAGATTTGGTGTAACTAACGCAAGTAAAGACCTACGAAGGTCTTCTGGAAATGGACATGGGTGAAGAATATTAAATTGTTTTTTAGATTTAATTTGATTTGCAACAGGTGTTGATATTATATCTAACATTTCACTATCCCAATAATCTTGTAAGTTCTTTTTACCATCACTCAAATAAGGGGAATATCCAGATTGATTTCCTCTATGATATGGTGTAGAATTGTTTTCAGTTTTTGACTTAATTCTAAAATGATTGAAATTGTACTTTCTTGATTTAGTGATGAAAAACACTACCTCGTGAGATGTAGACAACCTTGTCTTTACTGAATTTGGAATTGGGTTGACCTTTCGGACACAAATTTCATTGATAAGTAAAAAGGGTTTCCTTTTCATCATTTCAATCATAATTCTGTGTGGAATATTCATCAGGGAACCCTTTTTATCATACGTATTTCCTAAATGAACGAACATCACTCCACTTTTTGATAACACCCTAAAACACTCATCCATAACGTCACAAACATTACTGATATAATCTTCTACATTTTTCTCATTCCCGTGTTCATTAGACTTTTTAGAATAAATCCTATGACGATAGAAAACTGGACTACATATGATTGCATTTATTTGTTCACTGGGAATTTCGGACATATCCACAGAGGATTTACAAAAAATATTAAATCTCCCTTTTGAAGTATTCTTTTTACCTCTTATGAAGTTAGGTGTAATTGATTGATCTTCTTGAGTTTCCCTTTTACATAGTACATGAGCTTGTGAAATTGAAATTTCATCCAAATCAATCTTTTCAAGTAGTTCAGGTCTGATTGACCTAATTGTTTTTAATTTACTTATTTGACCTTCCGCAATACCTATCCTTTTACTAATAACCTTTCTTTTATCCCCCTTGATTAACTCGGCATTTGTGACGACATCATTTTTATTTTCTTTACTTGTGTAATAGTACTTTTCGAGAATATCAATTTCTCTTAAAAGAGTTGTAGCTTTTTTAAGTCTTGTACTATTGTAAGAAATTATGAAAAGAGGAATATCCTCCTCTTCAACTTCTATCAATTTGACATCTGTTTTTTCGTAATTAAGTTTTTGCAAACATAAAAACCTTCTATGACCCGACAGAATAAGATATGATTTGGGTTTACCAGACTTTATGACAACTAGTGGTTCTAATAGTCCAATCTGTTTGATATTTTCCATTAAATCGTCAATATCCATATTACCCATATAGATTTCATCATTGAGAGGGTGACTGGATAGATTGGATAATGTGACGTTCCTGATAATCATAAACTAAATATTAGGATATAACCTCAATGTAGCAAAAAAATGGTTTAACTTTAATTTTGATAAATACATTCAATTCCTGATATGTCAAAAGAGGCAACAAGTAGGTTAAAAATCAATAAGTTATTAGAAGAAAGTGGTTGGATATTAGTTGACACCCATGACACCAAATCTAATGTTATTGTAGAACCGCAAGTCAAACAAACTGATACTAACGATATTGGATTTATTGACTACCTCTTATTGGATAAAAAAGGTTTCCCATTAGTCGTTGTTGAGGCTAAAAGAGAAGAAAGAGACCCACTGGTTGGGAAAGAACAGGCGAGAACCTACGCTCTCAATATCAAGGCGAGGTTTATAATTCTATCTAATGGTAATATTCATTACCTGTGGGATATTGAAAGTGGTAATCCTCGTGTGATTAATGTATTTCCAACCCAAGAAACACTTGTTGGATATGAAGATTATAAACCAAAAAGGGATTTAATCATCAATGAAGTTGTGGATAGTGACTTTATAGTCCAAACACAATTCCCTACTTATAAAAATCACCCTGATTTCATAAACGAGAAGACAAGACAAGAGTTTATTACCAATAATAAACTTTGTTTTCTCCGTGATTACCAAATCAAGGCAATCAAGTCAGTTCAAGAAAGTATTAAAGAAGGTAATGATAGATTTTTATGGGAGATGAGCACAGGAAGTGGAAAAACCAGCACATCAGCAGGGATTATCAAGTTGTTTTTAAGAACGGAGAATGCGAAACGAATATTATTCCTTGTTGATAGAATAGAATTAGAAGACCAGGCACAAAAGTCATTCAATAACCTATTGAAAAATGACTATACCTGTGTAGTGTGGAAAGAAAACAAAGATGAATGGAGAAAGGCAGAAGTAGTTGTATCAACCATTCAGTCCTTTATGTTTAAGAACAAATACAAGAGGATATTTCAACCAAACGACTTTGATTTTGTAATTAGTGATGAGGCACACAGAAGTATTGGGGGTAATTCCCGTTCAGTATTTGAGTATTTCATCGGTTACAAATTAGGATTAACGGCAACTCCAAAGGACTACCTAAAACGAATTGAAAAGGAAAACATATCTCAAAATGATCCTCGTGAATTAGAGAGAAGAATGATTTTGGATACATACCACACATTCGGGTGTGATAGTGGAAATCCAACATTTAGGTATTCATTATTAGATGGAGTTAAAGATGGGTATTTAATCAATCCTGTTGTAATTGACGCAAGAACAGAAATTACTACACAACTTTTAAGTGATGAAGGTTACACATTCAAGGATAAAGACGAAATTGGTAATGATGTTGAGGAAGTATTAGGAGTAAGGGACTTTGAGAAAAAGTTTTTTAGTGATGAAACCAATAGAATATTCTGTAAAACACTATTGGATAATTGTTTTAGAGACCCAATTACAGGTGAAGTTGGAAAGACCCTTGTTTTTTGTGTATCTCAAAAACACGCCACTAAAATCACACAGATATTAAATGAGTTCGGTGATAAAATGTTTCCCGGCAAGTATAATAGTGACTTTGCCGTCCAAGTAACATCAAATATTGATGATGCTCAAAGATATACTACGAACTTTACCAATAATAAGTTGAATGGTAGTGGTAATTTCAACGAAATATACATCACATCAAAGACCCGTATTTGCGTTACATGTAGTATGATGACTACCGGCTATGATTGTCCTGACTTATTGAATGTATGTTTAATGAAACCCGTGTTCTCCCCAAGTGATTTCGTCCAAATGAAAGGGAGAGGAACAAGAAAACATAATTTCTTCAACCAATGGATAGATAAGAATAACCTACCTGAAATTGAAGAACCAAACAAAGTAAAGTTCAAGTTATTTGACTTCTTTGGGAATTGTGAATACTTTGAGGAAAAGTTCAATTATGATGAAATATTAGAACTTCCAAAGGGTAAAGGGAAATCTAAACTACCAGGAGTACCTCCAACCATATCATTAGATGAATACCTCAATATAAATCCTGACCCATTAGTTTCACTTAAACAAAATGAAGTTGGATATGGAGGAATGAAGATTGATAAGATGTATTTCGGTCATTTTGAGGAAGAAACTAAAAGTGATTCAACTATTGTTGATATGGTAGAAAAACAAGATTGGGAGGGATTGGAGGATTACTTGGTAAAAGAGAAGTTTGATAAACCTAACGAATACTTCAATTTAGATAAGTTGAGAAAGTCATTAGATATTGATAGAAGAATTACCATAAAGGAACTTATTCAACTTGTATTCGGTAAAATACCATTCATAAAGAACAAGAACCAATTATTAGAAGAGGAGTTTGATAAGTTTGATGACCGATACTTACCAAATTCAAATGACTACGATACAATCAAGGGATTTTTCCATTCTTACCTAACTGACGGAGAATTAAGGGATATTGTGGAAAGTAAAAAATATGGATTACTGAATACCCACCCATCAGGTCAATTTTTCAAGAATGTTCCCGAAGAATACAGAAAGATTATACCTGATTACATCAAAAATTATGTTCCTTTAAATAAGTTTGTATCCTAATTGATACTGAAATAATATGTTAGACCAAGAAACGAAGAAAAGGATTGATGATTGTAGGAATATACTTGTAGGTAAAGTTCCCGACCCTAAATCACAGGTGGAACAGATCACTATTGCCATGATCTATAAGTTCATGTATGATATGGATTTGGGATCTATTGAGATGGGAGGAATACCTAATTATTTTGTTGGTGAATATGAAAAATATAGTTGGGGTAATATATTCAATCCAAGAATAGGTGGAAATGAAATGATTTCTCTTTATGGAGAAGGTATTGTGAAGATGAACCTTAATCCAAACATTCCTCAATTATTCCGTGATATATTCAAGAACGCATACCTACCCTATCGTGACCCTGAAACACTTAAACTATTCCTAAAAGGAATAAATGAGTTCCATTATTCACATAGTGAGAAATTAGGTGATGCGTTTGAGTATCTTCTATCAGTTTTGGGTAGTCAAGGTGACGCAGGTCAATTTAGAACACCAAGACATATCATAGATTTTATTGTCGAGTTGATACAACCAAAGAAAAACGAGAGGTGTTTAGACCCAGCTTGTGGAACCTCCGGTTTTTTAATATCATCATACAAACACATTTTAAGAAACAATACAAAGAAAAATCTTGGTGATTTAATTACACCCGATGAGAGAAATAAATTAGTTGAGAATATTAGTGGATATGATATATCACCTGATATGGTTAGATTGTCTTTGGTAAATCTATACCTACATAATTTCAGTAATCCCAAGATTTACGAATACGACACACTAACAAGTGAAGAGAGATGGAATGAATACTATGATGTGATATTGGCGAACCCACCCTTTATGTCTCCAAAAGGTGGAATTAAACCACATAAGAGATTTTCAATTCAATCAAATCGTGCGGAAGTTCTATTTGTGGATTATATTATGGAACATCTAACTCCAAAGGGTCGTGCGGGCATAGTTGTTCCTGAAGGAATTATTTACCAATCAGGAACGGCATATAAATCTCTCCGTAAATCATTAATAGAGAAATATCTTGTCGGTGTAATATCTCTCCCAAGTGGTATATTCCAACCTTATAGTGGAGTAAAAACATCAATTTTAATTTTAGATAAGGAACTATCCCAAAAGACAGACAAGATATTCTTTGGAAAGATAGATAATGACGGATTTGATTTAGGTTCTCAAAGAAGGGAAATTGAGAAAAATGATTTACCAATTCTAACTACAGAAGTTACAGAATACTTGGAAGGATTGAGAAATGGGAAATTAGTTGAAAGTGTAAAACTAACTTATGTTCCAAAATCACAGATTTTGGATTCAATAGATGTTGGTTTTAGTTATGATAGATATGTTAAACAAATTAAAGTCAATACAAAGTATAAGAGAGAAAAACTTGAAAATATCTTTATAGAAATAAAAAATGGGAAAAATGTAAATCAAATAGACGAAGTTGGAAAATATAGAGTTTCAAGAATACAGACAATAAGTGATGGAACTTTTAACATAAATCTTACTAAATGGACTAATGATGAAGTTAGTGAAAAAGATTTTTTATCAAAAGGAGATATATTATTCAGTCACATCAATAGTTACGAACATTTGGCTAAAACGGCAATATTTGATAAAGAAGAAAAAATTATTCACGGAATAAACTTATTAAAGTTTAGAACTAATACTAACATTGCTTTACCCCTCTATTGTTTATATATTTTCAAATCAAATTTATTTAGAGATGACGCAAGAAGATTTGCTCAAAAGGCGGTAAATCAAGCGAGTATCAATACTAAATCAATTAAAAACCTTGAAATACCACTCCCTCCAATAGAAGTCCAAGAGAAAATAATCAAAGAAATTGAATTACTAAACAAAGAAAATAAAGAGTTAGAAAATAAAATCAAAGAAAATAAAGATAAGATTGAGGACAGAATCAATAAGATTTGGGAATAAATAGTTGATTTTGATAGCCCCTGTATCCCCGCATTGCCGGCATCCCTGTTAAAAAACTTGATATATGGGGTTAGAGACCCGTTTCAACTAAAAATATTTTTTGGGATTTTGAGACGATTTTAGACACTCACTCTATCTCTCCTCATAGAACCACTCTTTTAACATTACCCCCGAAAATTGGGGTTCTAAATCGTTTTTAATCATATTCTACGAAGAAGTGACTAAAAGGAACCATGTTGTTCGTCAAATTGACGAACATTTTTTATTTTCTACCTCTCAACATTTGACTCCTTCACAATATTTATAAATAAAGAAAACTATGATTGAAAACCACGAAATCTTATGTCCTTCATTTATTGAATGTGATTTATGCCAGACAAAAAGAAATGAAATAAACAGATCACGAATTACAAAGTTGTTTGGCATAGAGGAAGATATTCATATCCTTACCAAACACTTCTACCATTTGACTATTTCCATCAAACCCACCCGTGAGACATATCACCATTTTTCACTTGATCCATTAAAGAAAACTGGGAGGGAACTAATAAATGGATTATCATCAATTAGTTCAGTGTCTAATCGTTCATGGTGGGGAATGTTTGTTAATTCAGGTGTCAGGTGTTATTCAATAGAACAAAAAGACGAAAATGACTATCCAACTTTTAATAACCATTTCCTTTTCTACTCCAATAAAGATAATCTTGATGTCAGAATGGATACGCAACTTAAATACAGATTAAAGAAAATCAACAAACACTTTACCTATTCCTTTGAATATTTGGGAGTTTATAACCTAGATAAAATCAAACACTCAATTAAAATTGGAGTTTCTGTTGATTGTAAATCAATCCCAGTATTAAAACTTGGTGAAGATGTCCTCAATGAAATTTATAAGATAAAAGAACAGAGACCTATACCATTTGGATTAAAAATCAACAATAAAACTGGAGTTTACCAAACTATAAATTCAAGATAACACTAATCAACACAATATGAAAATGACAGATTTAATAGTAAACAAATCACCAAAAAAACAAAAAAAAATGAAAATCATAATAAATGAAACTCAATTAAAACGATTAGTGAATTCAACGAAAAATATTTTAGAAAATGAAAAAGGTAAAAGATAAGGAAGGTGTGATATTCCAAATTGTATTAGACCCAAAAGTGAAACCTAAATCAAGAAAAAAGGATTCAGTTCTTTTCGTTAAAAAAGTAATTGAAGAGAAATTGAAATCAAGTAATGTGTTTCCTGAAAACAATAAAGTTGGGTTTCACGGAGAGATAGACCACATTAGTTATTTTATTGCCGGTATTTGTGAAAGATATATTTATAAAAAAAATGAAAATAATTAATTTCTATATCCCGTTCCTTTACAAGTTTGACATTGACCAATATGTTGTCCATTTCCGTTTGAATTACATTTTGGACAATTTTGCCAACCTGTAGCTTTACATAAATAACAACTTTTATTTTTATCAGACCCCCAGTTCATTAAATTTCCTCCGCATTGTGGACATACAATCATACCCAACCTTATCTCATTATGGTCATTAGGAGTTTCTCCTTGTTTATACCTTACTCTTTGAGGAACGGAACACTTTGGACATTTCCCTGTTCCTTTACAATCGTAACAAACCTGTTTTTGAGGTGTTGAACTCTGTTCTGAAACATTATTTTCTTCAGGGGCTACTTCATTATTACTTGCAGGGTCTTGATTATTGTTTGTTTCAGAATTACTGGATGAAAGTTCTTTTTTTAGTTGCTCAAATTTATTTTCATATAAACTTATATCGTCTCCCTTATAAAATATTTCTCTTTTCCAAACTTCTCCATTAGATTTTTTTTGTTTAATCCAATTCCCTTTCAAATCATTCTCGTATTCATATGACAAATCCTTTCCTTCATCATTAATTTCTTTTTTTATTAACCCATTTTCATAAAAATAAATATATTTCCTAGTAAAATCAGGTTCATCATTAACATTACCACGTGACCACATTTTATCATACCTATTTCTTGTTATTAGTAATTCACCATCGTAGACAAAAGATTCAACTAACAAATGTTTAAACTTATAATCGGTGTATGTAGAATCTTTTATTAATTTACCATTATCATAGAATAAGTAAGAATTCACAACTCCACTTTCATCCTCCATATTTCTATTAATTAATTGTCCATTATTATCATAATTAAAATTATATTGTTCTTTTTCAGTAATCCATTTTCTGAGCCAACTCATTTTTCTTAATGATATTGTTTTACTTAATCTATTATCAATATAGAAATAGTTTATTATATATAAATTTTCAGGATTGTAATCATTGTATTTATTGATAATATTACCTTTTTCATTAAAAAAAATGTATTCTCCCCCATCTTTAATTAATATAACATCCCCTTTT
>CAMAQF010000070.1 GCA_945860265.1 Emticicia agri | reverse complement strand
ATTTTTTTGTAGAACAGGTTTGTAACCTGTCAATTTATCAGGTTCATTGAATATAAGTTCTCAGCTTTACAGGTTGCATACCTGTCCTACCATTTTGAAATTTCATTATAAAAACGGCAAAATCTTGTTCCATTTTAAATAATCATTTTTTTAGTCCAACATTCTGCCAATTTATTCGACGGGAGATATACATCGTTATAGATAAAATTGTAAATAAGCCAATACTACCAATCAATAGAGAAGTGTCTTCTAATTGTATGATTATAAAGATGAAACCATAAAGAGTAAGCATCACTAAAGCTACCAAACCAGACAATTGCGTATTTTGAAAAATACTTTTTGAATACAAGAAAACTAAACATATTGTCAAAAATGAAGCTATCAGATAAGATACATTGAATGTTAGAAACTCAGAGATTGACAACAATAAGGTATAAAAAATGCAGAGGGCTAATCCAATCAAAATATAATTAAAGGGGTGTACTCGCTTATTATTAAGTATTTCAATGAAAAAAAACGCCATAAAAACAAGTGCAATAATAAGAATCGCATATTTCACCGAACGGCTACTTTGCTGATAATTATCATTGGGTGTTATGAGGTTTACACCAAAACTTGATTGTGTCAATGTTTCAGGAGCATTACCCGTCCATTGTTGAGGAAAATCTCGATTTAGATGCAGAACTTTCCATGATGCTGAAAATCCTTTTTCATTCACGACTCGCTTATCAGGCAGAAATGCCCCAATAAAACTCGGATTTTGCCAATTCGATTTCAACATAACTTTTGTTGTTTTACCAACTGGAACAATATTTAGCGATGCTGAACCTTTCAAATTCGATTCAAAATGAAAATTATATTTGCTTTTTCCTCCATCATTAATCTGAACTGGGGTATAGATTCCAGAAAGGGCAATATTTGATTCTCGTGCAAAAGGCAATTTCGCCCCCGACGAAAAAAACGATTTATTACCATTCCAATTTAATTCTATATCTTCAGTTATTCCTCTAAAATCACTCAGAGTAAACAACACATTTGCATCTTTCCAAAGAATATTTTCGGGTAAAGCCTTAAACTGGTCAAGCGAAATATTAGTAAAATCTCCATCAAATGTAGCTTTTGAGTTATAAACCACAATTTCGTAAATTCCTCTGCTACGTTTTTCAGGATTTACTAATCCATTAATTTCTAATTGATTGGGCAAAAAATAAGCATATTCCAGCGACTTAGTTTGCTCAATTTCTTTCTTACCATTTGTATTCAATTTCTCAATTCTTGAAATTTCATAATAGGGAATCCTCAATATTGGCCCAATTAACTGCTGACTATTCCCCCATTTTGAACTTACCTCTCGTATGACTTCACTTTTCCTTCCTTCACGCTCACTTACAATCGATTGTATCATAAACGTGGGAATCAACAGTAAAAAAATTAAAAAGCCAATAAAAAAGCCTTTAATCAATGCCGCATTCCTTTGAAAAAAGGTTGATTTCTGTTCCGAGTTTTCCATTTAAGTATTTAAGATTAAATTGCGAATTAATTATTTTAAAAGTACTTTCCGTTTCAAAGTAATGATAAAAAAAATATATTTTATGAGCCTTTTATAAACTTCTCTAACTCGTTGAGGTGGTCTTCAAATGCTTTTTTTCCTTCTTCGGTTACTTTATAAACAGTACTTGGTTTTCGGCCAATAAACTCTTTTTTGAAAGTAATATAGTTGGCTTCTTCTAAGGAACGTAAATGCGTAGCCAAGTTACCATCAGTCATTGACAAGAGGTCTTTCAAAACTATGAAACTTACTACTTCATTGACCATCAGCACCGACATTATACCGAGTCGAGCCTTGCTTTCAAAAGCTTTATTAAAATTCTGTAATATTTGCATAGTGCTAACGCACAAATAAAAATGATGAATTAAGAATGAAAAATGTCATTCTTGAAAACTTTTTAACTTTCATTTTGGAATCTCACTTTCTTGCCTATCATACTTAAAATACATAACGGACCCGTAGACAATATGTAAAACCCCAAAGCCAATTGCCCAACAAATCAAATTATATTTTGCCAAAAATAAAGCAATTAAACCTAAGACTATTTCAGCAATTCCTAAATAAAATATATCATGCAAGGTGTATTTACTTGCACTTACCAATGCAACACCATAGAAAACAAGTGTGGCAGGAAAGCATAACCAAAAAAAGCCATGGTAGAGCATCCCAAGACAAAAAAATCCTCCTGCTATTAGTGGAATCATTAAATTGAGAAGCAATAATTTTGAGGTTTTGTTCCAAACACTTAAACCTTGTTTTCGGGCTTTTCTGATGGTAAATAATGTTCCAAACAACAATGCAAATGCCAAAACAATTAAGGCTTCTACGACTAATTGAGGAACAATTTCATGTCTAATTTCTGGATTGCTCAATAAACCTGAACCATCAACGTGGAGTTTAGCATAAGCATACCAAGCTCCCAACAAAGCACATACGCCCGCCGAAATACCCGAAAGACCACTCAACGAAAGGAATTTCGAGGAGCGTTCCATCAAGGAGCGAATTTCTTTTAGATTTTCGAGATGTTCGTTCATAAATGAATGAAAAGTTTAGGCAAAAATATGATAATTCCGACGATAACCGCAACAATAGACATAATCAAAACTGCAGCGGCGGATAAATCTTTTACTTTTCCGATTAATTGATGGTATTCGGGCGATACAAAATCACAGAGTTTTTCGATTGACGTATTTAGTGTTTCTACTACCAAAACCAAGCCGATTTGGGTAATAATAATCGCCCATTCAATAGCTGATAGTTTCATATAAAATCCTGCTGATAGGACGACTATGGCAACAAAGACATGAAATCCTGCATTATTTTCCTTCATCAAAAATCTAATTCCAGCAAAAGCATGACGGAAGCTACCCAGCATTTTTAAGATTTGCATTACGGTTAGGAATTAAAATGAGAAGTGAAATATATAGCACCGCTACAACCAAAGTAAAGACCAACGTTGTTTGAAGGGCTAATGGATTTTGTAATTCTTGAAAAGATTTTCGGAATAAATAAAATGGATGAGTGAATAAATCCCAACTATTGAATCTTGCGAAGCGTCCGAGATATAAACCAAAACCTGACAACACTATACTTACCGAAATTACAATCCAAGCTAAAACATTGTTAATGAACTGATTTAGTACTTGGTGAATCACTTTAAGAGAATATAGACCCGTGCATATTCCAGCTAGAGCCGCAATAAAAAACCCTACTGTATCGAACCACAAAATGTGTCTTTCCTTTTCACCCAAATGTATCAAATCGGTAATCAGATAAGGAGAATTTGGAAAAAACAGCAACCATAAACCCAAATTAACTAAAATAAAAAGTGGCTTTGACCTAATAACCCTTGTTGATGAAGATAAACGGCGAGCTAAAAGAGCAAAAAATAATGGTATCCAAGCCAAAAAAAGATTCCAAAGCAGAAATAAACCTCTAATTTGCTCGGTCTGTACGGCTCTGATTATCAATAATAAGCAGCATAAAGCCGAAAGCAAGGCCAAACTCAAAGTGGTTCGGCTAATTCTGAAAAATATCCTAATTTGATTCGACTTCATTATTTTAAAAAGAACTTTGTATTGCAAAGTAAATTTTTAATAATTCAAATCGCAAGTATTTTGTAGAAAATATTTTAAAAACCACTAAAATAGTCGGAAACAACAAATTCTAAAAGAAAGTATAATTTAGACGTTGGTACGGAAAGGAAACATTTGATAATTGATTTATAAAAACTAATCTTTTATCAACTTAAATGTTTTAGATAAACCATCGGTTGAGATTTTCAATAGATACATTCCACTTTCAGCTGCGATGAGTTTAGCGTCGAGAATAGGCTTTATTGCTTCTTTATTCATTATCATGCCAACAGTTGCGTAATTAAGTGTTGCTTTTAATGGCTTATTGGTTAGGTCATTTAATGGAAAAATATCAATCGTTTACTGGTTTGGATTAGGAGCAATACTAAGTTCGTAACTACCTGATGACACACTCAAAATTACACAATTTGGCTTCATTATTTTTTCATAGATAGAACTCAAACCTTCGGCATCGGTGGCAGTTAATATAACTTTATAAAAATATGTTTGAGCATCGCATGGTACAATATTCAAGACAGCCTCACCAATTAGACGATAAGATGATGTTACAAAATGGATGTGGTCGTCGTGGAATAGCAAAACCAACCATAAATAACTGAGTTGTTCTTTACTATGTTCAGCATCTAATACTTGTGCATTAAGGCTTAGTGGAAAATCTTTATTGTTTTAAAAAAACCTCTAATTTGTCGATACTCGTGCTTATAATCTGCAAAGGAGTATTATCAACAAAAATCGAAATTCCGGTGGAGGGAGGTTCTCCCACCAAAACTTTTCTTGAATTTAAGTCAATTCTTGTGAAATTACTTGAAGCGGTCAACGAGTAGCGAGTGATACGCCCAAGTGTGGTCTGAAAAGGTGTTTCTTCTTGAACTTTTTAGTCGGGTTTTCCAAAATTAAGTATATGCTTGCGTTTTGCGACGAACATTAAATATACATAACCATTTTTCAAAAAATTAGGGTCGAGAGCAAAGCAATTGAGTCCATGATCGCCGTAATCACTTACTTCTTCACTTATATCAATGATTGGTTTGGTAGATATTACACCATTTTCAACGATAAAAACTTTTCAACTCTTTTCCCAAACACACATTATTCCATTGGCTTCAAAAGTAAGCCCAGCAAAGATTATTAAATTATCAAAAATGATTTCATCAACAATACCAGAAGCTTGAGCAAAGGAATTAATGGAAAGAAGTTGTAGATTAAAATAAAAAAAATGGACAAAAATATCTTTATAGTTAAAACAGAAAATAGATTTCGACAAAATATAAATAAATCTTTGAAATAAGATGTGAAACAAAGAGGTAATTACGAAATATTAAACAGTAAAATAAGTTAATTTTGTTTTTGATAAACACCGAGTAATGATTATTTTGAAATATTTTGAGAAAATTAAATAATAATAACGTAGTATGATTTACTAATAAAGAACATAAATTACTTATATTCAGCTATTTGCAAAATATAAACTTACACTATAAAAATATAAAACCCAAAATAACAGCGTATAAACTACTGTCATTCAGCATTATAAATTTGTCTATCGTCATTCTAAATTCGTCATTTTACTTGCCTGTATGTCTGAAATAATATTTGATTATAAATCCGTATTGCCACAACTTCCAGAAGAGCCTGGGGTTTATCGTTATTTCGATGAAACAGGAGAGATTATTTATGTAGGAAAAGCCAAAAACTTAAAAAACAGGGTAAGTAGCTATTTCTATAATTTCAATCGCCACGACCGCAAAACACGTCGTTTAGTGGTTTGTATTCGGAAACTTGAGTTTACTATCGTACCAACCGAGTACGATGCACTTTTGCTCGAAAACACACTAATAAAAAAACATCAACCTCGCTTCAATATCTTACTGCGAGACGATAAAATGTATCCTTATGTGTGTGTAACCAACGAGCGTTTTCCGAGAGTAATCACCACTCGCAGAATGGAAGATAAGAGCAAAGGCAAACTTTATGGGCCTTTTGTCAATTCAAGAGCGATGTATGCAATGCTCGAAATGTTTGGCCAACTTTACACAATACGCACTTGTATTTTAAATCTTTCGGAGGAAAATGTGGCGAGCAAGAAATTTAAAATTTGTTTAGAATACCATATTGGTAATTGCAAAGGCCCGTGCGAAAATCGTCAATCAGAGGAAGAGTATAATAAAGAAATTGAGCAAGTAAATCATATTCTAAAAGGCAACATTGCTCCTGCTAAGCAGTTTTTTGCACAAAAAATGCTAGATTCAGCAGCTAAATTAGCTTTTGAAGAAGCCCAGCAGTATAAATTGAAATTAGATTTTCTGCAAAATTATCAAAGTAAAGCTACGGTCGTAAATCCTGCCATCAAAGACTTAGATGTTTTCAGCATTGTTTCTGATGAAAATTCGGCTTACCTCAATTTCATCAAAGTTATAAATGGCACAATTACGCAAAGCCAGACTTTGGAAGTAAAGAAAAAACTAGATGAAACAGATGAAGAAGTTCTGACGATGTTGATTGTGGAACTTCGACAAACTTACGAAAGTGAAGCAAAGGAAATTGTGACAAATATTCCTTTAGAAATTGATATGAAAGCCGAAATTGCGGTTCCGCAAATTGGTGATAAGCGAAAATTGATGGAAATGTCGCTGAAAAATGTCATGTATTTCCAGCGTGAAAAAGCCGAACGTGAAGCCATTGCAGCCAGCGGAGCAACCAACAAACGTGACCGAGTACTGGTAAAACTAAAACAAGATTTGCAGTTAAAATCGCTTCCACGCCACATCGAATGTTTCGATAACTCGAATATTCAAGGAACGAATCCTGTTTCGGCAATGGTTTGTTTTATCAATGGTCAGCCTTCGGTGAAAAATTACAGACATTATATTCCGAGAACCGTAGAAGGGCCAAATGACTTTGCGACTATGAAAGAAGTGGTAGGCCGCAGATATACTCGATTGATAGAAGAAAAAGCAGAATTACCTGATTTGATTATTATTGATGGTGGAAAAGGGCAACTTTCCGCGGCTTGTGATGCCCTTAAGGAAATTGGAATTTATGGCCAAATTCCAATTATTGGTATTGCGAAACGTCTGGAAGAAATTTATTTCCCCGAAGATACGCTACCACTATACATTGACAAAAAATCAGAGTCGTTGAAACTCATTCAGCGTTGCCGAGACGAGGCTCACCGTTTTGGTATTACACATCACCGTGACCGCCGAAGTAAAAACTTCTTGAATAGTAGTCTCGAAAGTGCCAGTGGAATCGGTAAACTTACTGCTACAAAAGTTTTGAAGCAATACAAGACGATTACAAATATAAAAAATGCCCCCGAAGAAGAATTAATAAAACTAATCGGAAAAGATAAAACTCACCGAATTAAGGAGTTTTTGGAGAAAGAAAGTTAAGAAACAACCCTGTCAAGCAATGAGACACGAGAAACAAAATTCGAGACGCTTCGTCGCTTCGGTAAATCGTCACGAAATTCTTGTCTCTTGTCCTTTGTCTAGGTATTTAGGATAGGTATGATGCTGTGTCAGACATCAGGGTTCTGATTTTATTTCATGATTACGATGCTCTTCTTTTCGACATATATACCATTGGTTAATTTTACGATATATTTACCAGAACTAAGGTTTGATAAATCCACCACTCGAGGTTCTATTAGATTTGGAATTGGACTCGTATAAATATCTTGTCCTTTGCTATCATAGATTGTAAGGGTAAAGTCTTCAAGATTATCTTTTGCTTCCAATGTAACTATTCCATTGCTTGTAGGATTCGGATAAATAATAATACCCGACAATTCGGTGCTTGGCACAAACGAATATGCCCCAGAAAGGTTCGAACGACAGGTAAAAGTTTTGTTAGCAACTATAAAGTTTCGGAGTGCAGTAACAGTTATAAAGCTTGGTGAATTAATCTTGATAAACGCCGTTTTATTGGCCAGAATTCTATCATCTTGCTTCCATTCATAAGACAAATCGATTGCTTGAGATTTTTGCTTAGCCTGCAAAGCATAAATGCCTATTTGCATAATTTCGGGAGTTTCGGGACGAGGCTTGATTGTGAACGTCACCGGTTCTGAGTCAATCGAAAAACAACCATTTTCATCTTTCTGTCGCACCGTTACTTTATAATCTCCTACAGTACGAACCGTGATAACAGGGGCGGTTTCGTTGGTACTCCAAACACTTTCTTTCAAACTTGTCGATGCCAATGTAATTGTATTACCTTCACAAGCGGCGACATCGCTTTGATAAATAACAGGTTTTATTGGCAACGAAAGTATTTGTGTTTGTATAATAATAGATTCGGGCGATGCACAGCCTATCGCACTAATGCCTTTTACACTATATGAGTTTGCGTTTTTTACCGTAATTTGTTTTTGAGTTTCACCAGTATTCCACACAAATGATGTGTAATCGGGGCTATCGGTCAATAAATCTGTACTCGTTCCTTCACAGAAAAACAGACTTTTTTTAGCGTAAGCAACAGGCTTTGCAGTCGGAAAAACCTTTTTTACATCAACGGCTGTTGTGAAAAAATAATTGCCTGTTTGGTCTCTTAATACGCTATTGTATATACCTGTTGATGCCGTTAAAGTAGAAGATGTAAGATTATTCGACCATTTTTGCGAATTATATGAAGTAGGTAAACTAAGCGTAACTTTATCAGATACTTGACAAGAGGCATTTAGAGGAACTATTGGTGAAGGCAAAAAAGGGATAGATTGACTAAAAAAACGTGTGTTCATTTTAATATCCCAAGCCTTTGCCAAATCCGAAATTCCTGAATCTGTAAAATGTACGCCTTCTGGGCGGGGAGTTTGAATAGAATCAGTATTAGGCCCTTCAAAGATATAGTCGGCAGGATTTATAACATTATTTTGTGCGTTAATTACAGTCGGATAAATCTGATTTGTATTTAATAAAGATACACGAGCAAGCATCCAACTTATTTTTTTACCAGATTCTAATCGACTTTTTTCAATGACTTTTCTGAGAGCAGTTTCATAATATTCTTGCGTGGTTTTAAGGTCGGTTTCTGCTTCTCCTTGCTGCCACAAAACCGAACGTAACCCCAGTTGAGAAATATAATATTGCAGCGAAATTCTCAAATACGAATAGGGTGTTTGGTTAGGAAATGTAAACTTGAAATATGGGTGTTTGGTAGAAACTCCGATCGAACTGCTATACCAATTTTCGATACTTGTTCCTTCATAGGCAGCATTGAAAAACATAATTGGAACATTCAAACGTTTGGCCAATAAATCGCCCAGCTCGCCCCAACACCAAGTTCCCTGCCCACGGGGAGCAATCGAAGATGTTCGCTCGACGTGTGAAAAACTCTGAAAAGGAGGGATTTCATCTAAAAAGTCGATTTTTTGATAATCAAAACAATTTATACGATCATCGATTGATGCTTTTTCACCATAATTTCGTCTTCCTTCTGCATTTGATTGCCCTGCTATCAAGAATACTTCGCCAATACCTACTTTTTCAACTGTAGATTGAGAAATAACAGCCCCATTCTTCCAAGCTCTTACTTGTAATTGATACCAGCCACCTGTACCTTTTATTGAGCCAACAAAAGAACCTTTTTGTGGTTTATCAATTACTGGAGCCCAATCAGTAGCAACACCCTGCCCTACTTTCACAGGCAAAAGTCTTGCTTCAATTTTTTCGATGGCATCTTCATAATTTCCTGATATATAGATAATTGAAGTATTATTATTATCTCTCTGAAAGACACTTCTTGTTAATGGCAGGTTGATCGTAATTTGAGCAAATCCAACAAGGTTGAAAAATAATAGGAAAAACAACAAAATAAGGTTTCGCATCATTAAATACTGTATTTTGAAAAAAAACGACCACAAATATACTCATAAACTTAAAATTTTCTTTACTTTACGTGTCACAATTTGAATCTCTAAATCATTTTTTAATATTTTAGCCTTTTTCGCTTAACCATTTTTTTATTTTTAACTCCCAATCAGCTTGTGATTGTCGATAAAGACTATGGTTCGATTCACTATCATATTGCTTTTGTAACTGATTCATTTCACGGTAGGACTCTAAATATTCGTATTGAATCATACTGTTAAGGTCTATTATCAAATCGGCTTGCATCGTGGCAATTTTCTTTTTGAAACGCTCGGTTACAAGTTTTGCAATATCAAAATGTAGTTGTTCGTGAGCCAAAGCATAATCATTGAGTGAATTAGGTAAAACCCAAGACATTCCACGCACCATGTAGGTTTTAGTCGAAACTTTGGCTAAAATATATCCATCAATGACTTGAAAACTCGCTCCGTAAGCAAAATTAGCAAAGATAGCAGCCCCATAACGTGTATTCGTGGGTTTTCCTTTAAAATCATTCCAATCGATTTTTCGTGTATTATAATAAATGGTATCGCTATCATTTATATCGTTTTCTGGGAGAAAAACGATTTTTACACCTTTGATGAGAGCTTCATGTTTACTGCCATTGAGTGTTAGCCATTTATCAAAATATTCAAGCGATTTTATGAATAAAGACACTAAAATAGATTCATATTTTGCATTGGGCATTTGAATGTCTGAACGCAAAAAAGAGGTACTTGTGTTTGTCTCAGTAAGCAAAATTGTATCTTTTTTTCCGATTCGGTCGAAAGATACTTTTAGCTGTATTTGACCAGAAATATTACCATTTGATAACTTCGATTCGGTAATTTTTAAATCAAGAATTCTATATCTGAGTAAAAGTTGGTTTTCTTTATTTGGCAATGATTGCAAAAGAAATTTCTTGATAACAGCCTCTGTTCCGCCTTTAAAATCAATAGGCTCTTTCTGAGTTGCAGAAATAAAGATTTGACCCATATTTTCTCGCTGTATGCGAGCATCAGTTACTTTTACAATACTAAAACTTGGAGAAAAAGTTATTTTTTCTGGACTTAGTATAAGTAATTTTTGAGAATACCCTTCCGACCAGAAAACCAATATTATGTATAAAATCTTGACTATTTTCATTGATTTTTTAACGTTTCTCTATCAAAAAATTAAGGTATGCGATGCACTAAAATCTGTGTAAACGGGAATAAGCAGACTAATATTTCCAATACAAAAAAGTCCTTTACTCTCACGATCGTATCTCATTCACAATCGGTGACTTTAATAACTAAAAGCCGAGCAAATATTTGGGTCTTGCGTTAATTTTTAAAAGTTAAAGTTGTGTCAATTGATTTCAATAGAAATATAGAAAAATATTTGGGTGAAACTTTTTATTCTATCAAAATTATTGCGGATTTTGCCTATTCTTATCGAGTCAATTATTGTTCCTGTTTAAAGCGATTCTCAGCTGCGATTTTAATTTATTGAAAAATATCGGTGGATTGTGAGCGAGACAATTAATTTCTTTGAGTCGGAGCCGAGTTACGGTGAAAATAAATTAAAAAATAGTAGTCAAAATTCAGTAGTTTTAAGTCAAAAATCCAAAAAAATCAAATTTATTTTTTCTTCAATTTTTCAAATTTCATGAAAACCTTTGCGTATTTTGTTAGGTAAAGGTTTTTTGTTAATTTAGGACTTAGAGCTCAAAAGAATCTTCCAAAAAAGAACATGGCAACCAACAAAACTACCGAGACAAAAGCCAATATCAGCGATTTTATCAAACAAATCATCGACGAAGCCAAATGCAAAGATGCCTTTCGCTTAGTTGATATTTTTCAAAATCAGATAAATCTAGAACCTAAAATGTGGGGGCCAAGTATCATTGGTTTTGGGAGCTATCACTATAAATATGCTAGCGGACATAAAGGTAATGCTCCGCTTTTGGCATTTTCTCCACGGGCTACAGCTATCTCTTTGTACCTTCATTTACCCATTGAACAAAGAGAAGATTTATTACAAAAACTGAGTAAAACCAAAGCTTGGAAATGTTGCATTAATCTAAAAAAACTTTCAGCTATTAACCTCGAAGTGCTCAATGAATTGATTGAGGTTTCGTTGAAGTCAACCAAACAAATATATCCATCATAAAAACTAAAATATATGATAATTAAAGAGATAAACACCCTTTCGCCAGCGATTCAAAAAGTCATTCAGCATTTCATTGATTTACTTGTAACTACTCCCTATACGGCTTCTCAGGAAACACTTATGAATCTTGTGGCATCAGAAAATAGTCATTTGTTTTTAGCTTATGATGATTCAGAAAATATAACCGGAATGCTAACCGTTGGCATATATTATAGCCCAACAGGAAAAAAAGCATGGATTGAAGATGTTGTAGTAAATGATACGTATCGAGGGCAAGGAATCGGCGAAAAATTGGTACAACATGCAATCAATTTTGCAAAAACCAAAGATGTAAATTTATTGATGCTTACCTCGCACCCAAGTCGAATTGCGGCCAATAAACTTTACCAAAAAGTGGGTTTTAATAGACGAGAAACCAATGTTTACAAAATGATTATTGAAAAAAGTTAATGACATAAAAAACAAAACGGCTTGCAAATCAATTATTTACAAGCCGTTTTGTTTGAAATTTATTTCCTTCTCGGTAATCTTTCATCACGCATAGCAGCGTTATAGGCAAACGAAGCCACAATAGTTGCAGCCTGTTTCAAATCTTCTGGTTGTAAATGATCGTATGAGTCCATGTTTGTATGATGTGTGCGAGTATTATATTCAATTTCATCTTGAATAAACTGGAAACCGGGAATACCAACACCCACAAACGAAAGATGGTCTGTTCCACCAGTGTTTCTAATCGTAACAGTTTTTGCTCCTAAATCATTGAAAGGCTCAAACCATTTCGTAAAAATCGGGCGACAGGCGTCGTTTCCTTGCAAATAAATCCCTCTGATTTTGCCGGTACCGTTATCAACATTGAAATAGGCGGTCACTTTATCTCCTTCGGCATTACTTTTATTGGTTTCGGCATTGGTCAAGTGATTTTTCACATAATTTCTCGAACCAAAAAGCCCTTGTTCTTCACCACTCCAAAGAGCAATTCTTATCGTGCGACGTGGCTGAACACCCAAAGTTTTCAATATTCTAACAGCCTCCAACATCACAGCTGAGCCTGCGGCATTATCAGTTGCCCCAGTCGAGCTTTGCCAAGAATCAAGGTGTGCTCCCAACATTACTATTTCTTCTTTCAATGTAGGGTCAGTTCCTTTAATTTCGGCCAAAACATTATAACCTTTTAAATCTTCAGTAAAAAATTTTGTTTTTACATCTAACTCTAATTTAACTGGAATTCCCGCTTTCGTCAATCGGCAAAGCGACAGATAATCTTCGGCAGCAAGCATAATATCGAGCAAGCCTTCGGCGTCGGTAGCTTTGTATGAACCTCCACCCGAAACAAACAATGTACCATCTTTTCCCTTAGCACTCATACTCAAAAGTGCCAAAGCACCTTCTTTTTTAGCCATATCTTTGGTTTTTGTAGAAAGCATATTGGTTCTACGCATGGCCTGCATCATTGAGCGAAAAGCCGTATCGGGTGGCGTAGTTGTAGTTGGCGTTGCAGTGGCCATTTTCTCCAATTCTTCGTCGGTATAGCGACTTGCATCAGGCTTGAAGGATGGTTGAATTTTATCGTTTTTATAAAGTAAAATCACCTTGTCTTTTAGTTTGCCACGATAATTTTCTAAACCTAGTGTATCAGTTTCTTCAATCAATAAAATCTCGGCTGATTTCAATTTTCCTTTGGTGCCAGCAGTCCATGTTTTTGGATACGCAATTAAAGGTCGGTAATAAGGAGCGGTCATTGCCACATAACTTTTATTGAGTTCCCAACCTTTACCAAAATCTCCCCATGCTTCAAGCTTGGCATCTTCTAATCCCCATTCCGCCAATTTTCCTTTGGCATAATTGGCAGCTCTCATAAATCCTGGTGAGCCTTGCAAACGTGGGCCGTTTACATCAGTCAAATTAAAGGCAATATCCATTACTTTTGAATTTTGAAGCCCTTCTTGACGAATTTTCTTGGTTGTCTCTAAGTCAATTTTTTCTTCCTGAGCATAAGCTACGCTCAACGAAAACATACTGAGAACGACAATAGTTAGGAGTTTTTTCATACAATACGGATAAGTTTAGTTTATTGAAGACTAAATATATATGTAATAATTCGGGCGGACAAAATTTTGAGATTAATGCGGTCGATAAAGCGATTAATTGAGTTTAAATATTGATTTGGAGTATCAATTCATTTAACGTAAAAGGTAGACGAATGCAAAATGAAGTGATATAGAATCGAAACTTTATGAAATCTTATTAACTAAAATGCTAAAAGCATGACATGATTATAGAAATACAACACATTAAATAATTCTAATCACGAGGGGATGATATTTTCTTTTTAAAATTTGTCACAAAAAACTAATAAAATGAATCCATTCAGAATTTTATTTTTCTTATTATTACGAAAAATCTATTACTTAAACTTTCAACAATGAAAAAACACTTTTCAATATTAATACTTTCTTATCTTTTAATGGCTTGTAACACAAATACAACTACTCAACAAGACGACTCGCTCAAAGTTGAGCCAGCTCAAACCCCTCCACCGATGGTAGGTAATGATGCCGACGAACACGGCTGTAAAGCATCGGCAGGTTATCAATGGTCAGTTTTACGCAACGAATGTATCAGAATTTTTGAGGTAGGCATAAGATTAGACCCCTTATCTAAAGACCTTGAACAAACCTTATCTGCTTTTATAGTCATAAAAACTGATAGCAGCGATCAAGAAATAGAACTTTTTGTACCTTATGATGAGCAAACGATTATCGTAAAAAAAGAGTCTGCTGATAAATGGAAAAATGACAAATATACTTTGACCAAAACTAAAGATACTTACAACATTGAAGATGTCAATAGGAAATTACTTTATAAGGGGATGATAGAAAGGTGATTAAATAAAAAACGCTCCAAATCTATCTATTATTTGGAGCGTTTTCTCTACGGAAACTTTTTATAAATATCTTTTCGATGGTCAAATGTTACAAAATAAAGGGTTTTTTCATCTTCCTCCCATTTGATTCCAATTCTGTAATTTCCTGGGCGAATAAGAAGATAGGAAGTATATCCTTTTTGTTTCTTTATGTTACGATTTCGGTTAAACTCTCAGACTGTTCTGCATCCAAAATGGTATCATAGATGGCATTTTTTACATCTTCATCTTTGAGATTCTGTAAAGCTTTCAAGAAAGAGTTCTTAAATCAAAGTTTCATATTTTACCCAAAGCTTTCAAAACGTCCTCTCTATTTACTGTCTAGGTCTTCATTACAACATCAATTTTTGACGCCAAAAGATGGTCTTCCCATTGCTGAGCAGATATTTTTGACTTTTGATTCCTAATTTACTTGCTAATGTTTCGAGTAATTTCAAATCTTCTGATGACTGGCTTTCTAAAATAATCGCACTCATATTTTTATATGTTTTATTACAAAAACAACAAGATATCAACAAAATTTTGTGCCTCATCGAAAAGATATAACATAAGTTTTTTGTATTCTATCAATACTTCAAATCAAATACCGCTCCAATATACACCATTCGGGTAATTGGGGCAGAGCCATAAACCGTAATAGCATTGGCATTAGTAAGATTCGTTCCACCCAATTTGAAGGTAGTTTTGAGCGGTTTTAAATGATAATTTACTTGTGCATCAAATGTTCTGAAAGCTTTTATTTCGCCTTCATCAAATGGCATAAAGTAAGTATAAGTATCCGTCCAACGATAATTCACTGAATATGTTAAATCTTTCTTTATCAAGCCATTAACTCCTAAATTAAACTTATGTTTGGGTGTGTTAAAACCAGCAATCAGACCTTTAATATCTGATATTTTCGACCAAGTATAGTTGCCGTATAATTTTATATTTTTGTTTAAACGATAATCTAAACTCACAAATGCTCCCTGCGTAGTTACTGGTTTATCAAAATTTGCCCAAGTCTGAATAAATCTTCCACGGGTACGATTGCCTACTTGCTTCGCCCAATCGCCTGTTTTCTTTACAAAATCTCCTTCGGGCAATAGTCCATCTTCACGCCCTTGGAAACGTACAATTCCAATAAAACCATTATAAAGGTTTCTATAATAACTCAAATCAATTTGTAAATCTTTGGTGAGCAATGCTTTATAGCCAATCTCCCACGAATTCATTTTTTCGGGAGCGAGTTTTTTCACCTCATACATTGCAGTTCCTGCTGAATTTAAACCTTTAAAGCCATTTTCTGTATTTCCGATAAGCAAAATACTGCCATAATCTAAATAAATATACTGGTCGAGTTGGGCTGGAGCTCGAAACGCATTCGAATAATTGACTCTGAAATTATGTGAGCCTGAAGCATAAACAGCCGAAATACGAGGTGATAATTTTGTATCAAAATTTTTGAAAGCATCTATTCTGGCAGCAGCGGCAAGGGTCAGTTTTTCATGAAGAAGTTTTTGCTGAATTTGCCAATAAATACCTGACTCCCAATTGATTATCTCGTTTCGTTGCTCAGTATTTAATGGCGAAAATATTCCATCTGAAAGTAGCGTTCCAGCCGATTTTAAAATATATTTTCTGTATGCTCCACCTACTACCACATTAGTAGTTTTGAAACGAAACTCACGTTGTGCAGAAAAATCAATATTACGAGCATTATTAGTAAATGCGGCCCCTTTTACGGTTGAGCCATTGATTTTTAAATCTCCTACTCCGTTAGCTACTTGTTGGGTTACACGTTCAAAAACCGTTGGAACAGATGCCCCTTGGACTTGCTTGATTTGCAGATTTTGTGTCAAATCAAATGCCAATTTTGCAGCATTTTCAATGCTTTGCCCGCCTTGAATTGATGGTAAACTAAAAACTGATGGAACAACCGAATTGACCAACTCAGGTACATAAATTCCTGCTAAATTTCCACCCGAAAAACCATTTCCACGAGCGGAAGCAAAAATCTGATTCCAAGCACTAAAATAATTGGCCGCAACAGTAGGAAATGTTCCAAGCGAAGGATCAGCTAATCGCATATTTTGAAGGGCATTTGCCACACCTCCTATTTCGTAAGCCTTGCCACCATAATCGTACATTGAGTAAGCACGTACAAACCATCGGTCGTATTTAATCTCAAATTTGTGCAAATCATATTGCATTTCTCGCCAAGCAAAGCGACTTGTACTTTGAAAAATACCATTTCCGATTGATTTACGATATTCGTAGGAAGCTTTGGTACGTTCGTTGATTTTAAAATGAAGCGAAGGGTTCAAACGTAAATTTCCTGCTTTATAATCTCCACCAAAACCAAATTGTTTTCCATCATTTACTGTCAAAATTTCACTTTCTTTAAAACCTGGCATATAAATTCGGTAAGGTTTCCCATCATTGTATTTAGTAAAAGCTTCGTTTGTAATAGTAGAACCAATGTCGCCAAAATAGTTGAGTTTATTCCAGCCAAAAGGCGAACCGAAAGCATTATTTGAGGCATCTGAACCAGCCAAACCGCCTTCAGTCATCGCTTTGATTGCAGCATCAGATTCGCCCAGAAACTCATCAGCCGAAATAAAATTAGCATTGAGTTTAAACGCAAAGCGTTTGGCAAAAACCTGTGAATAACGCAATTGGGTATCAAATAAAAGGCGTGAACCTCCACGTACCGAAACAGTAATACCTTGGTGCTTAAATGGGTCTTTTGAGTTCATCAAAATCACACCATTCAATGCTCCAGAACCATAAAGGGCTGAATTTGCCCCGTAAATTATTTCTATATTATCAATGTCTAGTTCGGGTGTTCCCATCCAATTTCCACCATAAAGCGACGAAGTTGGCGACATAAACTCCACATTATCAGCTAGTTGCAGCAATCTTTCGGCTTTTCCACTATTGAAACCTCTTGTGCTGAGGCTTGTTACAAACAAGCTCGACTGACTTACATTAATGCCTTTGTAGCGAGCCAAAGAAGAAATCAATTCTACACTCGGAGAATTTTGTAATTGAAGGGCTGAAATCTTTGTAACCGAAATTGGGGCTTTAAAAATACTCTCTTCGATACGAGAAGCCGAAACCACGACTTCGTTGAGATTTTGAACACTATCTAACTGAGCCGATGCTCGAAATGACAACAATATGACTAAAATACTGCTAAAAATTGTAAATGTTCTTTTCATTTTTTGTTGGTTAATTTTTTAGTCCACAGATAATGGACGATAGACAACAGCAAGAACTGTGGACTATTGTCTGCGGACTTTTGCCTAATTTATTCGTCAATCCATTTCTTAAACTGGGCGGCGTTTTCTTGGCTAATACTTACTTCGGCTTTGGCGAGGTGCAGGAGTTCGAGGGCAATTTTGCCTTTGAAAGAAGGTTTAAAACTCAGAATAGCATTAATATGGACAATAAATTTGCGATTTACCCTAAAAAATTTTTGATATGGAAGCTCCATTTCGAGTTCGCTTAGGCTACGTTCTACGGTGTAGCGTTCGCCTGTTCGGTCTATCAAAAATACAATTCTTGATTCGGTATAAAGAAACGCAATATCTTTGGTTGAAACCACATAATAGTTTGTGCCTTTTTTCGCAATTAAGCGGTCTTTCTGAAAAGCTGACTTTGGTATTCTTGAATCATTTTCGGCCGAAAAACACTTCAAAAAATGAAATTTCAATGCTTCATACTTCTCCAAAACCCGATTTACTTCTTCCTTTCCAATTGGTTTTCTGAGATAATCAATGGCATTAAAAGCCATTGCCTGCGACCAATATTTGTCATAAGCCGACATAAAAACAACAGGAAAACTCGGCAAAAATTCTTGAAATATTTCAAATATCAATCCGTCCCTTAATTCTACTTCGCATAGAGCCAAATCATACAAAACTCCTGTATTGAGTGCTGTTCTTAACTCCTCGTTGGTTTGGCAAAACTCAATGCTGCTTACAGGAAAATACTCAGCCAAAACATGCGTCATTAGCTTTGTATGATTCTCATCGCGTTCGACCAAAAGAATATTCATGACAATTTGAGTAGTAAGATTTCCGTTTTCGTGCAATGATTTTCGGGCTTGACGAAATAAAATTTGCATTACAAAATTACATAGAACAAATTAGAATACAGGCATTTCAAGTTTTTCTGCAAGTTTTCCTAAAAAACACATCAAAAAAACTATTCTTTGCAAACTTAGCTCTATCGAATTAAAAATAAACACGCTTTATGAAACCTATCAAAATATTGTTTGCCACCATAAATTGATGTCGATATATTCGGCAGGACAAAGAACTTTGAGGCCATAAACCTAAAAATAAAAGACATAGTTCTGTCTCGCATTTGCTGGAAAATGGCACTAAAAATCAATACAAAGTTTGTTGGGCTATGAATATTCAAAAACAGCGGCAATCTATATACCCCTAACGAGCAAGGCTTTGAACAAATAAAAAAAACCGCTCAATAAATTGGATATTTAATTTTATTTCCTACTTTTAGATTTGAAAAAAATAATTTTCTTTTTAAACACAACAACAACACTACGAGATATAGACGAAAAGGAGGTAAAGGCTTCGTTTATATACTCCTTGACTACAATCGCTTTACACTATCGCTCGACTTATTTTAGGCGGACTTTCCTAAATACAAAGTTTAACAAGGTGGACAGCTCCACTGCGTCAGTTTATTTTAGTAAAAAAACATAATATTAACCCGAAAAGTAGCGGTTCGCCGCCCACCTATAAAAGTTTGTTTATCAACACTTTAAATCTTGTTTTATATGAAACAGATAGGTACAACTTTTGCTTTTCTTTTGGGTTTTCTTGGTGCTTTTGCTCAAAAACAACACCCACTTATTCCTGTTTCATCGACTGCCGCAGCACTTGGCAAATATGGTGATGTTGATGTTTCACTTTACACAGGACAAATAAATCCATCTATCAAACTTCTTAACATTCAATTCAATGACTTTACATTTCCTATTGATTTGAGCTATGCCAGTTCGGGGCTAAAAGTGCATGAAATTCCTGCATCGGTCGGAATGGGTTTTTCAATCAGCGGAACGAGTGCGATTACACGCCAAATTCGTGGTGTGCCTGATGAACAAACCCAAGGCTATAATGGATTAAAACCGACCGCCACAATTATCCAAGCACTTAATGCGGGAAGCTACGCCCCTACTCCCGCCTATCAAACAATTTCCGAAACAAATTTTAAGCGTGGAATTGGTGAAACCGACTATGACGGAGAACCCGATTTATTCAATTTTAGCTTTCAAGGTAAGGGCGGAAAGTTCTTTTTTGACGAAACACAAAATGACAGTCCAACCAAATTAGCAACAATAATTCCGAAACAACCATTACGAATTATTGCCCATTTCAACTACTCAGCAACAGAACAATTATTCAACGGACAGAACCAACAAGGGCGAATCGAAGATTTTGAAATTATAGACGAGAAAGATATAAAATACACTTTTGCCAAACAAGAAGGGGCAATATTAGATGATGATGAATTCCAATTTGGTAAAAATATTGTTAGTACATGGTACTTGAGCAAGATAGAAACTCCCAACGGCAATACTTTAGATTTTAATTATATTCAACGAACTATTGACCAACCGCATGCCCAAAGTGAGTATAGATATTTGTACGAAACCCTAATTCAATCCTTAGATTATGGACCTAAATTGACGGTTTCACGCACAACGACCACCGAAACGGTTTTGCAAGAAATTCTAATCAACAATGGTCAACGAGGAAAAGTTGAGTTTGTGGAAGAGCTTGATAATAGAGAAGATTGGGCATTTTCGCTAAGCGGAACTAAGCCAAAAGCCTTGAAAGAAGTTCGTTTGAAAGATGGACAAAATAACTTGGTTCGCAAGTTTTTATTTTCTTATGTAGCAGGAGCTAAACGCTTATTACTTCGTTCGGTACAAGAATTTGGCCCCACCAATAGCGGAACGCCACCCGCAGCCAACGAACCATATATTTTTGAGTATTTCAAAGAATCTGATATTCCATCTTTGCCTTCGGAGGGGAGTAATGTCATTAGTCGAGAAGACCATTGGGGCTATTATAATGCTAATAACAAGGGTACATTATTGCCTGATTATTCTGTAGTTACAACGGCAATGGCGGAAGGGTCAAAGCAAATCATTAAACGCAATTTTTCTAGTTTTCAGTTTGACAATTATTTAGATAGCTTGAAAAAAGTGAGCCTTCCTTTGAGCGAAAAACCCAACAAGGCTGCCTCAACCTTTGCTGCTTATTTTGTTACAGCCACCAATCGCAATCCTGATTTTAGTTCTGCCTTGATTGGGCAGTTAAAGCGAATTAACTATCCAACAAAAGGATTTTCTGAATTTGTTTATGAAGCTAATTCTTATTACGGTAGGAATGATGAATTTAATCCATGTTCGGGTTTCTATCAAACTATTGGTTCGGTTACCAAAACATTTAGTATTGCTGAAACTTGTCCAAGCCCCATTACTGCCACATTTACAGTTGCAGAAGGAGCTTATTCTTGTATGAAAGTAAATTGGACAATTAATTTAGGCTCACCAGGACAAGATATTATAGATGGAGAAGTATTTATTATCAATAATGAATCGGGGGTTATTTATTCACAACACAACCTTAGATGTCGTAATAACGAAAATGCACTTGACCAAGGGTCAAATTATGTGGTGTTGCCACCAGGCAATTATACTATGAATGCTAAGCTTTGTCGGGAAGTAACAGGCTCAAATTCGAGCATTGCCTTTATTGATGTTCAAGCCATTCCAACAGTTGTAGGAAGTTCATTTATTACACGTACTTCGGGCGGTGTTCGCATCAAAGAAATGAAAGATTGCCCTGATGCAGACCCAAATAATTGCCTAATCAAAGAGTATAAATACACGCCCGAAGACGATGCAAATAATTCAAGCGGGCGTATCGTAACCAACGGCAAATATGCTTATCCAGTTCAATATTTTACGACCGACAATGGCGGTAATTTCGTCAATGCCTACTACCTCAATTCTGCCAGTCAATTGCCACTTTCTACCACTTTGGGGCAGTATATTGGGTATAATACTGTGCTAGTTAAAGAGGCAAAAACAGTGAATAGTTTGAGAGTTTATAAAGGAAAAACAGTCTATAAATATCGGTCGCCCGGTGATAATGATTCACCTGATATTAATGCAGGAAATTTCCCTTTTTGGAGCATTTCGAGCGACTGGAAAAGAGGGGTTATCACACAAAAAAAGGTCTATGACGAAGCAGGAGTTTGGCTTATTGACGACCAAAATTCTTACACTTTAAAACCAAGTCAAAACTACTCAAAATATACAAGTATCAAAACAGGGAAGTTTATTCACAACATCGAAGCAAGCCCCAATGGTTATGACCCAAATGTGTTTACTTTCAGCAAATACCAGTCAATTACAGGTTTTCAGTTCAATGAGCAAAGCATTAATTATGAGCAGTTTAAAGTCAATAATAATCTTTCAAATATTCTAAATATTTCTCAATTTGTTTACGGAAATGATAATCATTTACAACTGACAGAAACGACTGCTACAAATAGCAAAGGAGAAAACATAATTACACAATTCAAGTTTCCAAACGACATAAATTCAGGCGATTTACAAACTACGGCATCATTATTAGCTACCCGTAAGGCAGAATTATTACAAACAGAATCGTTCTTGAATGGTTCTCCTGTCAGTAAAGTACAAAACTTTTTTGGCGTATTCGGAGGAAAAACATTGCCAAGTAGTCAGAAAACATTTATTGGCAGTAGCTCTACGCCAGCGAGTGAATCTTTTCAATTATCTTATGATTCTTATGCAAATTTGACTTCCTTTAAAGAAGATGGAGGAGCAATACATAGTTTTTTGTGGGGATATAATGGACAATACCCAGTTGTTTATATTGCTAATGGCACACCGCCAGACCCTTCGATTTTGCTCTCAAATTTCGATGCAAATACAATAGAAAATACAGCAAATTCTCTGCGAAGTAGCCTTCCTAATGCCCATATTTCTTGCTATACATTTAAGCCATTGGTCGGAATGTTGAGCAGTACATCACCAAATTTACTCAAAACAAGATCTGTTTTTGATGGTTTGAATCGCTTAGATAAAATTCTTGACAATGAAAATAATATCCTAAAAGCCTATCAATACCAATATGCCAACACACTTGGTGGAGCAAATTTAATCAAAGAAATGATGCCAAGAATTGGCTCAACTTACTTGCCAAGTGGCTACCAAAATTTGCAAGTTTTGAACAATTATTTTGATGGTTTAGGGCGAAATTTACAAACAGTTTCGCAAGAAGCTGGTCCAAATGGAGCGAATGACATTATAACAAATGCCGTAACTTACGACGGCTACGGAAGAAATGAAAAATCTTATATTCCTTTCTCAAATGTTGGTAATGGTGCATTAGCAAATTT
>CAMAQF010000069.1 GCA_945860265.1 Emticicia agri | reverse complement strand
ATGAACAAGTTTGGCTCTATTTTGGCGTGCATACAGCAAATGCAGTCTTGATTTCTAAACGACGGCAAAAGCTTGCAAATCAAAATAAAATAGCAGCCTAAGTATTGAAAAACTTATTTAATGCCTTTTTCAAACCAAAAGGCTTAAATCACTATGTCCAAAAAGTAGAGAAATCAAGGTGGAAAGTATAATTAACAAATAAATTGTACTTTTTCAAGAAATTATCTTATTTGAAATAGAAAAACCAATCCAAAAATGAAGTGATTTTCCTATTTGGTAAAATCTAAAAGGTAATTTTCAAGGGAAGCCTAATGGGAGCAATGTTTTAAAAGGGTCTGTAGAGCCTTCGGCCGTGGAAACACTTTGAAATATAATTTGATTATTTGTATTGATTTGATATAAAATATTGAATACAACTTCCTTTAAAATGACTTTACCAGTACAGGCATGATTACCATTATTTAAGTTTTTGTTTTTAAACTTACAATCTCCCCAACTAATTATAGCGTCTTTTAGGGTTTCATCTATTGCATTTAATACTTGAATCTAAGTATAGTTTATCATTAATTTCTCCAAAATCTAAAACTACCACACCTTTTTGGTAGATTTTATGATCAAATTGCGAGATAATATGCTCAATTTCCACAGAAGAAAATACGCCAAAATGACTAAATAAGTTGCATAAAACAGGATAATTACTTGAATTCTCCATGATAAATGTATTATTTAGCAAAAGAAAAGGTTTAAAATTAAACTATTAAACCTTTGTAAGGTAACATAAAATTAGAATAACATTCAAGATTTAGGGGCAAACAATATTTCACCCTAACCAATTGAAGTTTAGTCATTATAAAATCTACACTCAAAATTATCGATTCATTGTCAACAAAAACTCTTCGTTATTACGAGTGCCTTTCATTTTATCAAGCAAAAACTCCATTGTTTCCATTGGGTTCATATCTGCCATAAATTTACGTAATAACCATACTTTTTGTAGCGAATCTTTATCCATCAATAAATCTTCACGGCGTGTACCCGATGCCAAAATATCAATCGCAGGATAAACACGTTTATTCGATAATTTACGGTCTAGTTGAAGTTCCATATTACCAGTTCCCTTAAATTCTTCAAAGATAACTTCGTCCATTTTGGAGCCTGTATCAATCAATGCAGTTGCAATAATAGTCAAAGAACCACCATTTTCTACATTACGAGCCGCACCGAAGAAACGTTTTGGTTTGTGAAGTGCATTGGCATCAACACCTCCAGAAAGTATTTTACCCGATGAAGGAATCACGGTATTATAAGCACGAGCTAAACGAGTGATTGAATCGAGCAAAATTACTACATCATGTCCGCACTCTACCAAGCGTTTTGCTTTCTCTAAAACAACGCCCGAAACTTTTACGTGGCGGTCTGCGGTCTCATCAAAAGTTGAGGCAATTACCTCAGCACGAACACTGCGTTGCATATCAGTAACTTCCTCTGGGCGTTCGTCAATCAACAAAATAATCAAATATATTTCTGGATGGTTTCGAGTGATTGCATTGGCAATTTCTTTCAACAAAACAGTTTTTCCAGTTTTAGGTTGTGCCACAATCATACCACGCTGACCTTTTCCGATTGGGGCAAATAGGTCAAGGACACGGGTAGCATAAATATCTGCGCGACTACTTAATTTGATTTGTTCTTCCGGGAAAAGTGGAGTAAGGTATTCAAACGGAATACGGTCACGGATTTCTTCGGTAGTTTTTCCATTAACAGAAAGTACACGAAGTAAGGCAAAATATTTTTCACCTTCTTTTGGTGGGCGAATCGCTCCTTTGACCGTGTCACCTGTTTTTAAACCAAACAATTTGATTTGTGAAGGCGAAACATAAATATCATCGGGACTGGCCAAATAATTATAATCAGCCGAACGCAAGAAACCGTATCCTCCTTCTTGCATAATTTCCAAAACACCTTCATTTTCAATTATTCCATCAAACTCTTTGATGAGATTATTGAATTGTTTTTTGATGTCTTTGGTATAAGTATCGACGTAGCGTTTATCTTCTTTTGGCTCAGGAATTTCTGGAAGAATATCGTCAGTTAGTCTTGCAAATTCGCTCATTTCGGCATCAATTGCAGCTAAATCGAAATCTACTGGTTCTTCCAAATTTAAGATTGGCTCTTCGTCAGTTGCTTGCATATCAGAAAAAGTTTCTGGTTGGGCATGAACTGGTTTTTGTTTTTCAAATGACTTTTTAATATTAGTTTTTGTGAAATCATCAGGTTTAGACTGATTTTTTTTAACTATTGGCTGAAATTCAACAACAGGGGATTCAACCTCAGCAACTGTTTGTTCAGCGGGTTTTTCGTCAGTTTTGGATAGGCGTTTTCTATTTTTTAATCCTTTATCTTCTTTGAAGAGAGGCTGCTCAACTAGCTGGTTTGTAGGAGAATCAGTGGCTACACTGGCAGGTGTATTAAAGATAGATGCTGAACTTTGACTCTCTAATATTTTTTCGATTAATTCGGTTTTAGAGGCAGTTCGGACATCTTTAATGCCAATTTCTATACAAATTTTCCTTAACTCTGATAGAAGTTTAAGATTCAGTTCTTCTGATGTGTACATACGAGAGAATTAACAAGACATTACAATTGCTAAAGATTAGCGGTTAGATTTTTTATTAAGGTATTTCGGAAAAGACACTTCCAAGAAATTTAGAATTTAATCAAACATTCGGAGATTACTCAAAGAAGACAATCAAAGAGATTACTCGAAAAAAACGAAAACTTTGTTTGGATGCAATTGGCTTAATCAGGAAATTTCTGTTTAGAATAGATGAGCCGATTGAGGTTTTTTGCTGGATTTGAGTACAATAATAAAACCTTTTTTTTTAATATACAAGTATTTTGTGAAAATATTAAGTGAAAATTGATATTTTTAGTATTATGAGTCTTCAAAAGTATGTTTCAATAATCACCATCAATATTTTTATCATCCGTAATACCAAAAAGTGTGGTGGTTGGAGATGCTAATTCTACCTCATATTTTTCCAAAACCTTATTAATCGAATAATTAATTTCTTGGCGAATATCTTTACTTTCCCAATAATCGAGTGTAGTGGCAAAAAACACAACTAACAAATTAATAGAATAATCGCCAATCGCATCAAACTTCACATGTCCTTCGTGGTTACTCGTAAGTTCATGGTTATCAATCAGATGTTGTATTTCATTAACTACTGTTTTGATTTTAGTAATCGGAGTATCGAGTTTTAATCTTAGAAAAAACTTATGGCGTCTGTGTTTTCGTTGCGTCAGATTATTGAGTGTTTGAGAAACCAACATTTGATTGGGAACGACTATCAAACTACCATCTACATGACGAACGCGAGTACTACGAAAACCCACTTTTTCGACTGTACCAATCATACTTCCCAACTCAATATCATCGCCAACAATAAAAGGCTGCTCTGTAAATAAAGTAAAAGAAGCGAAAAGATTTTCGAGTGTGGCCCGTGCCGCCAAAGCTAGAGCTACTCCACCGATACCCAAACCTGTGATTAGACTAAGTACATCTTGGCGAAATACGAAGCCCAAAATCAAAAAAAATGAACAAAAAACTACGATAGCGATAATAATATCTCTAAAAAAAGGCACAAGATGTTCGTCGTTCTTGATTTCATTTTCTTCTGCTTTTTTAAGAAAAACCAAAGCAAAGAATTTTACAAAACGAATGATTATCCAAGTTATGGCAATAATAAATAGCATATCAAGCAATTTATCAGCAAATTCGCTTACTCGTATTTTTCCAAATGGAATGATACGCCATTTTTTTGGAAATGAAATTTCATCAACGGCTGAATAAATGATAAGCAAGCTAATGACAAACTCAACAGGACGTTTCAGTAAATCGACAAAATTGGAAACGGGTACATTTTGGGTTTCTTGCTTAATGATTCGGTAAGCTATCTTACTTACCACAACTGAAAATATTCTCTTAAATAGAAAACCTAACAGTAAAATGCCCAAAAACCAAAACCAATTCTCGACTGGATTGTAAAAAAAACTTCTATTTAGAATCTTTTGTAAATTATTCATCTAAAATCTGCTGATATAAATTGTAAAATAAACAACTAATCAAAGTGCTTGAACGTGTACACTTGTCTTTGAACTGTGAATTACTTATGCTCATTAATAAACTCAATTACTCGACACTCAACCCAAGTTTCGTTTGAGTTTGGCAGCATAAAACCTACAAGCCCACCAAATTTCAATAATTGTAAATTAACATTCGGGTTATTTTCGGCATCTCCTAAATCCAAACACTTGGGCGACAAAAATGGATCGTTAATGGCTTGAACTATCAAGGTTGGTACTTTTATTGACTTCAAAAATGGCTTGGCAGCAGCCTGATTATAGAAATCGTTGGCATTCTTAAACCCAAACATTGGAGCTGTGTAACGACTATCAAACTGCTCGAAATTTTTAATTTGCTCATATCCTTCATAACTAACTAACTTATTATCAGCATGTTGTAGTGACTTTTGTTTAATTTTTGCACCTAATTTCTTAATGAAGCGTTTCATATAAAACCTGCGGCCTGGTTTATAAAGTTCATAAACCGAAGTGTACAAATCAAGTGGCACCGAGACTGCCAAACCATACTTTATTTGTGAAGGAAGCAACTCTGGATTTTGCCCTAAAAGCCTAATTGTCATGCTTCCACCCATGCTAAAGCCAACCAAAACAACTTCCTCGTATTTATAAGTATTGATTGTATAATTGACCACAAAACGAATATCATCGACATCACCATGATGATAAAAACGTGGCAGACGATTCATTTCTCCACTGCAACTACGGCAATTCCAACCTAAACCATCGTAGCCGTTATCATTAAATTTCTTTATCATTCCTGTTACGTAGTGGCGAGTAGAATCCCCCTCAAGTCCGTGCGTTACTATTACGAGTTTTTTGCCTCGACTTTTTGATGCAAGCGACCAATCGAAATCTATAAAATCACCATCTTGCAATTCCACACGTTCACGTTTGTAATTGACAGGAATTTTACGAAAAAGACTTGGGTAAATTGTCTGAATATGGGCATTAAATTGCCATATAGGTGGCTTATATTGGGTATTTATTGATAAAACTGGCATTTCATGTTAATATTCAATGATTTCAAATACACTGTAAACTAAGTTACTATAACATCTTGTCATTCTTTAAGATTCTGTTAATGTGTACAAATTCGATTCTAAGCGATGCATTCAGCGAGGCAGTACTGAATAAATATTTACACTTATTAAAATTAAAGTGTTTTAAATTCTGAGACAAAAATAAGCGACAAAAACATATTTAATTATTTTTAATCAAGCTTTTGTACCGAATCTCGCTTCTTGTACCTCAGTACTTAAAGTGTATCACCTAACATCGATAATTTTTACTATATCGTTGCAATTATCTTTTCAAGCACTTCTGGAAAATGGATATGTTCAAGTGCTTGTACTTTTCGGGCTACATCCGCTGGCGTATCTGTCGAAACAAGTCCACATTTTGCTTGAAAAATTACTTTTCCTTCGTCATAATGTTCGTTTACAAAATGAATCGTTATACCAGATTCTTTTTCACCAGCCTCAACAACGGCTTCATGCACAAAATGCCCCCACATTCCCTTTCCACCATATTTTGGTAGCAGTGCAGGATGAATATTAATAATTTTATTGGGAAAAGCTTTAACTAAATTTTCGGGAATAAGCCAAAGAAAACCAGCCAAAATAACTAAGCCAATTTGTTGATTTTGTAGTAAATCTACTATTTTGTTAGTCTTAGAAAAGGTTTTTTTATCAAATAATACGGTCGGAATTCCAAGCCTTCTTCCACGCTCAATTACGCCAGCCGTGGGATTATTTGACAAAAACATTTCAATAATAACTGATTCTTTATCAGCAAAATAAGTTGTAATACGTTCGGCATTACTTCCCGAGCCAGAAGCAAAAATAGCTATACGTGTCATTTGGTCTAATTCTGAATGATTGAATGAGCGAATGAGCGAATGATAAAAAGCAAGTTAGTTTCATTAGATATAAATTCTCCAAAAACTTTATTCTATCATTCAAAATTCACTCATTCAAAATTAATTTGTGTGCTAATGACGGCATTTTTTTTCAAAAAGCCATTTTTAAACTAACAAAAAAGTCTCCACAATATTCGCAGAGACTTTTTTTTGCTACTTAACGAAAATACAATTGAACATTAATCAAAGCTTCGGCGGATTTCGCAAACATTTACAATTAATATTATACTTTCCCTTTGTTTAGTGCATCTTGCCATTTTTTCAATTCATCCCATTTGTCATCACGTGCCAAAGCGGCTTGGTCGGCCCATGTAGCTGGGTTATGAATTTGAAAACGTGGACCAGCCATATCAAGAATAGCTTTCATTTTTTCAATCGAAGTAGCAGCTAACTCAGCAAAAGTATAAATGCCTTCGGTGTTGAATAATTCCTCTATCTTAGGGCCAATTCCTTCAACGATCTTTAAATCATCTTTTTTAGTAGGTGCAACAGCGGCGGTAACTCCTGCTAAACCTAATGCTCCAGCAGCAATTCCAGCTCCAATTATTCCAAATGAAGTACTTCCACTACCGTCAGCATTTACAGCAGCCAATATTTTTGATTTTCTGCAAGCGTCAAGTTCTCCTTCCAAGAAATTAACTCTATCTTGAAGTTCAGCAGAATGATTTTTCCAACGATTAATTTGACGACTAAGCCACCACCACAATGTTAATAATGGCAATAAACAACCAAGAAATACTCCCCTAGGGAAATCTGTTAGCCAACATTTGAAAAACTCCATATTTTTATTTTTTTACGGTTATAAAAATTTCTTCATCTAATTACTCTTGTAATCTAACCGTACTACGACGGTTCTTTGCTTTACCAGCAGGTGTATCGTTTAGTGCAATTGGCTCTTTTTCACCTTTCCCTTCGCTAGTTAATTGTGATGCCTCAAAACCCTCTACTAATAACAAAGATTCGGTTTGCTTAGCACGGCTTTCTGAAAGTCGTTGATTCAGAGTATCCGAACCATCACTATCAGTATGACCAGTAATTAAGAGCTTTTTATTAGGGTATTTTTTAAAATACTTTTTGGCTGTCGTAATGAAAGTTTCAACTTCATCCGTTTTTTTGATAACTAATTGGTTTAAATCAAAATAAACATCTAATGGAATAAACATGATTTGCTCTTCAGGGGTAACAACTTTTACTGAATCTGCAATTTTTACTGGGGCAATAAATGAAGAAGAAATTGCTAGGTGTGAGAAAGCTGCGGCGGCAATTGGTTCACCTATACAAAAAGGTTTACGATTGCAGTTCCACCAACCAGTGTATAACAAAGACCAAAGCAAAATCAAAAGTGGCAATATAAATCTGTTCATTGATTGATTTTTTGGATGTTTTAAAAAAAACTTTTTTTACTTTAATATTTAGAATAGAAATTTAGTAAAAAGTAACGGAAAAATATTTTTTTTTGTTTTTTAGGTCTTTATTTTAACTAAAACTTAATATTTCTTAATTTTGATTCCAAATTTCTGTTTTAAAAGGAGTAAATTTGGCAAATATAACCAAAGAAAACATATCTTTAACATTGATGGACTCAATCAAGATTTTTGCCCCTGCTACCGTTGCTAATGTCGCTTGTGGATTTGATATTTTTGGCTTTGCGGTTGATGCCCCAGGTGATGAGGTTATCGTTCGTAAACGTACTGACAATCAAATTATAATCAAAAATATTACTGGCGAAGAAGGCAAACTCACCTACGACGTTTCAAAAAATGCTGTTTCGGTGCCGATTATAAAATACCTCGAACATACTGGCAGCAAACAAGGTTTAGAGATAGAATTACATAAAAAAATGCCACTCGGAAGCGGGCTGGGAAGTAGTTCGGCAAGTTCGGTTGCAGGTGTATTTGCCGTGAATGAATTGCTTGGCAAACGACTTTCTACTAAAGAATTATTGCCATTTTCGATGGAAGGAGAGCGTATCGCCTGTGGTTCGGCACACGCAGATAATGTAGCTCCTGCCTTATTGGGTGGTTTTGTGGTAGTGCGTAGTTACGAGCCACTTGATGTTTTTAAAGTTCCAACACCCATTGAATTATACGTAACTATCGTTCACCCAGATATTGAGGTAAATACCAAAGATGCTCGACATATCCTGCGAAATGAAGTTTCGATGAAAAATACTATTGCTCAAATGGGAAATGTGGCAGGTATGATTGCTGGCTTAATGCAAGCTGATTATCAACTTATTGCGAGCTCGATGATTGACTTTATTATTGAACCTGTGAGAGCAATTTTGATTCCTGAGTTTTGGGAAGTCAAAAATGCAGCTTTAGCAGCAGGTGCATTGGGCTGTAGTATTTCAGGAGCTGGCCCTTCGATTTTTGCTTTTAGCAAAGGACGAGAAACTGCCGAAAAAGTGGCAATTTCCATGAAAAATAGCTTTGAAAAAGTAGGTATTCATGCGGGTGCTTATGTTTCGGGTATTAACCAATATGGTCCGAAGGTAATTGGTTGATTCTTCATTAAAAACAATGGATTTTAAATTAACGTCCAAATTGAACCTTTCTTCGGGCATAATTCAAAAAATAAATAAATTCTAAAAATACTATTTATCAGTATCGAATCAACAAATGAAAAGAATAGCCCTCATTACAGGTGCAACATCGGGAATAGGAAAGGCAACGGCTGATGCTTTTGCTAATGCAGGAATTGACTTGATTCTATGTGGTCGTCGACGTGAAGTTTTAGATGAATTGAAAGAATACTTTTCAGAAAAAGTAAAAGTTTTGACGCTTGCGTTTGATGTTAGAATTCAAGCAGACGTAGCAAAAGCTATTGAATCTTTACCCGAAGAATGGCAAAACATTGACATTCTGGTCAATAATGCAGGAAATGCTCACGGGCTTGAACCAATTCAAGATGGGAATATTGCTGACTGGGATGCTATGATTGACGGAAATGTAAAAGGACTTCTTTATGTATCGAAAGCTGTGATGCCATTAATGGTGTACCGTGAAAAAGGTCATATCATCAATTTAAGTTCGGTTGCAGGAAAATATACTTATTCCAACGGAGCAGTTTATTGTGCATCAAAATCGGCAGTTGAAGCGATTAGCGAAGGAATGCGTCACGATTTGACAAAATATAGTATAAAAATAACAAATATTGCTCCTGGTGCGGTTGAAACAGATTTTTCTTTGGTACGTTTCAAAGGCGATATTGAGCGTGCAAAAAAAGTGTATGAAGGCTTCGACCCTATTCAACCAGAAGATGTAGCCGATGCAATTTTATACGCCATCAACACGCCTGATCGTGTAACGATTGCCGATATTGTACTTTATGCAAAAGCCCAATCCGCTCCTACCATGATTCACAGAAAATAATTTTTCAGATTCAAGATACTGGATACGAGATTCGAGACTATTCTACTTTTCTCGAATCTCATGTGTCAAATTTCAAAATGGATAACCTACTTCAACGTGTAAAGGAAATTGATATTCGGCAAGTTGCTCGTGATTTAGGCTTTGAGATTGTTCAAAGCCGACGAATGAATTGCCCTTTTCACCTTGAAGATTCACCTTCTTTAGTTTTATATCCTACACCACAAAATGAATTTCATTGTTTTGGCTGTGGAAAACACGGTGATGTGGTCAATTTCTATGCTGATGCTTGTAAGATAGATTTCAAAACTGCACTTGAAGAACTCGCCTCTCTTTATATTCCTGACTACGCTGGTATTAAACATAATGCTGTTCGTAAATTCAACAGTAAAAGCGTTTATACCAACAAACTAATTCCTGAAAATCAGTTTGAATTCAAGCCTATTTATAGCAATATCTACGAGTGTTTTCAGCAATTTTGTGTAAATCAACCTACTAACGAGATAGCTCTAAAAGCTGTTGAATATTTACGTGGACGAGGAATTGATGATTGGACAATCAGATATTTCAAACTTTTTGTAATAAAAAACTACGTCGCTACCAGTGACTTTCTGAAATCAACCTTTAGGATAGAGGATTTAAAAACTTGTGGCATTATCAACGATAAAGGTAATTTGGTATTTTTCGTACATCCTATTATTATCCCTTATTATAAAGATGGTAGAATCGTATATTTACAAGGCCGAACAATCGAAAATCCGCCTGATGGTGCAAGCAAATATCATTTTCTTTCGGGAATTCCTCGCAGTATTTTTAATCTTGATTCCATCAAAAAACTTAAGCCAAATTCTGAAGTATATCTCACTGAAGGAGCCTTTGATTGCATGACATTAGTAAAAAATGGCATGATGGCAGTAAGTTTGGGAAGTGCCAAGATTTTCAAGAAAGAATGGATGAAATATTTCAAAAAATACAAAATTCTAATAAGTTTTGATAACGATACAGCAGGTATCAACGGAGCAAATGCCCTGATCGAAGATTTTTTAATGGCAGGAATTTTGGCCGAAAAACGAGACTGGAATAAAGGATATAAAGATATTAATGAATATTTCAGCACTCAAAAGTAGAGTAGTTGCATTCAAGGTCTTTACTCAACGATATACACAAATTTTTTTACACCACTTGTTTTTTAACAAATCCTACCGCATCTTTGTACTATCAATTCAATATTCTACTCAAGTAGCTGATTGATTGATTTATACAGACGAGGGGAGAGAATAGGCTCTACGAACCTCGGGCAACCTGTCCCGCTTCAAGCGATAAGGTGCCAATACCTACCGAAATGGCGAAACCATTAGGAATTATAAACCAATCATACGATAATCGTTTTCAAATTGGTTTTATTTTTTGTGTATTAAACCTCGCTGGTTCGCTATACGCTCGTTTCGCTAAAAATTAACTTTTTATTAAAATTTAAAACAACAAAAGCAATGTCAGAACTACGCTTTGAAACACTTCAGCTACACGCTGGACAAGAAATTGACCCAGTTACTCAGTCTCGTGCTGTACCTATTTATCAAACTACTGCCTATCAATTTAAAGATTCGGCTCACGGTGCAAATCTTTTTGCTTTGAAAGAGTTTGGTAATATCTATACCAGAATCATGAATCCGACTAATGATGTTTTTGAAAAACGCATTGCGGCTCTTGAAGGCGGAGTGGCAGCTCTTACAGTATCTTCAGGCCACGCTGCTCAATTTATTGCCATCAATAATGTGACTACTGTCGGGGATAATTTCGTTACGACTTCTTTTCTTTACGGCGGTTCGTACAATCAATTCAAAAATTCGTTCAAAAACATTGGCGTTGAAGCTCGCTTTGCCGAAGGAAATAATGTAGAAAGTTTTGAAAAACTGATTGATGAAAAAACAAAATTAATTTACGTAGAAACCATAGGAAACCCTGGCTTACAGGTGCCTGATTTTGAAGCATTGGTTACTCTGGCAAAAAAACATGACTTGCCACTTTTTGTAGATAATACATTTGGTGCAGGTGGAGCAATTTGCCAGCCTCTCAAACACGGTGCAAATGTAGTGGTAGAATCAGCTACCAAATGGATTGGTGGACATGGAACTACTATGGGCGGAGTGATTGTTGATGCTGGAACTTTTAATTGGGCAAATGGCAAATATCCGCAGTTTACAGAGCCATCAGCAAGTTATCATGGTTTGGTTTACAGCAGTGTTTTTGGAATCGGTGGGCCTTTTGGGAATATTCAATACATAATCCGCTGCCGTGTTGAAGGATTAAGAGATTGGGGAGCGTGCCAGTCACCATTCAATTCTTTTTTATTGCTTCAAGGTCTTGAAACGCTTACTTTGAGAGTTGAACGCACTTGCGAAAATACCGCCGCTTTAGCCCATTGGTTATTAGAGCATCCAGAAGTCGAGTCAGTAAATTACCCAGGCTTAGCCAATCATCCAACCCACGAACTGGCTAAAAAATATTTGCAGCGTGGTTTTGGTGGTGTACTTTCATTCAAACTCAAAGGTGGACGTGAAAAAGCCGTGAAGTTTGTGAATAGTTTAAAATTGATTTCACATTTGGCCAATGTTGGCGATGCTAAAACTTTGATAATTCACCCCGCGTCAACAACGCACTCGCAATTGTCAGAAAGTGAGCAACTTTCGGCTGGCGTTGACCCAAATCTATTGCGAATATCATGTGGATATGAACATATTGAAGATATTAAGGCTGATATTACACAGGCTTTAGTATAATTTTTCAAGGTCGAAGATTTACTCGAATGAGTTTTATCTTCGACCTTGTCAATCAAATTTCGCAAAAATAATGACGTGATTAAAATCATCGAAAAGAAGAGTAAAACAAAAAAATAGATAATCAGTCGATTACGAATTTTAATGGAGAACAAAACATTTCATCACGACGAACCTTTTAAACTTGAATCGGGAACTTGGCTTCCCGAATTTGAGTTAGCATATACAACCTATGGCACACTCAATGCATCAAAAGATAACGTTGTTTGGGTTTGCCATGCTTTTACGGGCAATGCAAACCCTTCTGATTGGTGGAATGGCTTGATTGGTGAAAAACGGCTCTACAATCCGACCGACCATTTTATTATTTGTGCTAATATTTTGGGTTCACACTATGGATCAACCAATGCACTTAGCAAAAACCCGATTTCGGGCGAGAATTATTTCCATGATTTCCCTTTTATTAGTATCCGTGATGTAGTTCAAGCGATTAATTTACTTCGCTTAAATTTAGGCATAGAAAAAATAAATACTTTGCTCGGTGGCTCATTGGGAGGCCAACAAGCACTCGAATGGGCTATTTTACAGCCAGATTTGATTGAAAATTTAATTCTTTTCTCCACAAACGCCATCCATTCTCCTTGGGGAATTGCATTTAATGAGTCGCAAAGAATGGCGATTTCAGCCGACCCAACTTGGACTGAACGGCATCCCAAAGCAGGCATGAACGGCATGAAAGTTGCCCGTTCGATTGCTCTTTTATCTTACCGAAATTATGCCACTTACGGCCGAACACAATCTCGTGATGAAGGTCAAGTAGATTTTTTCAGGGCAAATACTTACCAAAATTATCAAGGAGAAAAACTCGGTAAACGATTTAATGCTTTTTCTTATTGGACACTCTCAAAAATGTTCGATTCGCACGATTTAGGGCGTGGACGTGGTAAAGTAGAAGAAGCTCTCAGACTTATAAAGGCAAAGACTTTGGTGATTGGAATTACATCAGATGTATTGTTTCCACCCGAAGAACAAGAGTATATATCAAAATATATTCCAAACGCAACATACGCTCTCATTGACTCAATGTATGGTCATGATGGTTTTTTAATTGAATTTGAGGCAATGACTGAGACGATTAAGGAGTGGTGTTGAATTCTTAAAAAAATCTAATCCCTAATATGGTTAAACATTGATTGTTGAACACTTTTATTGTACCTAATTGCCAAATTCATCGCTGTAAATTTCAATTAAAGCTACTCAAAAGGTCTGTGGGGATATTTTAAGCCCATTTGACTAATCTTTCAACTCCTCAAACAACCGAATAGTCTCTACTGCTTCTTTTACGTCATGTACACGTAAGATTTTTGCACCTTGCATTAAAGAGTACATATTCAGTGCTGTTGTGCCATTGAGAGCTTCGTGGGCTGTAATTTTGAGCGTTCTCCAAATAAGTGATTTTCTTGAAATTCCAACCAAAATTGGCAAATCCATAACTTTGAATGCTTCTAAATTTCTCATCATTTCAAAACATTGTTTGGCATTTTTTGCAAACCCAAAACCTGGGTCAATAATAATATCTTTCACTGCCAAAGCTCTCAGTTGAGCCACTTTTTCTTGCAATTCAGTAATTACAGTAAGTGTAAGATGCGGAACGCCACCCGTCTGATAATCATTGAGATTGTTCATCGTCTGCGGATTCCCTCGGCTGTGCATTAAAATATATGGCACTTGCAATTCGGCTACGGTCTGAAACATTTCTTCGTCCAAATTTCCACCAGCAATATCATTGATGATTGTAGCACCTAATTTCACAGCTTCACGAGCAACTTTGCTCCTGAAAGTATCAATAGAAATTGCTACTTTATCGCCAAAACCCATGGCAATTACTTCAATAACTGGCGAAACTCGGTCAATTTCTTCTGAAACACTCACATCATCTGCATCTGGCCGAGTAGAATAGCCGCCAATATCAATAAATACAGCTCCATCAGCAATCATTTTACCAACTTGTTCGGCAATTTGATTACTATTGGGCGAATATCTACTCTCTGAAAAAAACGAATCGGGCGTAATATTCAGAATTCCCATTACCACTGGTTTCGATAAATCAATGAGTTTTTGGCCAATAACTGGCCCATTTAGGTGTTGTTTATGATTAATACTTATTGATGTCATTTGCTTATAGAGCCGAAGTTTTATAGTTTTGCAAGTAGAAAGTCAATGGCTTTCTACTTCAATTTCATTAATTTTAGAGTCAAAGATAATTCAAACTATTGAACCTGTAATTAAGATTAAAAAGATTTACAAGATTTCCTTGATTATTAACAAGTTCTAACAATCCAGTTTTCTCAGTCGCAGCATTTTTGGCTGAAAATAATTATTTTTTTCTTACTTGAATACTGAACTCAAAGCCATTAGGCAAAACATAAACGATGAATCAAACAGAAATTGAATACCGCCATGTCATTAAAATTTGTCAAGACCTTTTCGAAAAGAAAAACAAAGATTATGGCACTTCTTGGCGTATCTTACGCTTACCGAGCATAACTGATCAAATTTTTATCAAAGCTCAACGCATCCGGACGATTCAAGATAATGGTTTTAGTCGTGTAGATGAAGGCGAAGTGCCAGAATTTATTGGTATCATAAATTATTGCGTGATGGCTCTCATCCAAGCCGATTTAATAAACAGCACCGAATTTGAAATTCCATTTGAGCAACTGAAAGCTATGTACATTAAGCAAGTGGTTGAGGTCATGGAGCTACTTTTTAATAAAAACCACGATTACGGTGAGGCGTGGCGTGATATGCGTGTGGGTTCAATGACTGACATTATTTTGATGAAATTGTTCAGAATTAAACAAATTGAAGATAATCAAGGTAAAACTTTAGTTTCGGAAGGTATTAAGTCCGGTTATCAAGATATTATCAATTATGCTATTTTTTGTTTGATAAAACTCGGTCAAGCTCAAGGACAGCAATAACTTTTAAAAATAGAAAACCTAATATTGGTTAATGGTTTAACAAGGCATTAACCATTTGTATTAAAATTGAAGTTTAACTTTGAAAAAACATTCGCTCATTCACTCATTCTATCATTCACTCATTATATTTTATGAAACTATTTTCACAAATTGCTCGAATTATTGTTGGCGTAATATTTACTTTTTCGGGATTCGTAAAAGTCGTTGATCCTGTGGGAACTGGTATCAAACTAGAAGAATATTTCGAGGTTTTTGCCCAAGATTTACCTTCTTTACAGGGCTTATTTATGTTTTTCGCCCACAATTCATTGTTATTATCCTTAATTTTCTGTGCTTTAGAAGTGATATTAGGGCTAGCTACGCTTCTATCTTACCGAATGAAAATAACTTCGTGGTTGTTGCTAATTATTATTGTTTTCTTTACGTTTTTAACATTCTATTCAGCTTATTTCAATAAAGTAACTGACTGTGGATGCTTCGGAGATTTCTTAAAACTTAAACCTTGGACATCATTCAACAAAGATATTTTCTTGATAGTCTTTATTTTGATAATTTTTACTTTTAAGAATAAATACGCTAACTCGAATCATAACATACTAATGTTTGTAGTTACCACAATTTCGTTTGGAATTGGCATTTATGCTATTCGTTACCTTCCTCCAATAGATTTCTTACCTTACGCAATTGGCAAAAGTATTCCTGAGCAAATGAAACCAACAGGCATAAAGCCAATGATGGAATTTACGTTTTTGAATAAGAAAACCAATGAAGATATTATAGTAAAGGAGTTTTTGTTGGATACACTTACTTATAAATATGTGTCGATGGTTACGCTAAATGAAGATAAATTGAAGCCCAAAATCACAGATTATTCGATTTCAGACCAAAAAGGAAACGATTATACAGATTCGACCTTCGCTGGGAATAAACTACTTGTAATTTTCAAAGACGTTAAAAATACTGATATCGAGCAAGTCAAAAAATTAAAATCTTTGATAAAAACTGCAGAAGCAAAAGGAATTTCGCCAATGATTCTTACATCAGTAATTCAAGCTGATTATCAGAAGTTTAGTGAAGTAAATGGCATCACAACTCCATATTTCTCGGCCGATGCCACGGTTTTAAAAACGATGGCACGAACAAATCCTTGTTTGATTTTGTTAAAAAATGGGGTAGTGAAAGGAAAATGGGGCAATCATAGTATTCCTAAAATCGAAAGTCTAGCCGAAAATTTAAAATAAGACAGAAGAACCAATTGAGAATGACCACAAATATTTTTTTGATAGGAATGCCTTCGTCGGGCAAAAGTACGCTCGGTAGACAAATTGCGAAGAGTCTTGGCTATGAATTTATAGATCTAGATATAAGAATCGAAATTGCCGACGGTAAAAAAATTGCAGAAATATTTAGCTTAAATGGCGAGGAATATTTCAGAAAAATAGAAAACCAACAACTCAAGAAAATAATAAAAGATAATAAAATGGTGGTAGCAACAGGTGGAGGAACACCTTGTTTCCACGATGGACTTGACTTTATCAAAGAAAATGGTATCAGTATTTTTTTAGATGTAAAACCAACAATGTTGGTTGAACGGATGAAGCTTTCAAAGAAAAATGAGCGACCATTGTTCGATTTAGAGAACAAATCACTTCTTGAAACCATATCAGAAAAGTACAATGAACGTCTGCCAATATATCAAAAAGCTGATATTACGGTTGAGGGCGATACTGACCCAGAAAGTATCCTTTGGATTATTGAAGCTGAGTTTTCAAGAAAAAAATAAAGTGGGGCGAACCTGAAGTTCGCCGATAGGTTAAACAAAGAAGCCTTTGCAATTTTTAGCAAAGGCTTCTTTATGATTAAGCCAAAAGCCCATTTTAACAACAAATACCTTGTATTCAAGGAACTACAAATCGAAATTTATCATTCGCAAATCCGAATTCGTAATTCGTAATAATTTCTGTCTCTGTCTAACTGCCTCGTACAAAATCACACCCGTCGCAACCGAAACATTCAGCGAGCCAATTTTCCCAATCATCGGGATTTTCGTAGCAAAATCAGCTTGTTCGAGCAAATTATCAGAGATTCCGTCTTCTTCCGAACCCATCAAAATGGCAGTTGGCAACGAGAAATCAATGTCATATAATTCGGCAGTTGCTTTTTCAGTACAGGCCACTACTTGAATTCCTGATTGCTGCAATTCGCTAACTACTTGCGATAAACTATTTTCTCGGCAAACGGGCAAGTGAGTCAATGCACCCGAGGAAGTTTTCATAGCATCAGCGTTAATTTGGGCGGCTCCGCGAGCTGGCACAACGATTGCGTTTACTCCTGCACATTCAGCAGTACGCGAAATCGCTCCAAAGTTTCTTACGTCAGTAATTCGATCGAGAACTAAAATTAAAGGTACATCACCACGTTCAAAAGTATCAGCAACTATATTCGACATCTTGGCATAATTCACCGCCGACACAAATGCAATGATTCCCTGATGCACCTTCATAGTTACACGATTGAGTTTTTCTAATGGCACTCTTTGTACAGGAATACCTCTTTCAAAAGCCAATTTTTCAACTTCACCATGTCCAAATTCTCTTTGGAGTAATATTTTCTCTACTTCTTTGGTGCTTTTGAGCGTTTCTAAAACAGATTGTACGCCAAAAACAATATCTGGCTTCGAGGGTTTCTCAAAGCCAGGTGGAGTTGGTTTTGCAAAATATTTTTTCTTAAATCCAGTTTTATTATCGCCTTCGGGCTTACGATAACCGCCTTCTGAACTGCGGCCTAATCCACTACGTTTCCTGTTCTCCATGCTTCTACAAACGGAAACCAATAAGCCTGATATTCGGGATAACGAACCAGTTCATAATAGTTTTCCGTAAATTGGTTTGGTTTTCTATTAAATGTAAATAATATTTCTGAAAAATTGGTGTTTTGTGCATAAACCCATACCTCGCGGTCACGGCTGCGTTGCACTTTATTCGGGGGGCCTAAAACTGTATAAACCATGCCTTTATCGGTTTTCCATCCTTCTTTATATGATGTAAAAAGGCGATTAGCTTCTTCAATTCGGTGATAATAATTCTTGATTATTTTCTTAGAAACCATCTGATTTCCGCTGGTAATTGCTAAAAAGAACTTATCTAGGGCCTGTTTTGAATTTGGGTTTTCGTTTACCCCCTTTAATTCTTGGCTCGTACTCATATAAATCAGCGGCTTTACCAAGTTCTCAGGGCGAGTCAGACGTGGATAACGCTCATCGACAAGCATAAAACCAAAACCTGTGCTGGTCGAATTTGTATCTTCTACAATCTGATAAAGTCCTTCTTGCGATAATTTAATTGATGTATTGGTCTGAACTTTAATCGTTTCTTCAATTGTAAGGCTCGAAATGCTCGGACGAATAGAAGTAGCCATTGGCGATTGTGCGGCAGTAAAATAATTTTTATAGCGAACCAAATACAATTCTCGAGGATGATTCATCACACTTTTCAACTGAAACGAATCTGTTTTATTGATAAAATTCCTAAAAATTGGTATGATTAAATTATCGGTATAAATGCCGAAACGATCGTTTATACGAGTTCCATAAAAATCGATGACTAGATCATTATTTGATTTTTTACTGTCTTCTAACTGAAAAACTTCGGTTAAAAGTAAGCCTTTTGCCAAATTTTTCGGGCGAGGAATTTCAAAACTTAATAAAACTTTGCCTTCTTTTAGCAAAACATTCTGTTCATTCAAATCAATTTTTCCAGAACCAAGTCTTTCACGAATTCCATAATCGGGTTGCAAAAGCCAATTGAATCTGAAATTATCATTGAGTTGCTGAATTACTCGCTGTTTATTCAGATTTTCAATATCCAGCTCCATGAATATTCTAATAGTTGAAGAGTCTTTCAACAAATATCTGCTTTTAATGGCCACAATCAGTGGTTTATCCACCATGCCAGTTTTTACTACCACAGTTTTATCTATCTCTTTCTGTGCTTTCTGAATTTTTTTATTTGTTGTACAAGCAGCCAATATTACTAAAAAGCTGTAAAAAATTGCTTTCTTCATCAATGTTTTGTTTCTATAAAGATTCAAATATAAGAAATATGCGGCAATTCAAAATATATTCATAAGAATTGCTGGATATATAACGAACATTGTGCTTCAATCGTTTTCTTCAAGCTCAAAAACTTCTTCAACACGCTTTCCAAAGATTCGAGCTATCTTCAGAGACAGTACCGTTGATGGCACATATTTATTACTTTCAATAGCGTTGATAGTTTGCCGACTCACATCTATTTTTTCGGCCAATTCGGCTTGTGTAATATCCAAAATTGCTCGTTCGATTCTGATTCTATTTTTCATAATTCTGTGGGACGAATTAAGCGGTGTTCCACATTCGCTATTTTAAAACGCTTAACAATCAATTTTTTACCAAAAGCGAATAGTAAAACCTAATAATAAAAATAATCAAAGGTGTAAACATATTATATACAATGACAATATAATATGACATACCATGTATTAAAATAGTTGACACAACTAATAAGAAAAAATTGACATAAACAGCCCATTGCAATGACTCTAATCTTAATTTTGATACATACTCATCTTCATATTTTACTTTGGAAAATGCAATCAAAAGTAGCCCAACTATACTACCAATCGTTGCAATTTCATCAGTGAAATTGAAAATAGAAAACTCGTTTCCTTTGTCGTCTGATGAAAGAAATTCATCAGCAAAGAAATAGTTAAAAGGCACTTTGACTGATAGAAAATCAAAACGTAAATCATTAATCAATACAAATAAACCCAAAATAATTGAAGAGACTGCAATGACCCAGCCAATGACTTTGAAACGATGGGGAAATAAGAATCTTGGTTCCATAATTTGAAAATGTTTTAAGGTAATAGCTTTTTCATGTAAACTTTAACGCAACAAATGTAAAATAAACTTTACATAATATCAATAATTTTTTACAAATAATTTTTTAATGATAAAAATCATGTACTACCATTTATGATTTAGAATTACTTTTGTACCAGCAAATGACAAGTTAAAAACTTGTCCTACACCAAAAAATTACAGAATGGACGATATTCAGAATAGAACAGATATAGAATTATTGGTCAATAATTTTTACGAAAGAGTTCATAACGAGCCAAATCTCGCACCAGTTTTTGAGATGCCCGCCGAACATTGGGAAATGCACATTACGAGAGTTATAAATTTTTGGGAGAATTGGTTATTTCAAACAGGAAGTTATACTGGTGGAATGATGTGGGTTCACCTACAAGCAAACGAAAAACATAGATTAACAACTGAGCGTTTTGAACAATGGTTAGCACTATGGTTTCTGACAACTGACTCACTTTTTGCAGGAGAAAAAGCCGACTTCGTAAAAAACAAAGCCCTTGAAATCGGACAGATTATGAACGCAAAATTTAATTGTTGATTTTTGATGATAGATGTTTGGTTCCTCATTAATTTTGTCCATAAAAAAGTATTAACCACTGTATTTCATATAATTACCTTCAATTTCAGTATTTCTTCAAGGTAACTTCTTACTTTTTTGCCTGCATCACCGTCATTTCGATTGATTATATAATTAAAAGAAAAATTTCATTTTAAGACATTAACTAAAAATCTCCCATCAGATTCTAAAAACGTTTCAAAACAATAAATAATTTGACCCTAAAACTAATAAAGCCGAAGCCGATGAAACCATATTTAAAATCGATGCTGAATTGTCCGATTTATCGGCATTAATTTATAATCTACAATTACCGGTTTGGGTCGAACGATGATATATTCTATTACGAATTTCTAGGTCATTCTGCACGCTATCTAACAGTTTTCGTGTGAGTTTAAGTGGGTTGAAATCTGCGGCTAAATAAAAGTAATTTCATTTTTTTTGATTATGGCTGTTTGCATTTTGTTAAATTTCTATTTTTAAAGACTGAAATTAAGTTGTTTTTTAAAGCATTATAAGTTGTTTTTTATAAAGCTAATGGCTTAAAGCAAAAATCTAATTACCATAATCTTACAATTTTAAGTAAAATGCTTAGTTAAGAAAAGAAATGTTTCCGTAATTTGTATTACGAATATTAAGTTAATTTGATTTATGCTTTAATATTCTTAATTATTTGATAAATATATATGAAATTAACATTCTGGGGAGCAACAATGCAAGTTTCGGGGAGTATGTTCCTACTCGAATTTGATGATGAATACAGAGTTTTGATAGATTGCGGTACAGATTTGGAACGTGAACGCAACGAAGAGACTCCCAGGTCTGAATACGGTATTTTCTCCTTTGACCCATCACTCATCAATTTAATCATTCTCACACACGCACACATTGACCATTCGGGACAAATCCCTAATTTATACAAAGAAGGTTTTGAAGGACAAGTGCTTTGCACAAAAGCAACAATGGAGTTAGCCGAAATTTTATTACTCGATTCGGCAATGCTAAACCAAAAGAAATACAAGGCAATTTACGATAGTAAAAAACGCTCAAAGAAAAGAAAAGATGTTGATTCGAGAGAACTTTACCTCGAACGCCACGTAAAAGAAGCCATTAATAATTTCGTCCCAATTCCTTTTGATGAAAAATTCAGGTTTAAAGATGGTGGTTTCCTGACTTTCTATCCTGCAGGGCATTTGCTCGGTGCGGCTCATGTTTATTTGGAATTTTTGGAAAATAACGAAAAGAAAACAATATGCTTTTCGGGCGATATCGGACGAAAAGATTACCCACTTTTGGTTAACCCCTATCCGATTCCACAATCCGATTATTTAGTTATAGAAACTACTTATGGCGACCGTCATCACATCAGCGAAAATAAACCCGAAGAACTTCTAGGTGATATTATCCAAAGAGCCTGTATTGATATTCCAGGCCGTTTGATTATTCCATCATTCAGTGTTGGGCGTACACAAGCAATGCTTTATACCCTCAACCGGCTTTATACCAATCGAGGCTTTACGCCAATCAAAGTATTCACTGATAGCCCTCTAGGCAGAGCAAGCACACGTATTTATGAAAAAAACGTGCGTTTGATGAATAAAGAAGCAAGAGAGTTCAAAGAAGAAAACGAATCACTTTTTGATTTTGAAAATTTAGTGTATTTGGAGTCGAATCAAGCGAGTAAGGCAGTTTCCAATCATTCTGAGCCTTGTATTATTATTTCCGCATCGGGCATGGTCACAGGAGGACGCATCGAGCATCATATTCAAGCTAATATCAGCAATCCTTATGCTACGATATTAATGGTCGGCTACGCCAGCGAAAACACGCTTGGTTGGAAATTGCTCAACGGCGAACGAAAAGAATTGAGCATAGGAGGTCAGAAATTACCAGTAAATGCCACCATCGAAAAGATTGATGTATTTTCAGGCCACGGCGATTTAGATGATTTAATAGATTTTATAAAAACGCAAAATAAAGAAAAAACCAAAAATATTTTTTTAGTACATGGCGAATTAAATACCATGCAAAATTTTAAGAATACACTCACCGAAATTGGTTATAATCAAGTAATAATTCCAGAAATAGGACAAACATTTCAGATTTGAATTAAGAATTTAGAATTTAGAATTAGAAATTCAAAACAGGGCTTTAATTCTTTATTCTGTATTCTTCATTCTTCATTAAATTAGAATGAGAACACTTTTAGATTTTGAAAAACCGATTGCCGAGCTTGAATCTAAGCTCGAAGATATGAAACGACTAGCCAACGAAAACAATGTTGACGTAAGCGGTGCCGTTCGTACACTCAATGATAACATTGAGCAATTGAAAAAAGAAACATTTGCTAACCTTACTCGTTGGCAAAGAGTTCAACTATCCCGACACCCAGACCGCCCTTATACACTGGATTATATTGAGCGTATTTGTCAAGAATTTCACGAATTACATGGTGACCGCACAGTCAAAGATGATCCAGCCATCGTTGGTGGATTTGCTTCGATAGATGGTCAGTCCGTAATGATAATTGGCCAGCAAAAAGGACGTAAAACAAAGGAGCGTCAATACCGTAATTTTGGTATGCCCAATCCAGAAGGTTACAGAAAAGCCCTTCGTTTAATGAAATTGGCCGAAAAATTCAATAAACCAATTGTCACTCTCATTGATACTCCCGGGGCTTTTCCAGGTTTAGAAGCCGAAGAACGTGGACAAGGAGAGGCGATTGCTCGTAATTTAAAAGAAATGATGGTCCTAAAAGTACCAGTAATTTGTATAATTATTGGTGAAGGTGCCTCAGGCGGAGCTTTGGGGATTGCTATTGGTGATAGAGTTTTGATGCTCGAAAATACTTGGTATTCGGTGATTTCGCCAGAATCTTGCTCTTCTATACTGTGGAGAAGTTGGGACTATAAAGAACAAGCAGCCGAAGCATTAAAATTAACATCAGCGGATATGTTTCAAAATAAA
>CAMAQF010000068.1 GCA_945860265.1 Emticicia agri | reverse complement strand
ATTTCATAGCTTGGGCTTCTGAAAGTAAACAAAATTTTAAAAAAATTGGTGAACTGTTGAAGGAAATTCAGCGAACACCTTTTCTCGGAAAAGGTAAACCCGAACCCTTAAAACATGAACTGAAAGGTTGCTGGTCAAGACGTATTACTGATGAACACCGCTTGGTATATGAAGTAACCAATGATTTAATCGTGATTATATCTTGTAAATATCATTATTGATGGCATTTTCTACGAATATTTGGAAATCACGCCAAAATCAATTCGTATGCGTAAGATTTACCTTGACGAAAACGAGCGTAAACGTGCAGAAAGCAAGAATGCTTTTGCAGGAGCTTAGTTTCTGAGAAATATATTAAAGCCTTGATAGTCTGTAGATTATCAAGGCTTTTTTTGTGTTAAAATATTTGCAAAAAGTTTTCGATTATGTGTAAGTTTGTATAAAACTCAGAACAAACATGGTAGAAATAGCGAATACCTCCGAAACACTCACCCAATTAATACACGGTTTGGGTTATTCAAGTGTGATTGACTTCGCACGAGAGCAGGCCAGAGGAATTATTCAACAAAAAATAGCTTACTATAAAAGTCGTATTGATTATTTTGAACAAAAATATGGAATGAATTTCGAGATTTTTTGTCAAAATTTTGAGCAAATCAAACAACATACCATATTTGAAAAAGAAGATGATAGCATTACGTGGGAAAGTTCGATTGATGTTGTAAATGCCTATCAGCAAGACCTTTTAGCCTTGAATCAATGATGGAAGAAACATTGGAAAAATACCAATCTATCATTCAGTCGCAACGAATTTTATTAAACCGAAAAGACAATCAAATCCCAGACTTTAAAGCAAGATTTATTCTGAAAGATAATTCGATTTTAGAATTTTCTGAAGTAATTATTTTCGGTATCGGCAAACGCAAATATTCATATCAGTGGATGTATAGCGATTTCAAGCTAAAAATTCGATGGGATAATGCTCTTCATCATCGGCATATTTCAACATTCCCGCACTATAAACACGTAGGAAATTAAGATAGAATCGAAGAATCGGAAGAAATGACTTTAGAAAAAGTATTGAATTTTATTAGTGACTCTTTCTAAATCTAAAATATATTAAAGCCTTGAAAATATGAAGATTATCAAGGCTTTTTTTGTGTAGTTTGAAAATCGTATCTTTGCCATTATGATTCAAAAACCTATTCTTATACTAAAATTCGGAACCGCTTCTATCACTAAAAAAAATGGTGAGCCAGACGAAACCATTATTGCCGATATTGCTCGCCAAGTAGCCATTCTTCATGCTGATTATCAGATAGTTATGGTATCTTCGGGTGCGGTTGGTGCTGGAAAACATTTTATTAAAAACTATTCGGGCGAAATTGCGGAGAGAAAAGCTGCCGCTGCCATCGGAAATCCACTTTTATTAAATATTTACTCGAAATATTTTTCGCAATATGGCATTCAGATTGCCCAAAGTTTGTGCGAACGCCAACATTTTGGTAATCGTGAACAATTTTTACAACTCAAAGAAACTTACGGAGAACTATGGAAAAATGACATTATCCCGATTGCCAACGAAAACGATGTTGTGAGTAATCGTGAATTAAAATTTTCGGACAATGACGAACTGGCTACATTAATCGCCACAGGTTTCGGTGCAGAAACGCTGATGATTTGCACTTCGGTTGGTGGACTTTTGGACAAAGAAAAAAACATCATTCGCAAAATAGAAAACATTGATAATCAAATACTTGGCTTGGTTGATAATTCAAAATCGGCACTTGGTTCGGGCGGAATGGCTTCTAAATTAACTTTTACGAAACTCGCCACTCGCATGGGAATCAAAGTAATTATTTTCGGGATGAAAGAAACTGACGGCATCTCGAAAGCCATTAAAGGTGAGGCAGGAAGCGAGTTTTCGGCACAGGAAGTCAATCTTTCATCAAGAAATAAATGGTTGGCAAGTGGAAGCGTTGCGGTAGGAACCTTACAAATTGATGCAGGAGCAGCCAAAGCCATCCAAAAACGCAGCAGTTTATTGGCAGTAGGTATCAGAAAAGTAAAAGGCGATTTTGAAATGGGCGAAGTTGTGGAGATTATTAATAATCAAGGCGAAATGCTAGCCGTGGCTCGTACAAAGGTTTCTTCAATTGAATTGGCCGAAAACTTAAAAACTATCAATTACGAAGTAGCAAATGCCAATGATATTGTATTGATTTGATTGCGTTTTTCAGCCTTATCTTCACAAAAAAATAAATTTTCTCTATTTAGCATTCGGTGTATTGACTTTTATTTTTAATATTTTTATGGTCGCAAATAGCACAACACAAACTAAAATTTATTTTTCTTTTCCCCAAACTTCATTAACAGGGTCGCCTTTTGAGCTTTTTCCCGAATGATGCCATTTGTCTCCCTCTACCTTTGCATCAAATGTTAACGATGCCCCTACTCGGCTATTATCTCTTGAGAAAAACTCGAGGATTTCGGTATATTTTCCATCTTTTAGCTTGTAAGTTCCACCACCTGTACCGAAAAACTCTTTTGTATCGGGGTTTATGGCAAACCATTGAAATCGTGTTTCGGAGCATATTTTTAAGGTCTTACGAGCTGTGCGTTTCATTTCAGTCATTTGTCCATCTTGAGCAGCACGAGCCGAGATTCGCCAATTTCCCGAAAGGGCATCTTTTCCTTCATCGATGCATTTCCAAGTTGTTTTGGTTTGATTTTCGATAGTAAACTGATTGTTTTTTCTCGTAAATTTATAGGCAATTTTCGTACCTATGTTCTCAGGATTTTTGTCATTAAATTCAACTGTTAAGGTTAATCCTACATCATTGATTTCGTAAGTGCCACCGTAAGTTCGTATGTAAATATTTTTCTCAAAAACTGAAATTGCAAGGTAGTTTTCGGTGGCTATCATTACTGCTCTTTCGTTTGAATTACTTTCGACCTGCATTTCCCATGAACCAACAAGCGTTCCTGCAAAACTTTCGATAGCCATAATTAGCACAAAAAAGATAGTAAAAAATGTCATTTTCATAATTTTAGATTTTCACTTTGAAATGCAATCAAATTATAAGCTTAATTTGTAGAACCTAAGGATTAATAATCTTAAGTAAAGATAATATAAATTGCAAATTTTACAAATTTTCTTATTTTTAGGATAAATTTCCGTTTATCCATAAACTGTTTTGACGAGAAAGTTTTAGGTGATAATTTCGCTAAATAATTTCTGATTCTATGCCTTATGAATATCGTTTTTCTTGATGCCTATACCCTTAATCCACTCAATGATTTAGACATTTCTATTCTTCATACCCTTGGTAGCGTGACGCTCTACGACCGAACCTCACCTGAACAAATTATTGATCGAGTAAAAGATGCTGAAATAATATTGACTAATAAATGTACACTTAATGCACAGACCATCAGTCAATTACCAAAACTAAAATACATTGGTGTTACGGCCACTGGTTTTAATATCATTGATATTGAAGCCGCCAAAGCAAAGGGAATCGTAGTAGCAAATGTGCGAGGCTACAGCTCGGCATCAGTAGCTCAATTAGTATTTTCATTAATTTTAGGCTTCACCAACCGAGTGGCCGAACACGCCAGAAATATTGAAAATACCTGGACTTCTTGTCCTGATTTTTGTTTTTATCACTCTCCATTAGTCGAACTCGAAGGTAAAACTTTAGGCATTATTGGCTTGGGCGATATTGGCAAAAAAGTAGCAAATATCGGCTTAGGATTTGGTATGAAAATTTTGGCAAATAAGCGTGATTTGATTTCAGGCGGAATGGCCAATATACAACTTTGTAGCCAAGAACAAATATTTCAAGAAAGCGACTTTATTACCTTACACTGCCCGTTAACGCCTGACAATCAACAACTTATCAACAAAGATAGATTGGCTTTGATGAAATCATCTGCGATTTTGATAAACACCTCACGAGGCGGTCTCATTCATGAACAAAACTTAGCCGATGCTCTCAATTCGGGTGTTATTGCAGGTGCAGGACTTGACGTCCTTTCAGTTGAGCCACCAACTACCACAAACCCTTTATTGACTGCAAAAAATACCATCATTACGCCACATATCGCATGGGCGGGTGTAAATGCACGTATAGAATTATTGAAAGGTGTGGTGGAAAATATCGTCTTATTTCAGCAGGGAAAACCACCAAAAGGAATTATTTAATACAAATTCCAGTTACTTTGTTAAAGAATACAACAAACTAAATTTATAAATTAACTTTATAAAATCCCTAAGATTTGATTTATCAAATCAAAAACAATAACTCCCACACCGGGGATTAGGGTATATCATTTATGAAAAAACTTTGCTTTACCTTAGGAGTAGTCCTATTGGGAATTAACTTATTATTTGCTCAAGACTCAAAAAATCAAGAAGACGACAAATATAATATTCACATCAAAAAATCAACAACGCCCATCAAATTGGATGGCTTGCTTGACGAAGACTCATGGAAATCTGCCGAAGTTGCTAAAAATTTCTTTCTGAACCGTCCGTATGATTCATCTTTTGCTAAACTACAAACCGAGGTAAAAGTACTTTTCGATGATAATTTCATTTATGTGGGTGCTATCTGCTTTGAGCCTCGCAGCCTTTACACTGTTGCATCGCTAAAACGTGATTTTGAAGGTGGCTCGAGCGATGTGTTTACGGTAAACTTCGATACATTTAAAGATAAACTTAATGCTTTTCAGTTTGCAATTAATCCATACGGTGTGCAACGTGAAGGTTTGATTTTCAATGGCGAAGAATCGTCTAATTTTTGGGATAATAAATGGTATTCGCGGGTAAAAACCTATGACGACTATTGGGTTATTGAATTAGCAATTCCATTTAAAACATTACGTTATAAAGTGGCCGATGGACAAAATTCTTGGCGAGTAAATTTTGGCAGAAATGTGCTAAAAAGAAACGAAGTATCAACTTGGCGACCAGTTCCTCGTAATTTTCGTCCTGCCAACCTAGCTTTTGCAGGAAACATGATTTGGGATGAAAATCCACCAAAACCTGGGGCGAATATTTCATTGATTCCGTTTTTTTCTGTTGGTACTGAAAAAGATTTTCCTCGCAATGAAAGCGATTTAAAAGCACTACCGACAAGCTCAAATTTTCCTGCAGGTGTGGGTATGGATGCCAAAATTGCTGTTACACCTTCTCTGAATCTAGACTTAACCGTAAACCCCGATTTCTCGCAAGTTGAAGTCGATAAACAGGTAACTAACCTTAGCCGTTTTGAGTTGTTTTTTCCTGAAAGAAGACAGTTTTTTCTCGAAAACAATGACCTTTTTGGCACTTTCGGCTTTCCCGATACTCGACCGTTTTTCTCGCGACGTATCGGCATCACTCGAAATCCAAATACTGGAAACACACAAAGAGTTCCTATTTTGGCTGGTGCAAGACTCAGCGGAAAACTCAACGAAGATTGGCGAATTGGGATAATGAATATGCAAACCCGCAAAGTAAATTTCGGCGAAGACAAGTATTTACCGGCCGCAAATTATTCGGTGGCGGTTGTGCAACGAAAACTTTTAAATCGCTCAACTTTGGGAGGGATTTTTGTGAATAAAGAAAATGATTTCAGTAATTTAACAACTGAGCAGACCTTAGGTTATCGAAAATTTAATCGAGTTGGAGGTGTAGAATTTAATTTTTATTCAAAAGATAGTAGATTACAATCGGAAAGTTATTATCACCAGTCTTTTTCACCTGAAAATAAGAAAGATGCAGGAAGTGCAGCTCATTTTATGGGGTATAATCACCCAAATCTTGAATTGAATTTGGGTGTGCAACGTATAGGAGAAAACTACCGTGCTGATGTGGGTTTTGTACCACGCACGGGTATTTGGCAAATATACCGACCTTTTACCATTATTTTGAATCCAAAATCAAAAACTATTGCAAAATATTTGAATGCCTATGGTGCGGGTTCAGAGGGAAATGATGTCTTTGATTTGAAGGGTAATAGGCTGGACAGCAAAACCAATCTCTTTGTTTTTGCCAATAGCCCAAGGGGCTCAGAGGCTTACATTGCTTATGGCTTAAGTTTTACACACTTGTTTAATCCTTTCGACCCTACCAATGCAAGTGATAATCCTGACCCGGATACCTACAAAAATGTAGTAGAGTTGCCTGTTGGCGATTATCGTTCACGAACATTCAATATTGGTTTTGAGAGTAGCCGCAGAAATAATATCAACGGAAAATTTGATTTTTCGAAAGGCACATATTTCTCCAACAAGGCAGAAAAAATTAATGGTAAATCTACCAATTTCAGGGGTAGTATAGGTTATCGTTATCAACCTTACGGTGTATTTTCAGTCGATTGTGAATACACGAAAATTGGAATGCCACTGCCCTATAATAGTGTAGAATATTGGTTGATTGGGCCACGTGCTGAGTTGTCGTTTTCGAAAAGTTTATTTTTCAGTACGTTTTTTCAATATAATACTCAAACTAATAACACAAATATTAATTCTCGTTTGCAGTGGCGTTTCCGTCCTGTTTCAGATATTTTCTTAGTTTATACTGACAATTATTTTGCCGAAAATATTCCAAATTATTTTATTAGAGCATGGACTCCTAAAAACCGAGCATTGATTTTCAAAATGACCTATTGGTTGAATGTGTAGAAGCAGTCATCAGTTTTCAGTCAACAGTCCACAGAAAGCACTCGAAATATGATATTATTGAGTGCTTTTTAGCAAATTAAATAAATCAAACAAACCACAATCAAACTCACGATTCCTTGTAAGCCCGAAAGCAATGTGTGGGTTCGGTAGGTATCTCGTTGATTGAGGCCTGTAAACTGAGAAACAACCCAAAACCAAGCATCGTTGGCGTGTGAAACGGTCATTGCACCGCTACCAACTGCCATAACTAAAAGTGTCAGGTCGAGCGGTTCGGTAAAACCAACGGTGCTGGCGAGTGGTGCTAAAATGCCCGAAGTAAGCACCATCGAAGTGGTGGTAGAGCCTTGTGCAGTTTTGAAAAATGCAGCCACCAAAAATGCAATCACCAAAAACATGACGCCCGATGTTTGGTTTACCAAAAGCCAATCGCTAATCATGTCTTTTAGAGCAGTTTCTTTCAAAATTGCTCCGAAAGCTCCTCCGGCCCCTACCAAGACGAGCGTAGTTCCGCAATGTTCGATACCACTTTTAAAACAGGCTAATAATTTTTCAGCAGGTTTTTCGGGAAAAAGAGTGTAAGAGAAACCAATTGCTAATAAAAATGAGACTAAAGGACTTCCGAGAAAACTCAACCAATGTAAAACATCCTTTCTGAAAACGTGAGATATTTTGGCAAAAGAGGCAAAAGCAATTAAAAGAATTGGCAGTAAAATTGGCATAAATGCTTTCCACGCAGGTAAATTACTATTCTGTACTTCGCTAATTTCTATATCGTTATCTTCGATTATTTCTACGTTTGCCGCAAATTTTTGAGCAAACCAAGTCGAGACAAATAAACTTGGAATAGAAACCACCAAACCAACCAAAATCACAAGACCGATAGAATCGGTTAAATTCAGATTTCCTGCCGCCGAAAGTGGGCCAGGCGTGGGTGGCACGAGCGTATGCGTAGCAAAAAGTCCTCCCGATAGAGCAATAGCTATCGTTCCGAGCGGTCGGATTACTTTTTTTGCTACGATTTTATTGAGTTTTGCCAAGATGATAAAACCCGAATCACAAAAAACTGGAATACCAACAATTGCTCCAATCACCGACATTGCAAAGGCAGGATATTTTTCACCAAAAAGCTTCAGAATTATATCGGCAACTTTAATGGCCGCTCCAGATTTATCCAAAATCGCCCCGATAACACAACCCAAAATAACCATCAAACCGATTTTCGTCATCAATTCTCCAAAGCCTTTTCCGATTGTCTCGGCTAATTTATCAATCGGTAAACCTGCAAAAATCCCAACACCCAAAGCCGCTAAAAGCAAACCAGCCAAAGGATGGAGTTTGAACCAAGTAGAAGAAATAACAATAAAGGCTATCGCCAAAAAAACAACGAGGATTATCATGGAATTAATGCTTGAATGAGAGAATGATAGAGTGATAGAGTGAATTTATTGGACTAAATAATTATGGTAAAATATTGAAAGCTGAATGCCCGAACATTCACTCATTCTATCATACAACATTCTATCATTGATTTTATACTATTTCGAAATAACGTTTTAGTTCCCAATCGCTTACAACCTTTGCGTATTGTCGCCATTCCCAATCACGAGTTTGGGTGAAATGTTGCACGAAAATTTCGCCAAAAAGCTCTTTAGCCACGTCTGAATTTTTCATGGCTTGCGTGGCTTCTTGCAAATTTCTTGGTAAAATTCCGTTACTAATATCAAGATAGCCATTGCCAACCGTAGCAGGTTGATTAAGTTTAAGTTGATGGCGAACACCGTATAAACCGGCCGCCAAACAAGCCGCCAACGCCAAATATGGATTAGTATCCGACCCAACTACACGGGTTTCGAGGCGACATGATTTTTTTCCCAAAGGCAAAGCACGCAAAGCCACTGTTCGGTTATCAACCGCCCAAGTGAGTGTTGTTGGTGCCCAAGCTCCTTCAACCAATCGTTTATAACTGTTGATTGTAGGGGCAACCATCGGCAAAATATGCGGTAAACAATGCAACTGTCCAGCCATATAGTTTTCCATTAAAGGACTCATATTGTTGGGCGTATTTTCATCATAAAAAAGATTCGTATTTTCAGACGAATCCCACAGACTTTGATGCACGTGACCGCTACAACCTGGGAGATTTTCATTGAATTTTGCCATGAAAGTGGCCATAATTCCCAACTTATTAGCAATTTCTTTGACTGAAGTTTTGAATAAAATTGCTCTATCGGCAGCCAAAAGAATATCAGAATAAGTGATTGCAGCCTCATAAACTCCCGGACCAGTTTCGGTATGTAAACCTTCAATCGGAACATCAAATTTGGTGAGTTGCTCGAAAATATTGGTCATAAAATCGTTGCGAAAACTACTACGGAGCAACGAATAACCAAACATTCCAGGAGTAAGAGGCGTAAGGTTCTGAAAGCCTTTTTCGTGAATAGAAACTGGCGTTTCTTCAAAATTAAACCATTCAAACTCTTGCGAAAAGAAAGGTTTAAAACCTTGTTTATCAGCATCTTCTATCACTCGTTTCAGCACATTTCTTGGGCAAATTTCGGCCGCACTTTCAATAAATTCTGCTAAGAAAAACGGAATGTCGTTTTCCCAAGGAATTTTACGAAATGTACTTAAATCCAACTTTGCTTTTGCATCAGGATACCCCGAATGCCAACCCGTAAAACTGACATTATCGTAGCAAACATCGGCCATATCCCAGCCAAAAACTACATCACAAAAACCCAAATCTCCATCTAACAAAGACGTGAATTTTTGTTTACTTATATATTTTCCACGTAAAACCCCATCAATATCAGCAATCGCCAATTTGACTTTGCCCGATGGATGATTATTTACGTAAGTGATGATTTCTTGTTGATTCATTATGTTAGGTTGAAAGATTGTTGTCGTATATCAATACACAGGTTTATCAGGAGCGGGAGCAGAAGCGTGATATCCTAAATCGCGAATCATCGAAGCAAATTTTTCCATGAGTTCGAGTACTTTTGCTCGGTCTTTTGAGCGGACTATAAGCCCAATGTGATATTCTTCGTCCATTTTCCAAACAATTTCTGGGTCATTAAAAGGCGTATAATCTGGATGTTCATGTGATGAAAGCGAAATCACGATACCCGAATAAAAATCCTCCACAATTGGCAATTCATAAGTTCCCCCAACCGCGACTATGGTTTCTATTTTTGCCCATTCTCTCCATAAATTAATTCCTGATGAATACTCAACCATTTCGGCCAAATTTGCCCCTCCTACTCTTGAAGCAGTTTCGAGAAAATAGAATTTACCATCTTCATAAGATCTAATCATTTCCGTATGAGATGCACTTGATTTCATGCCGAACGACCGCATCACATCTTCATTCATTTTCTTAAGTGCCGCATCTTCTTCTGAATCATGCTCTACCGTAACTGAGCGAAAAATTCCGCCGCTATGAGATACTTCAAAAGGTGTGTTCAAATATTGGCTACATCTTGTAAAAATTATCTTACCGTTGAGCGTTAACGAATCTACGTGATAGACATCACCAGGTTTGAATTGCTCAATCAAGAAATTATGTCGTTCGTCGCCCAATGAATGCACTTTATCCCAGGCTTCTTGGAAACTATGCACTTTTTTAATTCCAGCTGCCGAAGCTTCCGAACGTGGCTTAATCACCCATGGTGGCGAGATACGTTGTAGATATTCGGTAATATCCACATCATTGAAAAGTGAACTAAAAGGCGGAACGGCAATGCCTGCATCTCGTGCCTGCATACGCATGGCGAGCTTATCTCTGAAATACCGAGCGGTCGTTTGTCCCATTCCTGGAATACGGAAATGTTCACGCACCAAAGCGGCTTTCTCGACATCAAAATCATCAAGTGCCACTACTCGGTCTATTTTTTTATTACGCATCAAAGCCGCTAATCCAACTAATACTATTTGATAAGTATCGAAAGTATTTTCTATGTTTTTCAAATAAAAAATTTCGTCAATTGACTCACGAGGCCATGGTTTATCTTTTAGCTTTTGATTAGTAAGCAAATATACATTATTGCCTTCGGCCTTACAAGATTTTAGAAATTCGACGCCTTTGAAATAAGTACAAATACAAAGAAAATTCATAGATTCAAGGTCATTGTTTATGTGTTATATGATAGAATACCCAAATATAAAAATTTGGTATTTATATTCAATATTTTCGGACGAAATCTTGTAAAAACAAAAAAGCCTCCCGCAGTTTTGCGAGAGGCTTTTTTGTAAAAACTAATCTTATTTAGATTATGATTTTTTCTTAGCGTTTGGTGCTGCCGCAGGAGCTGCTGACGGTGCAGGAGCTGAAGTTACTTCACCTTTGATAGTTAAGACAATCGATGAGTTCTCAGCATTGCTCATAACTGTGATAGTTTTTGTGAAAGCACCTGGACGGCCAGAAGTGTTATATCCAACTTTGATTACACTCTTGCCACCTGGCATGATAGCATCTTTAGAAAATTCAGGAGTTGTACAACCGCAAGAAGCTTGAGCATTTGAGATAACAACCGGAGCAGTACCAGTGTTTGATACTTCAAAATTATATGTTGCCAATGGACCTTCTGATAATTTACCGAAATCATGAACTTCTTTGTTGAACTTCAATGCTCCCTGTGCACTTGATACTGCTACAAAAGCAAATACTACTGCAATAGTTAAAAATAATTTTTTCATTGATTTAATTGATTTTGAGATTTAAAAAAGATTTTGTTTTAGCAAAAGAATATTACTAATACAAATAAAGGTATTTATTCATTTACTTACCAAATTTTTAACAAGTCATTAACAAAAGCGTGCCACTTTTCAATTTTTTGAAAAATGAATTTTTTTTTTCTAACTTTACGTTTAAAGTAGTTAATATACTAACTATATTCAATTACTATTGAAATTTTCCCTATAAATTGGTGTTTAGCCATTAAGTCTTTACTTGCTCTACATTTCATCTTATGACAGACCTACTTGCCTCTATTTTTTCGACAGATGTTCTTTTAAGTAAAGAAGAAGTACTCAACGATTACCGAATGTCTTGCGAAAGCAGAGAAGTAAGCTACATCGGCCGACAAGATGTTTTTAGAGGTCGAGCAAAATTTGGGGTTTTTGGTGATGGAAAAGAGTTAGCTCAAGTAGCCATGTCGAAAGTTTTTCGTAAAGGTGATTTTCGCTCAGGATATTATCGTGACCAAACATTTATGGCGGCTATTGGTGGGCTAACTTGGCAACAATTTTTTGCTCAATTATATGCACATACTGATGTAGAACACGATCCATTTACTGGTGGCCGCTCTATGAATGCTCACTTTGGCAATCGTTGGCTAAATGATAAAGGTGAGTGGCTCGACCAAACAGAAATGTACAACTCGGTTTGTGATGTGTCTTCAACGGCTGGACAAATGCCCCGTGCAATTGGTTTAGCGTATGCTTCAAAATTGTTTAGAGAAAATCCTAATTTACAATATCTCAAAAAGTTCTCAAACCAAGGAAATGAAGTCTGTTTCACAACTATCGGCGACGCTTCTACTTCTCAAGGAATGTTTTTTGAAGCAATCAATGCCGCAGGAGTTCTACAAATTCCGATTATATTCTCGGTTTGGGATGATGGCTACGGCATTTCTGTACCAATCAAATACCAAACTACCAAATCAAGTATTTCGGAGGCATTAGCAGGTTTTCAGCGAAAAGATGGTTCTAACGGACTTGAAATTATAGTGGCTCGTGCTTGGAACTACGTAGAACTTATTGAAGCATATCAACGTGCCGCCCTTTATGCCCGTGATCAGCATGTGCCTGTACTCGTACACGTTATTGAAGTGACGCAACCACAAGGACACTCAACTTCGGGTTCGCACGAACGCTATAAATCGAAAGAAAGACTACAATTTGAGCATGAATTTGATTGCAACCTACATTTTAAGAACTGGATTATCGAAAATATGTATGCCACACCAGAAGAACTTAGTGAAATAGAAACAAAAGCCAAAGAATTTGCAAAGAAATCACGCAATGCGGCTTGGATCGCCTATCGTGATTCGTTGAAGCCAGAATATAATTCGGCAACAACTATTCTGAAAAAACTTTCGACAGAAAATAAAAATACAAAAGCTATTTCGGCAATCAGAGAATCGCTCGAAAAAACAGAAAACCCTACAAGACGTGATGTGATTTCGGCTATAAAAAAAGCCATCAGAATTATGCGTTTTGAAGACAGTAATACTAAAAAAGAATTAATCAAGTGGCTGGAAGATGTTGCTCCCGAAAACTACAAACGTTTTAATTCCCATTTATTGAGCGAGTATCCAACTTCACCCATGAATGTTCAAGGTATCGCTCCAATTTATAACGATGATAGTCCTTTGGTTGATGGTCGTGAGATAATTAATACTTTTTTTGATAATTTACTCGAAACCGATCCTAGAGTATTTGCTTTGGGGGAAGATGTAGGTAAAATTGGTGATGTAAATCAAGGTTTTGCGGGTTTACAAGAAAAATACGGAGAGTTACGAGTAACCGACGCAGGCATCAGAGAAACCACCATTATTGGGCAAGGAATTGGAGCCGCTATGCGTGGACTTCGCCCAATCGTTGAGATACAATATTTTGATTATATTTATTATGCCCTCGCTACCCTCACCGATGACTTGGCTTCGCTGCGTTATCGAACAGTTGGGCAGCAAGCCGCTCCATTGATTGTGCGTACTCGTGGCCATCGTTTGGAGGGTATTTGGCACTCCGGCTCACCGATGTCGGCAATGCTCGGTGCTTTACGTGGCATGCACGTTTTAGTGCCACGTAATTTCGTACAGGCAGCAGGTTTCTATAATACAATTATGAAAGGCGATGACCCCGCTCTCATTATTGAGTGCCTAAACGGCTACCGCATCAAAGAAAAGCTACCAATTAATATTACCGACATATGCGTTCCGCTAGGTGTACCAGAAACCCTCAAGGAAGGCACCGACCTTACGATTGTAACTTATGGATCAATGTGTAGAATTGTGATGGAAGCAGCGGCTCAACTTGAAGAAATTGGTATCAGTGCCGAAATCATTGATGTACAGTCATTATTGCCTTTTGATATTAATCAGCAAATTTTAGCATCAATCAAAAAAACTAACCGAGTGATTTTTGCAGACGAAGATGTGCCTGGTGGAGCATCGGCATATATGATGCAAGAAGTAATTGATAAGCAAAATGCTTATCGTTGGTTAGATGCTGCACCAAAAGCCGTATCAGCCCAAGCACACCGCCCTGCTTATGCCTCTGATGGTGATTATTTCTCTAAACCAAATGCCGAAACTATCTTCGACACAGCCTACGAAATTATGCACGAAGCAAAACCTACTTTATTTCCGAAATTATACTAATACTTTCATAAAAACATAATATTTTACCCTACCTTCAAGATTTTTTAATGTTGAAAGTAGGGTTATTTTGCGTTTACTTAAATATCCGACAACCTAGGAAGAAAATTGGACTGGTTTGAAGAAAAGTTTCCTAGCCTCAGCATACGTATTCCAAAAAACACATAGCATCTTACCTTAAAATCAGACCTGAAATACTGAGCAGAGTAAGCTCAAAAAAAAAGACGACAGCACTAAAAGGATATTGTATTGCATTTATTGATACAGGTCGACTTTTATTTAAAAAACTCTAAATAAATTTACCACATCGATAAATAAAAAAAATGTTGTTTTCGCAATTAGGCCTTTGAAGTTTAATGGCTTTCATTTAATATATATCATGCTGCTTTTTCTATTATCTAGCTGCAATTTTTATAAGAAGTAAAAAACACATTAATTAAAAACAATGCTTCATTATAGAGTAAAAATACATTGGAAATCATTAGAAAAGGCAAAGGGGGCATAAAATCCCCCCGATGAACCCAAAACAACTTTTGCTGTGACTAAAAAAGTGAATTTCTTAGTTGAGTGCGATTTCAAGAAAATTTTATATTCTGACAATAGTCGTTTTGACTATTAGCTGTATTTTTTTATTCAAATTGCTTATAATCAAGATTATACAAATAAAATACTTGCAAAAAAACACAAACTTTATTCACTTTTAATTTCTTTATGTTAAAATATTTAAATTTTTATACATTAAATCATATTTTTTTGTACTTAATTAATACCTAACATTCGGCATAATTGAATCAAGGCGGTGGTATCTCTCGTACCCGTACGGGCAAGCATATTGCGGCGATGATTGTCAACTGTATTATTACTAATTTTCATCTCACCCGCTATTTGCTTTGTATCTAAGCCTTGTGATATATACTGTAATACCTCACGCTCACGCTCCGAGATTATTTCAGTTTCAACCGTCCGATCTTCGTTTGAATAATAAACAAAAACTTTTTTATCATCCTCACCAAATATTCCTCTCATACAATAATAATCTCCTTTAACAAGGTGCGAGACTTCTTGAAACGACATCATTATCAGCGTGGGGTTATTTTGGTCATTAAATTCAATCGGAATAATATTTATATAGCACCGCATACTACGACCATCTTTATGAAGTAATCGCATTCCCCAAGCACTTATAGATTGACGAGATTTATATTCAATTGGCACATTTTTCTCTGTGCTTAAAATCCATGTAACAAAATCACTCATAAACGACATCTGTTCGGGAACAAACATCGACATAAACTTTAAGAGTATATTATCTCCAAACTCAGCAGGGCTATATCCTGTATATTTCAAGACACTTCCTCTTACTTGAACCACTCTTAGGTATTTTACGTCAATTAGAAAAGTTACGTTTCCTTGTTGATTATTTAGTAAGTTGATAAATCCAGATTTTTCAAGATACTTTTTATCATCTATCTTTACATCATCAGGATAAAAAAGCTCCAATTTTTCGTAGAGCTTTCTCAGAAGATTTTCTATTTTTCTATACACCCAACAAATGTTTGTTTGGTAATTTTATTTTTTGGTCAACAAATTACGATGTTTTTTTTCGGATTATTGTAATTTTATTATAAAAAGTAAAGAAATAAGAGAAAATAAACGAGATACGGGATATAAGATGGTTCGCTCCAAAGATAAATTATTAATTAACAACAAATTAATAAATTTATTTATGTCCTATATTTTCTATCATTACATAATTTAAAAATCCTATAATTAAATAAAATCTAATACTTGTATCCATAATTATGATGCATAATTGCAAAAAAAATTAAATTGCTATTACTAAAATCATATTTTTTTTATTTTAACAAAATTAACTTTAAATACATAAATCTACAATTAACAATCTTATATGACAAAAACATCTTCTGCGATACTTTCAATTATATTCTTAGGTATTTGTTTTTATTTTCCATTTCTAGGAGAGGTGCATCTCTTTGACTGGGATGAGATAAACTTTGCCGAATCGGCCCGAGAAATGATTCTTACAGGAAATTATAGTCGTGTACAAATTGATTTTAAGCCTTTCTGGGAAAAACCTCCACTGTTTTTTTGGATGCAAACCGCAGCAATGCACCTTTTTGGCATTAATGAGTTTTCGGCACGCTTTCCGAATGCTTGTGTAGGAGTTCTCACCCTATTGACCTTATTTTTAATCGGTAAAAAACTCAAAGACAATACATTCGGATTTATCTGGGCTTTGATGTACTTGGGGGCTTTTACGCCGCACCTTTATTTCAAATCTGGCATCATTGACCCTACTTTTAATCTGTGCATATTTTTAGGCATTTATTTCTTTTTTAAAGCAAAAATTGAAACTAATCAATCCTTGATAAATACACTTTTTGCTGGAGTATTTATTGGACTGGCAATTTTAACAAAAGGCCCTGTTGGAGGGCTTATTTGGGGTTTAACAGTCTCTTTCTACTTTGTATTTACCCGATTTAAAAAGACTATAAACTGGAAAGAAATACTTGTTTTTGCAATAAGTTGCACACTTGTGGCCTCTATATGGTTTGCCAATGAGTTGGTTAATAATGGCTTTTGGTTTATCAACGAATTTATTACTTATCAAATACGGCTTTTCAGTACGCCTGATGCTGGGCATGGGCAACCGTTCTATTATCATTTTGTAGTTGTACTAATTGGATGCTTCCCAATTTCGATTTTTGCAATACGAGCTTTTACTTATAACCATTCAAAGATTGATAGTGCTTTTACCAAACTAACGGCCTTCGTACCGTGCATGAAAATCACTTTTTGGGTAGTCATGATTTTGTTTAGTATCGTCACGACCAAGATTGTGCATTATTCGTCGATGACCTACTTTCCAGTGTCTTTTTTGGCAGCTAAATTTCTTTATGATTGGCTCAATGAGCGAGCTACCTGGAACAAGTGGGTCAGTTTTGGAATTCTCTCGATTGGTTTTATCCTCTCATTAATCTTGGCAGCTGTGCCTTATACAGGAATGCACACGCAAGAGATTATTCCTTATATCAAAGACCCTTTCGCAGTAAAAAACCTTGAAGCAGTGGTTGACTGGCATATTTACGAAATGTTTATTGGCATTATTTATTTTTCGGTCATTGTTTTTGCTGTCGTCTTTCTAAGAAAACAAAGTAAAAAGGCTTTTATTTATACACTTTCATTGGCTACCGCGATTTGTTTGTTTTTGTTCGGAGCGATTATAGTTCCAAAAATCGAACGCTATACACAGGGAGCTGCCATTGATTTTTATGAGTCGAAACGCGGACAAGAAGTATATATACATGTCTTGGGCTTTAAAAGTTATGCTCATTTGTTTTATTTTCAGAAACCCATTTCAAAGGTTTCTGCCGAAAAAGGTGAAGCTTTTGAAGATTGGCTCTTAAACGGAAAAGTTGATAAACCTGTGTTTTTTGTAACGAAGTTTGACCGCTACGAAGAATACCGAAATCACCCGAATTTAGAATTGATTAAAGAAGAAAATGGATTCGTCTTCTTAAAACGTCGGAATGAAACTAAAAACTTTATTTTGAAATAAATTTTGGAAAATTAAGAAAATTTAAAAAACTTTGGACATAAAAAATACTAACATTGACAAATAACGCAACACATTTACTAGCCATTGACGTTGGCAATACCGATGCCACTTTTGGGATTTTCGATGGAGAAAACCTACTTCATAACTTTAGGATAAAATCGCTTAAAGACGAAAACTATGTTTATTTTGAATATCGTTTTCGTCAGTATTTTCTCGAGAACAACCTTCGTTTTGGAGATGTCGCAAAAGTTGTTTTGAGTAGCGTTGTACCTCCGCTCACACACGTTTTCAAATCTTTGATTCAAAATTTATTTGGCATAAAACCAATCATTGTCAATGCGTACATATTCCCGACGATAACGGTTTGTATTGATAATCCTGATGAAATCGGCAGTGATTTGGTAGCAAATGCCGTTGCAGCATATACAAAATATGGTAGAAACTGCATAGTAGTTGATTTCGGAACGGCTCTTACCTTTACAGTTGTTTCGGCCGAAGGAAAAGTTTTGGGCGTTTCGATTGCTCCAGGTTTACGTACAGCAGTGAAGGCCTTGTTTTCAAATACTGCTCAATTGCCTGAAGTTCCGCTTGAATTACCAACGTCAGTAATTGGCAAAAACTCAGTTCATGCAATTCAGTCGGGCATTTTGTGGGGTTATGAGGGTTTAGTAAAAAATATGATTCATAAAGTAAGAGCCGAACTCGGTGGCGATTGTATTGCAGTTGCTACGGGTGGACTTTCTTCGATAATTTCAACCCTGAAAGATGAATTTGTTGAGGTAAATAGAGAATTGACGCTTGAAGGTTTAAGAATAATTGGAGAAGGCAGATAATCTGTAATCCAAAGTCAAAAAAGTATCATTTTACAGTGCAAGATTTCGTAGGAACATCCGATTTGGACGTTTTGCAGTCCAAGATTTCGTAGGAACGTCCAAATTGGACGTTCCTCTCAATAAAATTCCACAAAATTTATTAGATTGAAAAAATATGAAATTAGATAAAAAAGCAATCACAAAATTTATAAAAGCAGCCCTAGCCGAAGATGTTGGTGATGGCGACCACACTTCGCTTGCAACTGTGCCGGCCGATGCGACTGGTAAAGCTAAACTTTTGGTAAAAGATGAGGGAACTTTGGCAGGTGTAGAGTTGGCCAAAATGATTTTTAAGGTTGTAGATAAAGACCTAAAAGTGCAAGTGCTTATCAAAGATGGCAAACCTGTAAAATATGGTGATATTGCATTTTATGTGGAAGGTCACGATCGCTCGATACTGACCGCTGAACGTTTGGTGCTGAATTGTATGCAACGCATGAGCGGAATTGCCACTACAACCAAACAGGTTGTTAAACTATTGGAAGGCACAAAAACGAAAATTTTGGATACTCGGAAGACTACACCTTGTTTCAGAATGATTGAAAAATGGGGCGTACAGATTGGTGGTGGCGTCAACCATCGTTTTGGGCTTTTTGACATGATTTTAATAAAAGACAACCACGTTGATTATGCAGGAGGTATCAAAAATGCTCTCAACGCAGCTCATGAATACCTAAAATCGACAGGAAAGCATTTACCTATTGAAATTGAAGTGCGTAATATTGCCGAACTCCAAGAAGCTCTCGAAATTGGTGGGGTGGTGCGTATCATGCTCGATAATTTTAGTTACGAAAATATCCGTGAAGCCATCAAAATAGTTGATGGACGTTTCCCCTTGGAAGCATCAGGCAATATTTCGCCTAAAAATGTACGAGAATATGCCGATTGTGGCGTTGATTACGTATCGATGGGCTATTTAACACACTCAGCCAAAAGTTTGGATTTGAGCTTGAAAGCGGTGAGGTAATCTTGTATATTTAACAAATATTCATGCCACAATTATTTATTATCAATGATTAATCTTGGCACGTATACTTTTTAAAAAAATCAATAAATCAACCCTACAAAAATGCTAACCATTACCTATAAATACTTATCTATAAGTACTTTAATTATTGCATCATTGCAATTTTCTTTCGCCCAAATTGATAAAAAAGCGACAAAAGAAACAAAAGCATTGTATAAAAACCTAAACAAAATTTCAAAAAAACAAATTTTGTTTGGGCATCAACACGCTACCGAATATGGACACGGTTGGACGGGCGATAATGACCGTTCGGACGTAAAATCGGTTACAGGCTCGCACCCTGCCGTAATAGGTATTGATTTTAGCGGACTTTCAGGCAGACCAAAAGAGGCGATTGAAAGAACAAAAGAAGTTTTACGGAAAAACGTTGTGGCTACTTATGAGCGAGGTGGAATAACAACAGTTGCTTGGCATTTTTCAAATCCAGCTTCGAAGGGTGGTTTTTATTGGAAAGATTCTGTCTCTGCTCCTGCTATTTCTTTAATAAAAAAAGGAGGTTCGCACCACGAACAATACAAAGAAATTTTACGTACAATTGGAGATTTTACTAACTCAGTAAAAGCAAAAGATGGCAAACTTGCCCCGATGCTCTTTAGGCCATTTCATGAATTTGATGGTGGTTGGTTTTGGTGGGGAAAACCACATTGCAGCCGAGAAGATTTTATAGATGTTTGGCAATTTACGGTTTCTTATTTGCGTGATAGTTTGGGTGTTCATAACTTGATTTACACTTTTTCACCCGATAATAAATTTATTAGCGAGGCAGAGTTTTTAGAGCGTTATCCTGGTGATGAATGGGTAGATATGGTGGGCATGGATAATTACGGAGATTTCGGACGAGATGGGAAATATAATCTCGAAGCGGGCATTAAAAAACTAAAAATCATATCGGATTATGCTCAGAAAACCAATAAACTGGCTGCTTTTACAGAAACAGGCTTAGAATCAATTCCGAATGAAACTTGGTGGACAGAAACATTACTTAAATCACTTCGAGCCGAAAAACTAAAATTATCTTATGTGTTGGTTTGGCGAAATGATACACGAAGTCAAACACATTATTACGCACCGTACCCCGAACAAGTAAGTGTGCCTGATTTTTTGAAATTTTATAACGACCCTTACACATTTTTTGAAAAAGATTTAAAAAGAATTTATCACCAAAAAATTTTAGGTTTTCTATAAAAACCTGTTTTTTAATTATAAAAAAACCTCGCCTGATTATTTAGACGAGGTTTTTTTATGAAGCTTAAATCAACAAAAATCACTTCATTTCCATAGCCATTTTCACAGCATTGTAGGCATTTACAATTCCGCCAGATAATGATAAATCTTCAAACTTCACGATTTCGTCGCTACCTGGTTTTTTAACTCTTAAATCTGGCACTTTTACCGATGATTCTAAAATAATTTTCTTGATTTGAGCCGCCGTAAGGTTCGGGAAATATGATTTCAATAATCCGGCTACACCCGTTGTTGCTGGCGAAGCCATACTTGTTCCGCTTTTCTCTTCATATTTAGAACCCGGTACGGTTGAATAAATATCTACACCTGGAGCAAAAACATCTACGTTTTTCTTGCCATAATTACTAAATGTAGCTACAGCATCGGCATCTGGTTTCCAAGACAATGCTCCAACCGAAATCCAATTTTCGGCAACATTACCATTTGCATAAGTATCATTCGGAAACTGAGGGTCAGTATCCATGTCTGAGTTATCGTTTCCTGCCGCTGCAATCATCAATACACCTTTTGATTGGGCATATTTTACGGCATCATCAACCCATTTTTTCTCTGGTGAATATTTCTTACCAAAGCTCATATTAATGATTTCGGCACCATTATCAGTAGCATAACGAATGGCATTTGCAACATCTTTGTCACGCTCATCGCCATCAGGCACTGTACGAACAATCATAAGCTGTACATCGTTGCAGACACCCATTATACCCATTTTATTTATGCGATTTGCCCCAACAATACCGGCCACATGTGAGCCGTGCATGGCATCTGGACCCGTTACTTCATTATTGCCATACTCGCCGTATTCGAGCTTTTTAGGATTATCACCTACTACTTTGCGGGCATCAAAATCGAGGTTATAATTGTATTTCAATTCACTTTCAAAATGCTCGATAGCTTCTTGAATATCAGCACCTGTTGCACCCATCTCAATGAATTTTTCAAAGGTTTTCTTGGCTGCTCTCACCTTGCGTTCGGCTTGACTTTCGTCAATACCAGTGATGGCTGCTTGCGTAAGATTTTCCACTTTTAGATAATCTTTTAATATCCTCTCAGACTCTAAATAATTTATATAAAGTTGCTTATAAAACGGAGCATATTGCTCATTTTCGGCTTTTTTACCATCATACTCCTTTTGCAAAGTCTGTAATAAGTCATAATCAGCTTTATTTTTACGAATCAATTTTTTCGATGGTTTATCACCAAATTTTTCTTTCAATTGCTTCAAAACTCTAGTCATTTCAAGTTGTTCGTGATTTACATCAGTACCATCTTTTCCACCTAAAAAATCCCAGCCATTAATATCATCAATAAAACCATTTTTATCGTCATCCCTGCCATTTCCGGCAATTTCTTTGGTATTTACCCAGAGTTTATCTTTCAAATCTTCATGGTTAACATCAGTTCCACCATCGATGATTGCCACGACTACTGGCTTAGATTTTTTATCTTTCAGTAGCTCATTATAGGCACGCTCAACACTCATTCCACGAACACCATCTTTCTCAAAATCAAGGTTAAACCAATTAAGTTTAGTTTTAAGTTCTTGTGCGTTTGTTTGAAGAAGAAACGAGGAAATTAAAATCGAAAAAAGGATTTTTTTCATTATTGTAAATTTTTTTTAGTAAAAGCATATTTTGGGAAAATACTTTAATGATAAATAAACTGCGAATTAAACGAATAAGTTTGATATATTTTTAAGCTCTAATTAGGTATTATTGAAAGGCTTTCTCGAAATCAGCTATTAAATCTTCAATATTTTCGATGCCTACTGAAATACGTAATAAGTTTTCGGGACTGCTTGAGTGAATTCCTTCTACCGAAAAACGGTGTTCGATTAAACTTTCTACCCCACCCAAACTTGTAGCGTGCTTAAACAGTCGCAGTTTTGATGCTAATTCCATTGCTTCTTTTTGTCCGCCTTTCACCAAAATAGACATCATTCCGCCAAAACACGGAACTCCGTCCGCATTATTCATTTGTTTTTTAGCGACTTTATGATATTCGTTAGATTTAAGTCCAGGGTAGTTTACCTTTTCGATTTGCGGTTGAACTTCTAAAAAAGTTGCCAATTTCATAGCATTTTGAGCATGAACAGGCATTCTGATTGCAAAAGTCGATAAACTTCGACTCAATAACCAACAATCAAACGGCGATGGAACAGCTCCGCCGACGGTTTGGAAGGTGCGGATAGCCCCCGTAGCGACGGTCGCCCTCACCCCCAGAGGGGGAGCTGGTGGGAGTATAACAACACCTCCCAAAATATCAGAATGACCGCCAAAATACTTAGTTGTGGAGTGCATAATTAGGTCAACACCATGCTCAAAAGGTCGAGTAAAAAATGGCGTTGCCCAAGTATTATCACATGCTACCAAGATATTTTTTGCTTTGGCTATTTTCACAACTGCTTGTATATCAGTAATTTTCAAACTCGGATTTGATGGCGTTTCTATCCAAATCAGTTTAGTGTTTTTCTTAATCGCTCGCTTGATTGCTCCCAAATCGGTCATATCAATGGCCGTACAAGTGAGTCCGAAATTTGCATAGAGATTATCAATAATAACTTTTGTATTATAATAAATATCATTAGGCAGAATGACATGGCTATTTCCACCCAAGGAATGAAAAATACTCATGGTAGCTGCTTGTCCAGATGCAAAAGCAATAGCTTCGCTCCCACCTTCGAGAATAGCCAGTTTTTCTTCTAAGGCTCTTCGGTTAGGGTTTGACGCACGTGTGTAAATATCTCGACCTTCTACTATATTGCCATCGGCGGCACGCTCAAAGGTGGTGGAAAGAATCAAAGGTGAAACAACTGCCCCAGTGGATACTGCCCCAGTGGATACTGCCCCAGTGGATACTGCCCCAGTGGACACTGCCCCAGTGGACGCTGCCCCAGTGGACACTGCACCCTTAGTCGGGTCGCTATGATTTCCTGCGTGAATCGCAAGAGTTTCGATTTTCATTTTGTAATTTTGTATTATTAAAGTTTACAAATATAAGTAAAAGCCTATAATTTTCAAGCAAGACTTCGCTTGGCGACAAACGTTGTGAGCGAAATCTTCTTTCATTCAAATATATGAAACTCAACATCATCAAAATAGGAGGAAATGTAATTGATAATCCTCAATCATGTAAACAATTCCTCGAAGATTTTGCTGCACTTGAAGGCTCAAAAATTTTAATTCATGGAGGAGGAAAAGTTGCCACAAAAATTGCGGTAAAACTCGATGTAGAAAC
>CAMAQF010000067.1 GCA_945860265.1 Emticicia agri | reverse complement strand
ACTCCAGTTGTCAATCGTCCAGTTTTGAATGATTTTGGCTCATCTTTAGGTAAATAATAAAACGGAATTTGAGCAAATAACACCCACCAAACACCAACTGTTAGGAATGAAATACGAGCAGTAAAACCCGAATCAGAATCAGCTTGAGTTAAACCAAAAAGGGTTGGCTGCATTATCATTAAAAGATTGACTATCAATAAGATAACACTACCAATATAACCCACAGTGAAGCCTTTTGCACTCAAGCTATCGAAACGGTCTTCGGTAGCAATTACGGGCAAAAATGAGTTATAGAAAACAATACTTCCACCCCAGCCTACAATTGAAAGTCCGAAAGCAATGACGATAGGATTAATATTTCCTTTTGTAAAAAAGAAAAAATAAGCACAACTTGAAGCTCCAAGATAGCAGAAAATCTTCATAAAAAACTTCCGACGACCGCTTGAATCGGCCAATGGCGTTAGAATTGGGTTAAGAATAACAAGAAGGAGCGTTGCAACCGAAATTGTGTATGAATACAAAATTGAATTTTGAATCTGAATCCCGAAGAAATCTACAATATCGTTTACGACTTTCCCATTGGCATCTTTTTCGGAAGTTGTTGCCAAAAAATACATAGGAAAAACAACAGTCGTAATTACGAGGTTGTGCACCGAATTTGCCCAGTCATACATTGTCCAAGCATTCAGCACTTTCTTTTGGTTTTTTTCAAACATGGCAGTTTAGGGTTAATTTGTATATTAATTAGTCGTTTATATTTAATCGTCAAATTTGTATTTCATAAAAAACTGATAGACAGTATTTTATGTTAGTGTGGACTGCAGACTATTAACTGTGGACTAATTAACTTATGGTTTAGGTCTTTCTTTTAAAGCAATAAATTCTTTATCGTAATTTTTATCAAGTGTTCCCATTGCTCTATCCCAAAAACTAAAATACAATCCGTAATTATTTTTGAAATAATGATGGTGCTGATTGTGCATTACCGAGCTGTTGAGCCATTTCCAAAACCAATGTTTATAGGCATCTTTTGGAAGCCATTCCCAGCCCAAATGCCCATAAACATTATAAGTTGTCATAAAAACCAGAAATGAAAGCATAATAATTGGGTGCAAAGGTAGTACAAAAGCGAAAACGACAAAAATTCCAGCCTCCACAAAGCCTTCGAGCGGTTGAAATGAAAAAGAAGTCCAAGGACTTGGGTTAGTTGACTGATGATGTACTTTATGAAAATACTTATATAGTTTTTGGTGATGCATTAATCGATGCATCCAATAAAAATAGGTATCATGAATGAGTAAAGTCAGAAAAAAAGATAGTATAAAATAGCCCCAACCGTAATCAGAAATCTTTCGATAAATCAAGGTATATGGCCTTATTGTCGGGTTGAAAAGCAAAACAGCAACTATACCAAATATCAAAAATGTTAATACTGAATAAAGTATTTCTCGCTGATAATCAGTGTTTTTAGGAAACTTTAATTGTATTTTCTTGTACGAAAGTTTGTTTTTAAGACCAATGTAGTATGTCAAAAAAGCTATTCCTCCAATAATAAAGTAGCGAATTAAGCTTGCTGTGAAAGCAAAAGTAAATAATTGATAAATTTTTTCTGGAAAAAGCATAACTTAAAGAATGGTTTCAATAAAAATATTCCTGTTTAATAATGTATTTCTCAACTCTTCTGCAAACTGTACTGCGTGATTTCCATCGCCATGAATACAAACTGTATCAGCTTTCAGTGGAACTTCCTTTCCGTCGGTTGAAATTACGCATTGTTTTTCAATCATCATAATTACTTGATTAACAGCTTCTTGTGTACTTTCAATCAAGGCATTCGATTGTGTACGTGGAGTTAGAGTTCCATCATTTTGATATGTACGGTCCGCAAAAACTTCTGAGGCAGTGCGTAAACCTATTTTTTCTGCTTCCGAAATTAAAAAACTTCCAGATAAACCGTAAAAAATCAAATCTGGATCAATGGCTTTTGTAGCTTCGGCAATGGCTTTAGCTAAAGCAGCATCTTTAGCGGCCATATTATATAATGCACCGTGTGGCTTTACATGGTGAAGTTTGCCGCCTAAGGCTTTGACAGTACCAAACATCGCACCAATCTGATAAACACAGATATCATAAATTTCTTGATTTGAAAGCTGCATATTTCGGCGACCAAAACCTTGTAAGTCTGGAAATGCAGGGTGAGCACCAATGGCTACGCTGTATTTAATAGCCATCTGAGAAGTTTTTCGCATGATGGTTGCATCGCCGGAATGAAAACCACAAGCTATATTTGCCGACGAAATCAGTTCCATTAGAGCATTGTCATTTCCCATTGGCCAGCTACCGAATGCTTCGCCCATGTCGCAGTTGAGGTCAATTGTTTTGTTTATCATTAAAAAATCTAATGCTAGCTTTTAGTTTTTGAAGTTCGAGTTCCTGCTTTATCAATAAATCTTCAGCTGCTTCAATCGATATCTTTTTAAATATAATTGTATCATTTATGCTACTTTGAGCCAATTTTGGTAAATCAACTGAAACAACATTGCCAAGTCTTGGATATCCTCCGCTGGTTTGGTGATCGGCCATTAAAATAATTATCTGTCCGCTTGGAAGAAGTTGAACGGTTCCAAAATCTACTGCTGAAGACACCAATTCTTTTTTTGTGCCAACTTCTAAAGGTTCTGCATTCATTCGGTAGCCCATTCTATTTGAAGCATTTGAAATTGAAAATACTTGATTTTCAAACGCTTCTTTACTTTTTTCGGTCAATAATTCAAATTCGTTACCTTCAGTGAAGTGGATTGTTTTTTTGTGCGACAGGTTGCAAACTTGTCCTACATAGGGCAAAAAAGTAAATTTGCCTTCTTTTATTGCCAAATATGCTCGGCTACCAGCAATTAATTTCTTAAATCTAAGAACACTACCCGTTTTAACCAAAACTGTTTTCCAGTTTATGATTGGTTCGTTATCAATCGTTGGAAAAAAATCTGCTCCACCGATGATTATCGTACAATCTTCTTCAAATAGAATTTCTGGAGCAGGAAAGTGCATTTCCAGCACTGGTTGATTCTCTTTGTTTTGCAAAGCAATATTGAGTATTCTTACCGATAGTCTATCCATAACTCCACTCGGATTTACGCCCAAATGTCTAAGTCCATTTTTTCCTAAATCATGATAATTTGACAGTATCCCGCTCTTTATAAATTTCACTTTTGTGTTGGTTTACCTAAAATTAATAGGTTCGTAATTGTAATCAAAATAAAGTTATGATAACAAGTTTATTAAAATAGTTCAAAGCTAAATAAATGAGTTTTTTTAGAAAATTGTACAGAAAACTAAACTTAATTTATCATAATTAGTGAAATATAAACAACCTTAATTTTCTATCTTTTTAACTCTCTTTAATCACCTCTTTATTTTTTAAAAATATAAAATGTTTTTGTAGGTTCAAAATAAATGTAAATTTTAGATGACTAATTATGAATATTGTATTCTATTTTTGTTAAATTATTTTGTTTTTATCGCCTCATTTACGGTAATTGCAAATTTGTACAAGCATTTTTATATTATTTCTTTGTTAAAAAATATAATAGCATTATGTTTATACACAATAATAATTCAGACTATGTAATGGTCAATTAAATCAACTTTTTTAAGAATAAAAAAAATATTTATTGCACTTTTCCAATAACCTTAATCTGTAAGCCGATGACTAAAATCCACCTTAAAAAGTATTATTTTGCGTATTATTGCTTTTGTCCTTCATAGACTTTTAAAACGCAAAACCCTAAAAAACAAAAATAAATTATTTTAAAATTTAACTATTTACCAACTTAACAAAAACTACTTATCAACAATTATTCAAATTTAATTCTCTTATGAAAAAAAATCTACTGTTCAATCAGTTAATGGATAGGGCTGCCAAAATCAGACTTATTTGTACTGTTTTTACTCTACTCTGCTTGATAAGCGGCTATGCAAACGCTGCTGACATCACGATTACAGGAAAAGTAAGCGATGCCGAGAAAGGTGAATTCTTACCAGGGGTAAGCATTACTATCAAAGGTACATCTCGAGGTGCAACTACTGATGGAAAAGGCGACTACTCTATAAAAGTTCCAAACAAAAATTCAGTCTTGGTATTTAGTTTCTTGGGATTCGAAAGCCAAGAAATTGAAGTTGGAAACCAAACAATTATTAGTGTAAGCATGGCGGCCGATGCCAAATCGCTTGAAGAAGTAGTGGTAGTTGGTTATGGAACTCAAAAAAAGGTTAACTTGACAGGTGCAGTTTCTACAATCGACTCAAAAGCCATCGAAAATCGTCCGTCGAGCAATTTGGCCAATGCTTTGCAAGGCACAAGCCCTGGGCTTATCGTCACTCGCTCAAATGGCCAACCGGGTAGCGAGGGAATTAGTATTCAGATACGTGGTGCATCGTCGGCCAATGGAAACATTGAACCTTTGGTCGTACTTGATGGGGTAACTGTACCAGGAAATACACTTCAAACAATGAACCCTAATGATGTAGAAAGCATTAGTGTGCTAAAAGATGCAGCTGCTGCCTCAATTTATGGAGCTCAAGCTGCTGGTGGGGTAATTTTGATTACAACTAAAAAAGCCAAATCGGGTAAAGTGAAATTTAATTATTTAGCTCAACAAGGTACAGATTGGTCGATAAATATTCCAAGCCGAATGACACTTTTGGAAGAAGCCGAATTTTCAAATTTAGCCAAGAAAAATTCAGGAGCTGGCCCTGAATATACGGATGTAGACATTCAAAGAATCAAAGATGGTGTGCCGTATGTAGTAAATCCCGCCGATACTACCACTTATTTGTTTTATAATCAAGAACCATTAACCGACCAAATTTTGAAAAAATATTCGTCGATGACTACCCAAAATTTGAGTATGTCAGGCGGAACAGATAAGCTAAACTTCTTATTATCAGGTGGTTATTATGGAAAAGATGGAATCTTCAAAGTTGGTCCAGATAATTATAAACGTTATAATGTCCGTCTAAATATGGGGGCTCAATTGAGCAAAATATTTTCGATTGATACCAGATTATCTTACACTAAAGACCAACAAGATGCTGTTTCGGGTGGTTTGAATGGTCAAGGAGTTATCTATGAGCTTTATCGTTTACGCACAAGGTCACCATTTTTCACTCCTGATGGACAGTATAATGGTGCTGGCTCGGCTGCAACGGCGTATGCTCGCCTTGAATCAGGTGGATATAATATTTTGAAAAGAGACTTTTTTGATGGAACTGCTACTTTACGGGCAAATAATATTGTCAAAGGTCTAAGACTTACGGCTGTTGCAGGTACGCAATATCGTCTTGCAGATAGAAAAAACTTTGCACGAACAGTACCACTTTGGGGACGAGGAAAGGTATTAAACTACGTAAATCAGGTAAATAGTTACAATATTACCGAAGATTTGATAAACAATACAAACTTACAGTTATTGGCAAATTATGATTATGCTATTGCTAAAAAGCATAATTTAGGAATCTTGTTGGGTTATAACTACGAAAATTTTAGACAAGAAAGTGTCAGTGCAGGAGCAACTAACTTGGTAAGCAACGATTTGCCGACCCTCAATTTGGGCGATGATAAAACAAAAACTAACAGTCAGTTTATCGGAACAAATGCTTCGCAATCAGTTTTCAGTAGATTCAATTATAATTATGATGGAAAATATCTAATAGAAGCAACTATCCGACGCGATGACAACTCAAAACTTGCGCCAGGCTTGCGAGTAAAGTATTTTCCATCTGCTTCAGCGGGTTGGAATCTACACCGTGAGACTTTTATGAAGGATGTAAACTTCCTTTCTGAATTTAAGCTTCGTGCCTCTTGGGGACGCTTGGGCGGTGCTTTGGGCGGAGGTATCCTAGGCAATTATGACTACCTTAGTCAGTTGAGTCGTGGTTCTACCTTAGTTTTGGGCGATTCTCGTGCTTCGTATCTATTTCAAGGCTCTATACCATCACAGTCGCTTTCTTGGGAAACAATCGAAACAACTAACTTTGGTATTGACTTAGGTTTATTCAAAAACAAACTCACTATCAACGGTGATTTTTACGTAAAATATAATCGTAATATGCTTACTCCACAAAACTTGCCAGCAGTGATAGGAATTGGTACTCCAAGAAAAAACAACGGTGAATTGAAATCGTGGGGTTGGGAATTAGAAGCACGTTATAGAGGACAAGTCGGTAAAGACTTCTCTTATACAATCGCCGCCAACCTTTCGGATAACCAAAATGAGTTGATAAATTTTTCAGCAAGAAATATTGTTGGAGCAGGAACAAATGGTATTGTAGAAGGTTATCCGCTAAGCAGTGTTTTTGGCTATAAAACCGATAGTTATTTTACAACTGCCGACGAGGTAAAAGCATGGGCATTTCAAGATAACAGAACTGGTGCGGGCGATGTAAAATATTTAGACCTTAACGGTGACGGAAGAATTAATGTTGGAAAAGGAAATACCACCGATTTCGGCGACCTCGTATATCTTGGCACAACTCAACCTCGCTATGTGTTTGGTACAACATTGGGTTTCCACTTTAAAGGTTTCGATTTTACTGCATTTGTTCAGGGAGTTGGTAAGCGTTCATTCAGACCGGAAACTCAAACAATTGCTCCGCTTATCGTAACTTGGAAACAAGCATTGGGTGTTCACCGAGATTATTGGACTCCTGAAAACCCCAACGCCTTATACCCTCGTCCGTTTCAAGGTGGCGACCACAACTATCGCGTGTCTGACAAATGGCTTTTAAATGGCCGATATGCACGTCTAAAAAACTTACAAGTGGGTTATACAATTCCTGAAAAAATATCGGGTAGATTAAAAATTTCGAGAGCCAGAATATTCTTCTCGGCACAAGATATTCTTACATTCTCGAAGTTAGGACAATTTAAAGGATATTTTGACCCAGAACAAAGAGATAATATCGAAAACGATTATCCATTTTTTGCCACTGCTTCGGCAGGTATAAACTTGAATTTTTAAGTTATTACAAACATAAAAATCTGATAATCAACGATTAACCAATTAAATATTTTTTCTTATGAAATCTAAATTCAAATATATTCTTTCCACTTTTCTCTTATTTTTGGGTATGACGGCTTGTGAAGTTAACCGTCTTCCCGAAACATCAATCAGTGACGCCACTTTTTGGCGTTCGGAAACAGATTTGATTGCGGCAAATAATTATTTATACACATTTATTCCAGCATTTAACAATGAAGATGTCTGGTCTGACGACGCAATTGGACTTACCGCCAATAACATCAGTGATGGCTCACGTCTTGCACCAGCCACTGATGCTGGTTATAATAATCCTTATTTATTGATTCGAGCGGCCAATAATATCATCGAAAAAGCTCCTCGTACTTCTGCAAATACTAGTGCAACGGTAATTGATAGATACGTGGCAGAGGCTCGTTTTTTTAGAGCTTGGGGCTATTATAGTTTAGTTCAGAGATATGGAAATGTGCCATTGATTATTAAAATATTAGATGATTCTTCGCCAGAATTAACTGCACCAGCAAATACAAGAGAGGAAATTATTTCTCAAATTTATCAAGACCTTGATTTTGCTGCATCAAAATTACCAACAATGACGGCACTCGGAACTGGAAATTTTGGAAGAATTTCAAATACAGGTGCATTGGCTTTCAAGGCTCGTGTGGCTCTGTTTGAAGGTACTCGCTCAAAGTATCATAACTATGGCAACTCAAAAACGCACCTTTCTTTGGCAGCAGCAGCAGCAAAAGCAGTGATTGATAGCAAACAGCACAGCCTTTTTGCAAACTATTTTAATCTTTTTCAGTATGAAGGCGAAGGACTACAAAACAAAGAAAACATCATCGTGAAACAATATGGTGTTAGCTTAATTGACCGAGTTTTGGTGCATACATATTATAGAGGTACGATTGAAAACGGCAATAAAAGCCCAACTAAAAGTTTGGTTGATTCATATTTAATGAATGATGGTTTACCGATCACAAAATCGCCTTTATACAAAACTCCAACAACAACATCGGAGGTATTTACCAATCGTGATGACCGGTTGATTCAAACAGTTATGAAAAAAGGAGACCCTTATATTTTTACTAAAAAAGTATTTGATGTAGCTAATATCGTATTCCAAAAAACAGGTTTTTGTTTTAGAAAATTTTCAAACATTGACGATTGGAATTCACAAGCTTCTTCAATCGACCGTCCTGTGCTCCGATATGCCGAAGTATTATTGGCGTATGCCGAAGCAAAATTTGAAATGGATGGTGCAATCAGCGATGCTGACTTAGATTTATCAATCAATTTGCTTCGTACAAGAGGCAAAATTACTAAATTGACCAATGCTTTAGTAACAACAAATAGTTTGAATATGCGTGATGAAATACGCCGTGAACGACGCATAGAATTGGCTCAAGAAGGACATCGTTATTGGGATTTGATGCGTTGGAAAACAGCTGAAATTGAATTACCAAAGCCAGTTTTAGGCAATTTTTTCTTCAAAACTGAATTTGGTGCTAATACACCTGCAGTTTTAACACCAGATGGTTTTATTTTAGTTACAGCAGCTAATTTCCGTAGGTTCGACCCAACTAAAGACTATTTATGGCCATTGCCTTTGAATGAGATTTCGTTGAATCCGAACCTCAAGCAAAATCCAAATTGGTAATAATATTCTCAAAACCTGCCCTTTCTGTTTTGTCAGAAAGGGCACTTTATTTCACTTTTATGAAAAAAATTTTATCTACTCTTGCTATTTGGTTTTGTATCATTGCATGTAAAAAAGACGAAACCTCTCCACTTGTTAACCTACCCGCCAACCTCAAAAACCTTAAAATCGAGCATCCACGCATATTTTTAACCGATCAAAAACTCGAAGAGTTAAAGTTAGCCCGAAAGACTGATGCAGTATTGGATAAGTACGTCAGTGCAGTCATTGCCACATCAAATTCACTTTTGACAAAACCAATGCTCACTCGTATACTGATTGGCCCAAGATTATTAGATGTAAGTCGAGAATTATTGAAACGCACTTCGCACCTCGCAATGTCATATCGCTTTACGGGAGACAAGAAGTATTTAGACGCTGCCGTAAATAATATGAAAGCCGTATGTGAATTTACAGACTGGAATCCTTCACACTTTTTGGACGTGGCCGAAATGACCAACGGAGTAGCCATCGGCTACGATTGGCTCTATAACGACATGAGTAAAACCGACCGTGAAACGATTAAAAATGGCCTGAAAATCAAAGGATTATCGGAATACCGAAAATCTTATGAGTCTTCTTGGTGGCACAATGGCGATAACAACTGGAACCAAGTTTGTAATGGTGGATTGCTCGTTGGTGCTTTAGCAATTGCCGAAACCGACCCAACTTACGCCAGTGATTTTATTCCGAAAGTTATACCTAACTTAGCTTTCTCAAACAAATTTTATGCTCCTGATGGAGCTTGGTACGAAGGCCCAGGTTATTGGTCTTACGCAACTGAGTATTTATCCTACGGAATGTCAGCCTTACAAACGGCATTGGGCGATATGTATGGACTCGAAAAAACAGACGGCTTAGCAAAGTCGGGTTTAGTACCCATGATTTGTGCAGGCCCAACTAATTATATCTTGAATTTTGCAGATTCGGGCGAAAACAGCAAAGCTACGTCATCAGCAGCGATGTTTTTTCTCAGCAATGTTTATAATAATTCGCAAGTTTCAAATTATTTACATAATTACATCAAAAGTTCAAATGCTCTTGCTACACCGTTTCATGTGGCTTGGTATAAAGCACCAAGTTCGGAGACGGTTAGTCCACCACTTGATTATTACCTGAAAGGTGATATTAATGAATTAGTCTTTTTGAGAAGCAGTTGGACCGACCCAAATGCTTCATGGATTGGCATAAAATCAGGAATTAATAGTTCAAACCACTCACATCTTGATCTCGGAAATTTTGAACTTGATGCCGGTGGTGTCCGTTGGGCAAAAGATTTGGGGTCAGATGATTATAACTTAGATGGATATTGGACAATGGGCGTAAATGGGAAACGTTGGTCTTATTACAGAATGAATTCTTTTAGCCATAATGTGCCATTTTTGGGAAATAAAAACCAATATGAATTGGCAAAAGCGAAATTTACTAACACTGATTTGAATGTCGCTACGCCATCAGCAAGCCTTGATTTGACCGAGGCTTATCGAGATTTTTCATCAAAAAGTATGAGAAAAGTCAGCCTAACCGACGACCGGAAAAACTTTTTGATTGAAGATAGTCATACACTAACAAAAAGTACCGAAGTGGCTTGGGGAATGATGACCGCCAATACAATCGAACTGGTAAAAGGTGGAAAAGCAATCTTACGCAATGCCACCATTACCTCAAAAACGCTCGAAGCAGAAATAATTTCACCCAAAGGAGTTGAATTTACAGTCGAATCAGCTTTACAGAAAACTCCCGAAAAATTAAACACGGGTCATTCGAGATTGATACTCCGTTTACCAAATAAAACTGGACAAGTGAATGTTATAATAAAACTTTCGCCAAAAGGTTAATTAAATTTATAAGGAAAAGTTTCAAGTGGCTAATTGTACAATTGGTTTAACCAGAAATATAGCACATATTATTAATTGTGGGCACTTTTTTTCAACAATCAATTTCTTGTAGAAATCAATAAAATATATCAAAAATGCTCAATTATATCAAACCAAAACAGCTATTCACATTTTTGTTTTTATCAATTATTTCGCTACCAACACTTTTGGCACAATCGCCAAAAAATGTATTTTAGCGATACTTTTGTCGCAAATCGACCATTTGCGAAAGACCCTCATGTGATTTTTATTAAGAATCAATATTGGATGTATTATACTGTGCCAGATGAATTAAAAAAATTATTGCATATCGGAATTGCGACGAGTAATGATTTGAATTATTGGAAGAAAGTCGGGGATATATTTGGACTGAAAGGTAGTGCTGAAGAAAATGGCATTTGTGCACCAAGAGCATTGATAAAAGATGGCGTACTTCATCTCTTTTACCATACCTATGGAAATGCAAAATTAGATGCTATTTGCCATGCTTATTCTAAAAACGGATTCGATTTTTAAAGAGACCCAACAAACCCTATTTTTAGACCAAAAATAAGCGATTGGTCATGCGGAAGAGCAATTGATGCTGAAGTTATCGCTTATAAAAATCAATATTTTCTATACTATACAACAAGAGACCCAAGCTACAAAATCCAGCAGCAAGGTGTAGCAACTGCTCCTATTAATAGCAATTTTAGCCGAAATAGTTAGTCAGAAATACCAAATATGCCTATGTTGAAACCATAATTGGATTGGGAATTAAAGTGCATTGAGGCGGCTTCTTGCATAAAAAAAAGCAAGTATTTGTATATGTTTTATGCTGGTGGATACAATAATGAGCCTCAACAAATTGGTGTTGCCGAGAGAAAAGATGGAATTCACTGGCAACGACTATCAAACGAACCGTTTTTGAAGAACGGAAAAAAAGGGAGATGGAATGAAAGTGAAAGCGGTCAACCAAATATTTTGAAAGCCGCAGATGGAAAATATTACCTTTTTTTTCAAGGAAACAATGACAAAGGCAAAACTTGGTATTTATCAAATGTAGAAATTGGTTGGAATAAAAAAGGTCCGTTTTTAAAAAATAAATAGTTGATGCAGTATAAATTCAAAATTAAGAAAACAATAATAAAATGAAACTAAAAATATTTATTTTATGCTTTTTGACCTTTTTTAAGGTATTTTCTCAAAATTTACCATCTCATCCAAGAATTTTATTGTTGAAAAACGAAGAAAATACTATTGCTGAAAACATCAAAAAAGATCCAACTTGGGCAAAACTCAATCAAGTTATCATTGATGAAAGCAACAAAATAATTATACTTCCAACATTAGAAAGAATTCAAATCGGCCGTCGATTATTGGATAAATCGAGGGAATGTCTGCGTAGAATTTTCTTCTTGTCATACGCTTATCGCATCACGAAAGATAAAAAATATTTAGAAAGAGCCGACGCCGAACTCATAAAAGTGTCAAAATTTAGCGATTGGAATCCGAGTCATTTTTTAGATGTTGCCGAAATGACCATGGGCGTTTCGATTGGTTACGATTGGCTTTACGATGACTTATCGGCAACTTCAAAAGAAATCATCAAAGAGGCCATTCTAAAAAAGGGTATTGAGCCATCGCTTGATAAAAAATATAATAGTTGGCTAAAAGCCTCACATAACTGGAATCAAGTATGTAATGCAGGAATGACCTACGGAGCATTGGCGATTTATGAAGAAAATACAGCACTTGCCCAGCAAATAATCGACCGAGCGATTGAATCAATCAAGTTGCCGATGGAAGATTATAAACCCGAAGGAGCGTATCCAGAGGGTTACAGTTATTGGGGCTACGGAACGAGTTTTAATGTGATGTTTTTAGATGCAATCCAGCGAGTTTTTAAAACCGATTTTGGCTTATCAGCAACAGAAGGATTTCTAACAACAGCTGGATATATGCAAAATATGGTGGGTTCTTCTGGCAAAAATTTCAATTATTCTGATGCAGGAAATGGTAGCGGAATAAGCCCTGCATTGTTTTGGTTTGCTGATAAAACCAAAAACTCAAGCCTTCTATTCACCGAAAAACAATATTTACAAGGAAAAGACAAATCAATGCACCTAGATAGACTATTGCCAGCTACAATGATTTGGGGCAAGGATATAAGTTTAGCAAAAGTTGCCGAACCGAAAGAGATGATTTGGGTTGGACAAGGTAAAAATCCCGTGGCGATGATGCGTACTTCGTGGTCGAAACCCGATGCAATTTATGTAGGTTTAAAAGCTGGTTCGCCTTCGGTCAATCACGGACACATGGATGTTGGGTCGTTTGTGATGGATGCCAATGGAGAACGCTGGTCGATGGATTTTGGCATGCAAGAATACGAAACGCTTGAATCGAAAGGTGTTAAACTCTGGGGATTGGCACAAAATTCGGAGCGTTGGCAGGTATATCGTTATAATAATTTGGCACATAGCACACTTGCCTTCGATAGTGAATTTCAGAAGGTTGAGGGTTATGCTTCAATCAATCATTCTTCCAAAAATCCAAATTTCTTAAGTGCCACCACTGATATTGGTGCAGTTTATAAAGGTAAAGCAACTTCTGTCATTCGAGGAGTGGCAATTATTGACAAAAAATATGTTTTGGTAAAGGATGAAATAACAGCCGCTGAAAATGAAACAACAGTCCGATGGGCAATGCTCACACCGGCTGAGGTAAAAATCAATAAAGATGGAACTGCCGAACTGACGCAAAATGGCAAAAAACTTCAATTAAAAGTGAATAGCCCCAGCAATGTCACATTGAAAACATGGTCAACCCAAGGTTCACACGATTATGATGCTCCAAATACAGGTACAACTTTGTTAGGCTTTGAAGTTAAAATTGCGGCTAATAGTATTAATTCTCTTGAAGTTTTATTGATTCCCGAAGAAAATAAAGTAGTTTCAAAAACAAAAATTCTTCCATTGAAAGACTGGAAGTAGTTAAAAATCTATTCACCCTAACCTTTTTTTACGATGACTTATTCAAGAAAAACCTTTTTGAAGCACTTAGGAATAACTGCATTGAGTGTTCCTGCTTTATCTTTTCAACAAAAAACAGCTTCGCCAAAACTTACCATTGGTTTGGCTTCTTATACCCTACGAAAATATTCGGTGAGCCAACTCATAGATATTTGTAAACGCCTTAATATTAAAGAGGTAGCACTTAAAAACTTTCACCTTCCACTTGATGCAAGTGATAGCGAGATTCAAGCAACAATCTCAAAATTCAAAGATGCAGGCTTGAATATATACGGTGGAGGAGTGATTTATATGAAAAACGAAGCCGAAGTTAAAAATGCTTTTCGCTACGCCAAAGCGGCGGGCATGAAAATGATAATCGGTGTTCCAAATCACGATTTATTGCCATTGGTAGAAAAATATGTTAAAGAAAACGACATCAAGCTGGCAATTCATAATCATGGCCCGGGAGATGAAGTATATCCTACGCCAGCTACCGTCTATGATAAAATTGTGAATCTCGACAAAAGAATAGGGCTTTGTATTGATATTGGTCACGTAGTTAGACTTGGCATGAATCCGATTGAAGCCATCAAAAAATACGGCCATAGAATGTATGATATGCACCTAAAAGATGTCGATGGAATAGTAGCAAAAAGCGAATCTATTCAAATTGGACGAGGAGTAATTGATATGCCTAAATTAATGAAAGCACTTAAAGATATTAATTATCAAGGTGTTATGAGTATCGAATACGAAAAAGATGCTGATAATGCCGAAGGTGGTTTGGCCGAATCGGTCGGCTATGTTCGTGGAATTTTATATATGATGAACCGTTATTAAAAACTCTTTAAAGACACTCAAATGAAACAAATATTTTTATTTTTAACACTGCTTTTTAGCAATATCCTTTTTGCACAAGTTACCCAGCGAAACATTTTTGCCAAAAAATATTCGCTCGACGAGGTAAAAAAATCTTTGATACCACTCAAAGATTATCACCCCTACCCAAAAACTCCCGAAGAATGGCAAGCGGCAGTCCCTGATAGTGTTTTGAAAGATATCGTAAAAAATGGCGAAAAATTACTCGATTTTAAGTTTGAAGCAATTTCTGCTACAACATCTTTAGATTACGTACGCTCTGGCGACCGTGAACGTCACGGAAAACTGTCTTTCGGCAAACGAAACGCATTGACTGATTTGATTTTGGCTGAAAGTGTTGAAGATAAAGGCCGATTCGTGGAAGCAATTATGAATGGAGTTTGGTCAATTTGCGAAGAAAGTTATTGGGGAGTACCCGCTCATATTAGAGGTTTGCCCGATGTAGAAAATCCAGTTGTAGATTTATTTTCGGCGGAAACAGCTGCTGTTTTGGGTCTGGCCGACTATTTTGTTGGTGAAAAATTGGACAACATCAATAAACTTCTCCGTAAAAGAATTTACCACGAAACCAATAAACGTATTTTTGAGCCAATGCTCACAAAATCAGATAATTATGGTTGGATGAGCAAAACAAAATCAGTCAATAATTGGAATCCTTGGATTATGTCAAATTGGATTTCTGCCACTTTGTTAATCGAAAAAGACGAAAAACGTCGTGCTGAAATGATTTACGGAACAATGCTCGGTACCGACCTTTACCTCAATGGACTGGGTGAAGACGGTGGTTGCGACGAAGGTCCAAGTTATTGGTTTGCCGCAGGTGCGAGTGTGTTCGACTGTCTAGAATTGCTGGGCAATGCCACTAAAAATCATATCAATGTTTATGAAGAGCCACTTATCAAAAAAATGGCTTCGTATGTTTATAAGACCCACATAAGCGGGTATTATTTCGTAAATTTTGCCGATGCCGACCCAAAACTTCGCCCCGATGGATTAATGCTTTATCGTTTTGGAAATGTCTTGAAGGATGAAAAAATGATTCAGATGGGACAATGGGCTTTCAAAAACTTTACTTCGGCTTCGATGGGAGGAAACAATCAACGTCCACGCAGAATCGAAAACTATCTGTCTATCAAGCAAGTACAGAAAGATTTAGCCCCTTATGTGCCGGTCAATGATGCTTGGTTTGGTGATATTCAAGTACTAACGGCAAGAGCAAATAATGGATTTTTCATGGCAACCCACGGAGGTCATAACGCTGAAAGCCATAACCATAATGATGTAGGTGATTTTATGCTTTATGCCAATGGCGAGCCAGTTATTATTGATGCTGGTCGTGGAAATTACACCGCTCGTACTTTCTCGGCTCAACGCTACGAGCTTTGGTTTACGCAGTCGCAATACCATAATTTGCCTATAATTAATGGTTTAGGCCAGAAAGCAGGCCGAGAGTTTGAAGCAGTTAATGTAAAAAGTATAATTTCAGATAAAGAAGCAACACTCAACCTCGATATTGCGAATGCTTACGACAAAAATGCAGGAATAGTATCTTGGAATAGAACCGTAAAATTGAATCGAGTAAAAAATACAGTTGAACTAACGGATGATTATGCTTTGAACCAAAAGCCAACTTCATTGCAACAAGTTTTTATGACAATCTGTACGATTGATAATTCAGTTGCTGGAAAAATTACGCTCAAAACCCCAAAAGGACAAGTAATAAATCTACAATATGACCCAAAAGTATGGGAAGTTTCGACCGATTTACCTTCAACAGAAGGCATGGAATATGTAAGTTTCAAAACCAAATGGGATAATTTACCTGTTCAACGAATTATATTGAATAGTAAAAATTTAGCACAAAAATCAAAAAATTCATTTACTTTGGGACTTAATTAAACCTGAAACTATTATTCCAAAATGAAATATCTTATTGTACTTGCTCTAATTGTTTTTAGCTTAGAAAAAGCCTTTACCCAAACAATACATCTATACAATGGTAAAGACCTAAATAATTGGTATAGTGATGTACCAGCTACAGATAAAGACCCAAATCTCAGAAAATCATTTATTATCAGAGACGGAAATTTGGTGAGTATGGGAACACCCGAAGGTCATTTATTTACTAAGGATAGATACGAAAACTACTTATTGGAATTAGAATATCGTTTTGCAGGAAAACCTGGAAATTGTGGTGTATTAGTGCATGCTTCAACGCCTCGTGCATTATATGGAATGTTTCCAAAATCTATAGAAGTACAGATGATGCATGAAAACGCAGGGGATTTTTGGTGCATCGTAGAAGATATTAAGGTAGAAAATATGGAAAGCAGACGTGGACCAAAAGAAAAATGGGGAATCACAGAAGGAAAAGAACGCCGAGTTAAAAATTTGACAGATAATTCAGAAAAACCACTTGGTGAATGGAATAAAATGACAATTGAGTGCCGAGGAGATAAAATAAAAGTTTGGGTAAATGGCGATATTGTCAACGATGGTTTTGGTGCAACCGCCCAAAAAGGACAAATCGCTCTTCAAGCTGAAGGTGCAGAAGTAGAATTTAGAAAAGTAGATTTAACTCCTTTAAAATAGTGATTGGAAATTTGTTATTGGGGAATTGGTGAAATATACAAATTCCCCAATTTCCCAATAACCAGTTTCCCAGTAAACCAATAAACAATTCCCCCAGTTTCCCAATAACCAATTCCCCAATTACAAGGCAATAAATTTTACTAAATCTCCAGCTTTTAAAAGAGTAATATCAGAAGAATTGGGCGTATAAAGTTGTAATTCTGTTCTACCAATTAATTGCCATCCTCCAGGGCTTTCTGAAGGATAAATCCCTGTTTGATTTCCTGCAATACCAATGCTTCCAGCAGGAACTTTCGTTCGTGGCGTTGCCCTCCGTGGCGTTGCTATTCGGGCATCTAATCCTCCCATATAAGCAAAGCCTGGTAAAAATCCCATCATATACACTCTGTAAATTGGGGTTTTATGTAATTCTATTACCTGTGCTTCGCTAATCTGATGATAATTAGCTACATAGCTCAAATCTTCGCCATCATAAACTACAGGAATTTCAATGATTCTTTTTTGAAAACTCTCTTCTTCGCCGATATTTTCATAACTTTTAATTAAAAAATCTTCAACAAAAGCATAAGCAGTTTTAAAGAAAGTATATTTTCTTCTGACACTAAATACATCGTAAAAAATTGTCAATGAAGCATACGCAGGCATTGCTTCTTTCATGCCAACAAAAGTGTTTTTAGTGCAGTTTTTATATAATTGCATAATAATGTCATTGATATTTTCATCAATGACATTGCCAAAATCAATCGTTATGGCCGAATCGCTTAGTGGGAAAATTTTGTAATGATTACTTACCATACAAATCATTAAACGCTTTTTCGTATTTATCGCCAGTTTTCCATTTTGGAGCAGTTGGGCGGTCAGCAATCAAACGAGCTGAGTAAATATAGGCTTGACAGAATTTTAGCAAATAATTATAATTTACCGATTCTGGACTGTCAGATACTTGGTGATAAAATTTATTTATTTCTGCATCAAAAGCTGTAAAACCTGGTGCAAAATCAGGTGAAGGAATACCTTTTGCTGCCAGATTTACATTGTCTGAGCGGTCGAAAAGATTTTGTTCGGGAGCTGGATCAGAAATTGCCGTAAGACCATAAGCCTTTGCTCCTGCTTCGATTTGTGGTTGAGCGTCAGTGCGTTCAAGACCAATAACTGTTACTTTGGTAGTATCGTTATAGCCAGCACCATCGCAGTCGAGGCTATAAACACACTGTTTCAAAGGCACAAGTGGATGATCGGCGTAATATTTACTACCCAACAGTCCGATTTCTTCGCCCGTGTAGGCAATGAATAAAATCGAACGCTTAGCTGGTTTTTGTGTGAAAGCTTTTACTGCTGATAAAATGGCAGTTGTACCAAAGGCATTATCTCTTGCACCATTAAAAATCGTATCGCTTTCTGTTACTCGACCACCTTTTTTACCAGTTCCAACGTGGTCGAAATGAGCAGTTAGCACGACATATTCGTTTTTCAAAACTGGGTCAGAACCTTCCAAAACACCTAAAACATTATAAGACATTACTGTTTTATTTGAAACTTCGCTTACATTTATGCTGAGCGTAGAGAGTGTTTCTTTGGCAAACTTTTTAATGTGGACATTGCTCACCCAAATATGCGGAATGAGGTTTGCATTTGAAGAATTCTCAGGAGCCAATTTGAGTTTTTCACCACCCATGAAGTTTGAAATAGCTGTCCAAGGATATTTCAAATTATATAATTGAATAAATGCTGAAGCACCATTTTTTGCTGCAAAATCCACTTTTTTAGATGAACCTTTGAGGTTTTCGTTCGGGTCATCGCTATTCGGAATACCAAATTGAGCTATTACAATTTTGCCTTTTACGTCAAGACCTTTATAATCGTCTTGTTTATCATCGACCCAACCATAGCCCACAAAAACTACTGGAATATTTTCAAGTTTTGTAGCTTTTCCGCTCAACATAATAAAATCTTTTGTCCATTTAAGTGAGTCTGTTCCAACTAAAATCTCTCCTTTTTTTGTTGGTTTAACCATTTCAAAAGGTACTGGCTGCAAATAATCTTTTTGTCCGTTTGGTGTTTTTAAACCTTGTAAACGGAAATTTTCAGCTACGTATCGAGCGGCAACATTATTGGTAATTTCGCCAGTTCGACGCCCCAACATTTCATCCGATGCAATGAAACGAATGTGTGCTTCGATTTCATTTTTAGATAATTTGTATTCGGGTAATTTTCGGACCGCCGAACCGCTTATTTTCTGGGCATTTGCACCAAAAATGATAAAGATTAGGAATAATACTTGATGTTTGGTTTTCATTTTGTTTTTGATTACGAATATAAAATAAGGCAAAGTTAAACTTCGCCTGACATTAGTTTTAAAGCTTTGGCAACTTTGGTTGTTGGCAATTGACAAGTTTTATCGAAACATACAAAAATGCTTGTTTCGCCATTTTTTGCTGTTCGGTTTTGCAAAAGTGGTAGTTTTGAGTCGGTTTCCGTACCTACAAAAACTTTATTGAGCATAAAATCTGCATCAATTTGTTTTCGCATTTCTTTTAAATTAGTACCGACAATGGCCACTTCGGCAGTTGGTTTTGTATGTTGCGTTGCCAAACAAGCCCATTGCGTAACCCACTGAGGGTCGGTCAAAACGATGCGTTTCATTTTTGCCAACATCAAATTACTGATTTCGATAAAATCTTTTCTGCCGAGCAAAAGTCCTAAATTATATAGATTAGCAGCCATCATTGAGTTAGAGGCAGGAATCACATTATCGAAAATTTCTTTTTTTCTGGCAATTAATTCTTCGCCTTGAATATCGGTAAAATAGAAAAACTCGTCTTCTACATCATAGAAATTAGCAATTGTATAGTTAGCCAATAATTCGGCTTCTTTTATCCAAGTTTCATCGAAAGTTACTTGATAAAGGGTAGTATAAGCATCAATCATACTGGCGTAATCTTCGAGATATGCCACGATATTTGCTTTGCCATTTTTATAATTGTGCCAAAGCCCACGCCCTTCTGCCCCATCTTCGGTCGTGACTTTGATGCTCATTTTTACTTTGATGAAGTTAGCATTTTGTAAAGCCAATTCCAAAAACTTTGGCGTATCGAGATATCGATAAGCATCTACTAAACCTTTGAGCATTAGGCCATTCCAAGAACACAATATTTTATCATCAAGTCCTGGATGAATTCTTTTCGCTCGATAATCAAAGAGTTTTTGCTTGATTTCTTGGTTCAACGGTAAACCATTTTCCATGAAATCACGCTCTTCAAGATGCACCACATTTTTGCCGTTTTCCCAATTTCCGTGTTCTGAAAACTCGAAAGTTTTGCAAAATGGAGCTGCCTCTTCTCCCAAAATTGCTTCAATTTCAGATTTTTCCCAAATATAAAACTTTCCTTCTTCGCCTTCACTATCAGCATCTAAGGCTGAGTAAAAACCACCTTCTTCACTTATCATTTCTCGTTCGAGCCATACGATGGTTTCGCTTACTTTGGCTTTGTAAAATTCATCAGGCTGGCCTTCTGATTTTGTTAAAGCGTATGCTTCTGCGTATAACGAAACTAATTGCCCATTGTCGTAAAGCATCTTTTCAAAATGTGGAACTTTCCAATCTTCATCGGTTGAGTAGCGGGTCCAACCGCCGCCGATTGTGTCATAAATTCCTCCCAAGGCAACTCTATCAAGTGTGTGAATAAGGTGCTGATAGGCTCGTTTATCTTTAGTAATGGTATAATATCTGAGCAAAAACTTCCAAATACTTGGCATAGGAAATTTAGGACTGCGATTCATTCCACCTTTCTCGAAATCAAAATCTTTGTGTAGGCGATTAAAAATCGTGGTGAGTTCTTCTACTGAAATCTTTAGTCCATCGTCCGAAATATCCATTTGATATTTGTCGCTCTCTTTGCTATGCATGTTTTGCGTGAAACCTTCAGCCGATTTTTGTAATTTTTTACGGTCATTTTTGAAGGCATTGCTTATGCTTTCGACCAAATTTGCCCAATTAGGTGCAGGAAAATACGTACCTCCATAAAAAGGTTTGGCATCAGGCATCAGAAAAACATTGAGCGGCCAACCGCCACGCAACCCCATTGATTGCAGAGCATCCATATAAATTGCATCAACATCGGGGCGTTCTTCACGGTCAACTTTGATGCAGACCAAATGCTCATTCATGATTTCAGCAATCTGTTGGTTCTCGAAAGATTCTCGCTCCATGACGTGACACCAATGGCAAGCTGAATAACCAATACTTACCAAAATCGGTTTATCTTCATCTTTGGCTTTTTGTAGGGCTTCTTCGCCCCACGGAAACCACTCAACGGGGTTATGGGCGTGTTGAAGTAAGTATGGACTTGTTTCGTTTATGAGTTTATTTTGCATTTTTTTTGATTAGGTACTTAAATAATTCTTTTTCTCTAAGGCCGTTGTAACAACGGCAGCTCCACTATGGCTGACACAAGATTATGTCAAGGTCACTCCAAATAAATCGAGGAATCGGATAACTTTATCAAGTTTCAAAGTAGTCTTACCTTGTTCCAATTCACCTACAAAACTAAGCTTAACTCCAGCTTTAAAAGCAAGTTCATCTTGAGTAATTTTAAATTCTTAGGCTTTTTTTGATGAATTGAGCAATCTATGATATGTTTTTCATACCTTATTAGATATAATAGTAAATATGTAAATATATACCTATTTGGGTATAAAAACAAAATAGATTTTATGCTGAAAATAGTAAAGAACAAAAGATTTATTTATAAAAATACCTTAATGACGAATCTATATAAGTACTAGACAAAAAACATTAAATTAGACTCAAGAGATAGTTTGCCTTTGCAACGGTTCCCCGCGGGGATAAAATACTAAAATCAATATTTACATTATTTCAATTTGTCGATTAAATTTTTCTCCTTACTTATTTAAATAAATACGATTTGTTTCGAATATGGGAAATTGCATCTGTTTGTAAAGCTCTTTCAGTTTAGATTATTGGATGCATATAGTGAAAATTGACTATTGTACTAAACCATAAAACCCTAATTAACCGTTTTATGGGCTAATTAGGGTTTTATGTGTAAGTTAATCTGATGAATAAAATCAGAATTAAAATTGGCTAAGTACTTAAAATTTGGGTATTTAGAAATTTTAAATAACACTTACTGTTTTTTGGTAAACAAATATTTTAGTGCCAATTCATGAGTCTGAAAAGAAGAAGGTCTTATTTCAGAGGTAGGAAGTTCATAAATATAACCAATATAGTATTTTTTAAATGACAAATATCCTAATTGAATTCCAAGACTATTGTTATTACGATAACTTAGACCTAAATCAAATTTTTCTTGAAAGTTTGCAAGTAGGTTAATGTCAGCACTCAGAGGGGCATTTGAAGTTGCACGAATCATCATTGAAGGCTTCAATTGGATACTCTTTGAAATATCAACAGACATACCTAGCATGATATAATAATGTGCATTGTCTATGTAGTTTTTATTTTTATCATAATCACCAAAATTATAGCGAAACATTATTGGTTCTGAAATACTTATAAAAGTATTTTTATAACTTAAATTTACGCCCCAACCAAAATTCGGTCTAAAGCCTGTTCTTACATTTTGGCCAAAATTAGGATCATTGACATCAATCAATTTTAACCCATTTAGATTAAGGCTTTGGTCGTTGAGAGATGCTCTTATCCCTCCCGAAAACCTCATGTTTTTGTTTAAAACTGTATGATAAGCATAGTCAACTCCGAAAATGGTATTTCGCATCGGTCCTGCTTTATCTTGTAAAAAATTAATTCCAAATCCAGATTTAGATTTCGTCTTCAAACTCCCCGTTACTCCAAGAGTCTTAGGTGCACCTGCTACTCCTACCCACTGCAGCCTATCCATTAATGTAACGCTGCTAACGCTATCTTTTCCTGCAAAAGCTGGTGATATAACTAAGGGATTATACCGATACATCCCATACATGGGTTCTACTTGAGAAAAACAGTCTAAACCAAAACATAAAATTATTATTATATAAATAGATATTTTCATTGTCTCACTTAATTTTAATTGATAAGAATTTAAGAGATAAATCAAAGTGTATCTAGCCTAAACTATTGATACACCTTGATTTAGATTTATATTAATTATTTAAGCGATTTATGTAAATAAAGCCCGCTTTTGTTGCCAATTTGTTATCAAATAATACTACGTAATAGTATGTCCCGTCAGGTAATAAACCATCAGATTCTAATACAATATTTTTCACATTGGCTTCTCCACCCCAATCGTTTTGATAATTTTCCTTTTCATAAACAAGACTACCCCATCTATTATAAATAGCAATTCGATTATTGTTTTTCGCCTTTATCCCTGGAATAATTAGTACATCATTTCTACCATCACCGTTTGGTGAGATACCTTCAGGTGTAAAGGTTTCACATTGATCTGCATCGATGTAGTTAGGCACATTGTCATTATCGCAATCTGGTAAATTACCGTAATCTAAATCATCTTCCAATTTATCAAGTATCCCATCATTATCACTATCTGTATCCCTAAAATCCATTATACCATCTTTATCAGTGTCTACTGGTAAATTTGGATTGCTTCCTGCTTCTACCTTATCGGAAATTCCATCATTATCTGAATCAATATCCAAATAATCAGCCTTGCCATCTTTGTCGGTATCTACTGGTACACTTGGATTGATACCCGCTTCTACTTTATCTGGAATACTATCATTGTCTGAATCTAAATCCAAATAATCAGGATAACTATCGCCATCGGTATCTACTGGTGTACTAGGTCTACTACCAGCTTCTACTTTGTCTGGAATTCCATCATTATCTGAATCCAAATCCAAATAATCAGGTTTACCATCACCATCGGTATCTACTGGTACGCCTGGATTTGCACCTGCTTCTACTTTATCTGGAATACTATCATTGTCTGAATCTAAATCCAAATAATCGGGCTTACCATCACCATCAGTATCTACTGGTACGCTTGGATTTGCACCTACTTCTACTTTGTCTGGAATTCCATCATTATCTGAATCTAAATCCAAATAATCGGGCTTAACATCGCCATCAGAATCGACTGGTATATTTGGATTTTTACCTGCTTCTACTTTGTCTGGAATTCCATCATTATCTGAATCTAAATCCAATCAGGCTTGCCATCACCGTCAGTATCTACTGGTATATTTGGATTTTTACCTGCT